>CADCUJ010000024.1 GCA_902805855.1 uncultured Nocardioidaceae bacterium
GCAGAACCAGCCGCTCGGCAACTTCGAGCTGACGGGTCTGCCGCCCGCCCCCCGGGGCGTCCCGCAGATCGAGGTCACCTTCGACATCGACGCCAACGGCATCGTGCACGTGTCCGCCAAGGACCGCGGCACCGGGCGCGAGCAGTCGATGACGATCACCGGTGGCTCGGCGCTGTCGAAGGACGAGATCGACAAGATGATCGCCGACGCCGAGCAGTACGCCGAGGAAGACCGTCAGCGCCGGGAGGCGGTCGAGACCCGCAACCAGGCCGACCAGCTGGTCTACACGACCGAGAAGTTCCTGTCGGAGAACTCCGAGAAGATCCCGGCCGACGTCAAGAGCGAGGTCGAGGTCGACGTCGAGGCGGTGAAGAAGGCGCTGGAAGGCGACGACAGCGGCGAGATCAGCGCCGCAGTCACCAAGCTCGGTGAGTCCAGCCAGAAGATGGGTGCGGCGATGTACGCGGCCGGCGAGGCCGATGCTGCCGCAGCCGGCGGCACCACCGGCACCGGCGACGCGGACGATGACGTGGTCGACGCCGAGATCGTCGACGACGCGGCCGGCGACACCGGTGGCGACACCGGCGGCGAGGGCGAGAACAAGTGACCGCTGGGAACCCGGAGGGCACCGGCCGGCCCGAGGAGGCCGGCCGGCCCGATCCGGTCGAGGGACCGGAGTCGACCGGCCCGGACGAGCTGGAGGAGGAGCTGGAGGAGGAGACGGCCGTCCCCGGACCGCAGCTCAGCGATGAGCTCGCTCGGGCACAGCAGGACCTGGTCGAGCTGACCGGTGACCTGCAGCGGCTGCAGGCCGAGTACGTCAACTACAAGCGACGGGTGGACCGTGACCGGGAGCTGGTCAAGCAGAACGCCACCTTCTCGGTCCTCTCCTCGCTGCTGCCTGTGCTCGACGACATCGACCGGGCTCGCGACCACGGCGAGGTCGAGGGCGGCTTCAAGGCCGTAGCCGACTCGCTGGAGCGAGCTGTGGCCGGTCTGGGCCTGGTGAAGTACGGCGCGCCCGGCGACCGGTTCGACCCGAACCTGCACGAGGCGCTGATGCACTCCCACTCACCCGAGGTGACGACCACGACGTGCCAGCACATCGTGCACGCCGGCTACCGGATCGGCGATCGAGTCGTCCGTCCGGCCCGGGTGACCGTGGTCGACCCGGAGCCGGCCCCGGTGGGCGACCCGGCCGGTGTGGACGGCACCGGGAGCGGTCCCGAGGAGCGGGCCCGGCCGAACGAGAACAACGAGAATTTGGAGAACGAGCAGGAGTAGGGAGGTGGACCGATGACGAGCACCGACTGGGCCACCAAGGACTTCTACCGGGTCCTCGGCGTGGCCAAGGACGCGTCCACGGCGGACATCAAGAAGGCCTACCGGCAGCTCGCGCGGGACAACCACCCCGACTCCAAGCCGGGCGACCGGGTCGCGGAGGAGCGCTTCAAGGCGGTCGCCGAGGCCTACGACGTCGTCGGCGACCCGGAGAAGCGCAAGCAGTACGACGAGATGCGTTCTGCCTTCGCCGGGGGCTTCGGCCCGTTCACCGGCGGGTCCCGCAGCACGACCGGCGGCGGAGCGCCCTTCGACCTCAGCGACATCCTGGGGGGTCAGGGCGGCGGCGGCGGTGGTTTCGGCGACGTGTTCGGCACCATGTTCGGAGGCGGCGGCACCCGCAACCGAGCGCAGCGTCCTCGGCGCGGCGCCGACATCGAGACCGACGCCACGATCAGCTTCAACGACTCCGTCGACGGCGTGACCGTGTCGCTGCGGCTGTCCTCGGACGCCCCCTGCCCGGACTGCTCCGGCACCGGCGCGCGCGCGGGCACGATGCCGCGGGTGTGCCCTGAGTGTGAGGGGGTCGGGATGGTGGCGGCGTCGGTCGGTGGCGCGTTCACGATGAACGAGACCTGCCCCGCCTGCCACGGCAGAGGGCTGGTGGTGGACGACCCCTGCCCGACGTGCCGCGGGTCCGGACGGGGAATGTCGGACCGGACGATCCAGGCCAGGATCCCGGCCGGCGTCAAGGACGGGCAGCGGATCCGGCTGCGTGGCAAGGGGGCCAGCGGCGAGCAGGGTGGTCCGCCTGGCGACCTGTTCGTCAACGTCCGTGTCTCCCCGCATCCGGTCTTCGGCCGCAAAGGCGACAACCTCACCGTCGACGTGCCGATCACCTTCGACGAGGCTGCCCTGGGCGCGGAGATCAAGGTACCCACGCTGTCCGGTGGTCCGGTGACCGTGAAGATCCCGGCCGGAACGCCCAGTGGGCGCACGTTCCGGGTCCGTGGCCGCGGAGTGATGCGCAAGAGCGGCAGCGGAGTCGGACAGCGGGGCGACCTGCTCGTCACCGTCTCGGTACAGGTGCCCGCGGTGCTCAACGAGAAGGCGCGTGCGGCGGTGCACGCCTTCCAGGAGGCCACCGGCGGCAGTGACATCCGGGCCAACCTCTTCCAGGCAGGTGGCTCATGATCGCGCCGGGCGCGCCGGGACCCGAGGTGCCGGTCTACGTGATCAGCGTCGCTGCGGAGCTGACCGGACTGCACCCGCAGACGTTGCGCGCCTACGACCGGCTCGGCCTGGTCCGCCCGGGCCGCAGCGGCGGAGGCGGCCGGCGCTACTCCTGGCGTGACATCGAGCTGCTGCGCGAGGTCGCCGAGCTGACCGCCGCAGGGATCGGGCTCGAAGGGGTGCGTCGCATCCTCGCACTGGAGAACCGGGTGGCCGCCCTCCGGCTACGGGTCGCTGAACTCGAGGAGGAGCTCGACGACCGCGACCGGGTGCCGCGGATGGGCCGCCAGCCGACGCGCGAGCGCATCACAGCGCCCGGCTCGCCCCAGCAGGACAACCTTCCCGCCGTCCGGCCCGGGTCGCCGGGCACCGGAGCGGCCATCACGATCTGGCGTCGAAACATCCCAGGGGGTCCGATCTAGCCATGGACGCATCGAAGCTCACCACCCGTAGCCAAGAGGCGCTCGGCCTGGCCAGCCAGATGGCGACCAAGGCCGGCAACCCGCAGGTCGACACGCTGCACCTGCTCGCTGCGCTGCTCTCGCAGACCGACGGCGTGAGCCGCCCGCTCATCGAGGCGGCCGGTGTTGCGCCGGACACCGTGGTCGGTTCGGTGGCCGAGGAGCTGACCAAGCTGCCCTCGACCACCGGGGCGTCGGTGTCCGCGCCGTCGGCGTCGGGCGCCCTGCAGCGGGTGCTGGCCGTCTCTGCGGACACGGCCGCGGAGATGAAGGACGAGTATGTCTCCACCGAGCACCTGCTGGTCGCGCTCGCCACCGTCGAGAGCCCGGCGAAGAACGTGCTCGCGTCAGCCGGGGTCAGCGACCAAGGTCTCCGCGCCGCGTTCGGCAGCGTTCGCGGGTCGCGCCGGGTCACCAGCCAGGACCCGGAGGCGACCTACCAGGCACTCGAGAAGTACGCCGTCGACCTGACCGCCCACGCCGCTGACGGAAAGCTCGACCCGGTCATCGGGCGCGACGCCGAGATCCGGCGAGTGGTGCAGGTGCTGTCCCGGCGGACCAAGAACAACCCGGTCCTGATCGGTGAGCCCGGCGTCGGGAAGACCGCTGTCGTGGAGGGGCTGGCGCAACGAGTCGTCGACGGTGACGTCCCCGACTCCTTGAAGGGACGGCGCGTGCTCTCGCTCGACCTGGCAGCGATGGTCGCCGGCGCGAAGTACCGCGGCGAGTTCGAGGAGCGGCTCAAGGCGGTGCTCGAGGAGATCAAGCAGTCCGAGGGCCAGGTGATCACCTTCATCGACGAGCTGCACACCGTGGTCGGCGCGGGCGCCGGCGGTGACTCCGCGATGGACGCCGGCAACATGCTCAAGCCGATGCTCGCGCGTGGTGAGCTGCGGATGATCGGCGCCACCACCTTGGACGAGTACCGGGAGCGCATCGAGAAGGACCCCGCTCTGGAACGGCGTTTCCAGCAGGTGTTCGTCGGCGAGCCCAGCGTGGAGGACACCGTCGCGATCCTGCGCGGTCTGCAGGAGAAGTACGAAGCCCACCACGGCGTGAAGATCACCGACGCTGCACTGGTCGCAGCGGCCATGCTGAGCGACCGGTACATCACCGGACGACAGCTGCCCGACAAGGCGATCGACCTGGTCGACGAGTCCGCGTCCCGACTGCGGATGGAGATCGAGTCCAGTCCGGTCGAGATCGACGAGCTGCGCCGCGCCGTCAACCGGCTGCACATGGAGGAGCTGGCGCTCGAGCGGGAGAGCGACGCGGCGTCCAAGGACCGGCTGGAACGACTGAAGGCGGACCTGGCCGACAAGCAGGAGACCCTGCGCGGCCTGGAAGCGCGGTGGGAGAAGGAGAAGGCTGCGCTCGAGGGCTCCGGCGAGCTGCGCAAGCAGATCGACGCGCTCCGCGTCGAGGCCGACCGGCTGCAGCGGGACAACGAGTGGGCCAAGGCCAGCGAGATCCTCTACGGGAGGATCCCGGAGCTGGACAAGCAGATCACCCGGGCCGAGCAGGCTGAGGAAGCGGTGACCGATCCGATGGTCCGCGAGGAGGTCGGCCCGGAGGAGATCGCCGAGGTCGTCGAGGCCTGGACCGGGATCCCCACCGGACGGCTGCTCGAAGGGGAGACCGCGAAGCTGCTGCGGATGGAAGAGGTCATCGGCGAGCGGCTCATCGGGCAGCGTGCCGCCGTCGCTGCGGTCTCCGACGCGGTACGACGCTCGCGCGCAGGCATCGCGGACCCCGACCGGCCCACCGGGTCGTTCCTGTTCCTCGGCCCGACGGGGGTCGGCAAGACCGAGCTGGCGAAGTCCCTGGCCGAGTTCCTGTTCGACGACGAGCGCGCCATCGTGCGCATCGACATGAGTGAGTACTCCGAGAAGCACTCGGTGGCACGACTGGTCGGAGCGCCGCCCGGGTACGTCGGGTACGACGAGGGCGGCCAGCTGACCGAGGCCGTGCGCCGCCGGCCGTACTGTGTCGTGCTCCTGGACGAGGTGGAGAAGGCCCACCCGGAGGTCTTCGACATCCTCCTGCAGGTCCTCGATGACGGGCGGCTGACCGATGGGCAGGGACGCACCGTCGACTTCCGCAACACGCTGCTGATCTTGACCTCCAACCTCGGGTCGACGTACCTGGCCGACCCGACGCTGGACGATGAGAAGAAGCGGGACTCGGTGATGACGGTGGTCCGGCAGTCGTTCAAGCCGGAGTTCTTGAACCGGCTCGACGAGACGGTGCTCTTCGAGTCGCTGAGCGTGGACCAGCTCTCACACATCGTGGACCTGCAGGTGGCCCAGCTCGCCCGGCGGCTGGCCGTGCGGCGGATCTCCCTCGACGTCACCCAGGCCGCGCATGCGTGGCTCACCTCGACCGGGTACGACCCGACCTACGGCGCGCGTCCGCTTCGCCGGCTCGTCCAGAGCGCGATCGGCGACCCCCTTGCCCGCATGCTGCTGGCGGGCGAGGTGCTCGACGGCAGCTCGGTCACCGTCGACCTCGACGAGTCGGCGCAGTCGCTGCGCCTGGTGACACGTGATGCAATGGAGGCATGAGCCAGTCCCAGCCCAGCCAAGGGCGAGACAACCGGCCGACCCAGGTGACGATGGCCGGGTGGGTCGCGGTGATCGGCTCGACCTTCCTGCTCCTGACGCTGTTCGACTCCGTGGCCGAGGTCCGCTCGGTCGAGACCCGAGAGGGCGTCGAGGAGTTCTTGTCCAGCCCGACCGGCGAGGGGCTCGGGCTGGGTGTCGATCGCGCGGTGGAGATCCTGCGTGCGCTGCTCCTGTTCAGCGGGGCCGCCTACGCCGCGGCGCTGGTCCTTGGCATCTTCGTGCTGCAACGTCACCGGGGCGCACGGATCGGCTTCACGGTCACCGCCGTCGCGATCATGCTGACCGCCCCGCTCGCCGGTGGGTTCCTTCCCGCCCTGGTGGCGTTCGCGGCGATAACCTTGTGGACCGGTCCCGCTCGGGACTGGTTCGCCGGTCGCACCCCGGCTGCGTCGGGTGCCTCGGGTGCCTCGGGTTCCTCGGGTGCCCGCAGGACTGGCGCCGGCGACTACCAGGAAGGAAGACTGATGTCCGGACAGGAGTCCCAGCCGGACCCGAGCCCCCGTCCCGCGGACCGACCGTACGGCGAACCGCCGTCGGCGCAGGCGCCCGCACCAGAACCTCGACCCAGCGCATCGGGTTCGCACAGCTACGGCCAGCCCCCTCCGGGATGGCCGCCTCCTGACTACCAGCCCCCGCAGCAGTCCCAGCAGGGCTACTACCCGCCCGGCTACCCGCCGGACTACCAGCAGAGCTATCAGCCGGACTACCAGCAGGGCTATCCGCAGTACGGCGGGTACCAGGCCCAGCAGGACCCCGACAGGCGACCGGCCACGGTCACCATCGCTGCGTGGCTGACCTGGGTCTTCTCCGCACTGACCCTGGTGGCGTTCGTGTTCGTGGTGATCGCGGTGCTGGCCGCACGCGACGAGCTGCTGGACGCCATGCGCGCCGAGCCAGGGTTCGAGCAGCTCGACATCGCCCCGGGCGACCTGGTCTCTGTGCTGTGGGTGGTCAGTGGGCTGTTCATCTTCTGGTGCGCCTCGGCGATCGTGCTCGCCGTGCTGGCCTACCGGCGGGTCAACTGGGCCAGGATCATGCTGGTGGTCTCGGCGGGCCTGACCCTGCTGCTCGCGCTGATGGCGATCGGCTCGGCGGTCAGCGCCGTGCACCTGCTCGTCGCCGGCGCGGTGATCGTGCTGCTGTTCACCGGCGGCGCGAACCAGTGGTACTCGCGCAAGGGCGGGTTCTTGCCGGGCCGCCCGTCCTACCCGCCTGCCGGCGGCTACGGCGACTCCTCGCAGTACGGCCAGTCCTCGTGGTCGGGGCCGGCACCTCAGCGGGACAACGACGAGGAGCAGCGCCCGAAGAACGTCTGGTAGTCCAAGGCTGGTCGATCAGGCCTCGAGGTCCGCCGCTGCGAGCCGGCGCACGCCCTCGTCGAGCAGTGTCTGGTCCTTGCAGAACGCCCAGCGGACCAGGTGGCGGCCCGCCTCGGCGTCGTCGTAGAAGACCTGGTTCGGGACCGCCACCACCCCCGCCCGCTCCGGGAGCGCCAGGCAGAAGGCGAGCCCGTCCTCGTGGCCGAAGCCGCTGACGTCAGTGGTCACGAAGTACGTCCCCTCCGGCACGAAGACCCGCATCCCGAGCTCGCGGAGGCCGGCACAGAGCCCGTCGCGCTTGTCCTGGAGCTCACCGGCGAGCTTGCCGTAGAAGCCGGACTCCTGGGTCAGGGCATGGGCGATCGCCGGCTGGAGCGGGGCTCCGGAGGTGAAGGTCAGCCACTGCTTCGCGGAGTAGAGGGCGTGCACGAGATCGGCGGGCCCGGTGGCCCAGCCGACCTTCCAGCCGGTGAACGAGAAGGTCTTACCTGCGCTGGAGATGGACACCGTCCGCTCCCACATCCCGGGCAGTGTGCAGAGCGGGATGTGCTCGTGCCCGTCGAAGACCAGGTGCTCGTAGACCTCGTCGGTGATCACCACCAGGTCGTGCTCGACGGCCACCGCGGCGATGGCCTCCAGCTCGGAGCGGTTCAGGACGGTCCCGGTGGGATTGTGCGGGGAGTTGACCAAGATGGCGGCCGTTCGGTCGCTCGCCGCGTCCCGCAGCTCGTCGACGTCGAGCCGGAAGTCGGGCGCGCGCAAGGTGACCGGGCGGCGTACGGCGCCGGCCATCGAGATGTTCGCGACGTAGGAGTCGTAGTAGGGCTCGAGGGTGATGACCTCCTCGCCGGGGTTCAGGAACGCGAGGATCGCCGCCGCGACTCCCTCGGTCGCCCCGGTGCAGACCACGACCTCGGAATGCGGGTCGAGCTCGATCCCGTAGTGGCTGCGCTGGTGGTCCGCGACCGCCTGACGGAGCTCCGGGACACCGGGGCCGGGGGCGTACTGGTTGCGGCCGGATCGCATCGCCTCGACCGCTGCCTCGACGACCGCGGGCGGCCCGTCGGTGTCCGGGAAACCCTGACCCAGGTTCAGTGAGCCGGTGCTCACCGCGAGCGCCGACATCTCCGAGAAGATCGAGGTGGGGATGCCCTGGAGCCGCTGGGCCAACCGGCTCTGCTGTCGCTTCGCTGCCACCCCCCGACTGTAGTGGTGCGCTGCGGCCGGCACCGGCGCCCGCATAATGGCTCGGACACCTGGTCGAGACGGAGGTGGAGCGGGCAGATGGACGACCGGACTGCGCTTCTCGCGCAGATCAAGGACAAGGCCGTCGTCCGTCAACGAGTGACCCTGTCTTCGGGGAAGCAGGCGGACTGGTACGTCGACCTGCGCCGGGTCACCCTGGACGCACGGGCCGCACCACTGGTCGGCCGGGTCATGTTGATGCTCACCAGCGGCTGGGACTACGACGCCGTGGGTGGGCTGACCCTGGGCGCGGACCCGGTGGCCACCGCCATGCTGCACGCCGCGGCAGCGCAGGGCCGTGAGCTGGATGCGTTCGTGGTGCGCAAGGCGGAGAAGGCACACGGCCTGCAGCGCAGGGTCGAGGGGCCGGACGTCGCGGGCCGTCGGGTGCTGGCCGTGGAGGACACCTCCACCACCGGAGGTTCGGTGCTGACAGCGGTGGACGCACTGCGTGCGGAGGGGGCCGAGGTGGTCGGGGTGGCGGTGATCGTGGATCGGGACACCGGCGCCCGTGAGGCCGTCGAGGAGCGGACGCTGGGCTACCGGGCCGCGTTCGACCTCGCCGACCTGGGGCTGGAGCGGAGCCGCGCGTGAGCGCTGGACAGGTCCTGTCGCTGCTGGCCGGTGGCAGTCCGGGAGCCGGCGGCGAGGACCTCGACGGTGTCGCCGGTTGGCTGGTCGACCTGATGGAGAGGCTCGGTGGGCCCGGCGCTGGGCTGGCAATCGCCCTGGAGAACCTCTTCCCACCGCTGCCCAGCGAGGTGATTTTGCCCCTGGCCGGCTTCACCGCCAGCCGGGGCGAGCTCTCCCTCGCCTCCGCGCTGCTGTGGACGACGATCGGGTCGCTGGTCGGCGCCCTGGTCATGTACGGCATCGGTGCTGTCCTCGGCAGGGACCGGATGTACGCCATCTGGGACCGGCTGCCGCTGGTCAGCTACGACGACCTCGAGCGCACCGAGGCGTGGTTCGCCCGGCACGGCACCAAGGCGGTCTTCTTCGGCCGGATGGTGCCACTGTTCCGCAGCCTGATCTCGGTGCCCGCCGGCATCGAGCGGATGCCACTGGGCCGGTTCGTGGTGCTGACCGTGGCCGGCAGCGCCATCTGGAACACGATCTTCGTGGTTGCGGGCTACGCCCTCGGGGAGCAGTGGCGGCAGGTCGAGACGTACACCGGTGGGCTCCAGACGCTGGTGATCGTGCTCGTCGTCACGGCCGCGGGGTGGTGGATCCTCAAGCGGGTCAGGGACAACCGGCGCGAGCGTCGCAGCGGCGCGGCATGAGCGGGCGGTCGAGGCGAGGTCCCGGGTGAGCGAGGAGCCGTGAGCGACGAGCGGAGGGCGCCGTACGACCCGATGCCCTACGGCCCGGCCGAGGTCGGTGTCGGCCCCTGGGAAGGTACCTGGCCGGAGGGGGACGAGTACGACGAGCGGCTGCTCGCCGAGGGCGACCGGCGCAACGTCGTGGACCGCTACCGCTACTGGCGGATGGAGGCGATCGTCGCCGACCTCGACAGCCGGCGGCACGACTTCCACGTCGCGATCGAGAACTGGCAGCACGACTTCAACATCGGCACGATCGTGCGCACCGCGAACGCCTTTCTCGCCAAGGAGGTTCAAATC
>CADCUJ010000025.1 GCA_902805855.1 uncultured Nocardioidaceae bacterium
CCCTGGACCTGCTTTTCGAAGGCGAATGCCTCGTCGACGCGATCGAACTCCCCTGACCACATCAGCGTGACCGGTCTCCGCTTGCGCGTGTACACGGCGCCGAGTCCCAGGTTGTGCTCACTGACCCGCCTCTCGAGGTCGACCGTGCTGCCGACGTAGTAGCTCCCGTCCGAGCACCTGACGATGTACGCCCATGCCATGTCGAGATCGTCGGGCCGTCGGTGCGCTCGGGGCAAGACGGTGTTCGGGCTCTGTGGATAGCTAGGGGGTGGTTTCGAGACGCTCACTTCGTTCGCTCCTCAACCAACGACAGCTCGCGTTCGCTCCTCAACCAACGACAGCTCGCGTTCGCTCCTCAACCAACGACAGCTCGCGTTCGCTCCTCAACCAACGACAGCTCGCGTTCGCTCCTCAACCAACGACAGCGCGAATGTGGTCAGGTGAGGGTGAGGCCGGGATAGAGCGGGTACTTGTCGAGGAGCTCCGCCGAGGCGGCCTTCGTCCGGTCGGCAACGCCGTCGGCGATGGTGTAGGTCGCCTTCGAGGGGGCGCCGCTCTTGGTGGTGTTGGGCGTGGTGTTGGACAGTACGTCGACCACCAGCTCGGCGACCCGGTCGAACTCGTCGTGACCGAAGCCGCGGGTCGTCAGCGCGGGGGTGCCGAAGCGGATGCCGGAGGTGTACCAGGCTCCGTTCGGGTCGGCCGGCACGGAGTTGCGGTTGGTCACCACCCCTGCGTCCAGCAGCGCCGACTCGGCCTGGCGCCCGGTGAGCCCGAAGCCGGAGACGTCCAGCAGGACGATGTGGTTGTCGGTGCCGCCGGTCACCAGCTCGGCATCCCGCGACAAGAAGCCGTCCGCCAGCGACTTGGCGTTGTCGGCGATGCGCTGCGCGTACTCGCGGAACGACGGCTGGCGCGCCTCGGCCAACGCCACCGCCTTGGCCGCCATCACATGTGACAACGGACCCCCGAGCACCATCGGACAGCCGCGGTCGACCGAGGCGGCGTACTCCTCGGTGGCCAGGACGAGGCCCCCGCGCGGCCCGCGCAGCGACTTGTGGGTGGTCGTGGTGGTGAGGTGTGCGTGCGGAACCGGGTCCTCGTCGCCGGTGAAGACCTTGCCCGCGACCAGGCCGGCGAAGTGGGCCATGTCCACCATCAGCGTGGCACCCACCTCGTCGGCGATCTCCCGCATCTTCGCGAAGTTCACCCGGCGCGGGTAGGCGGAGTAACCGGCAACGAGCACCATCGGGCGGAACTCGCGAGCCGCGGCTGCGACCCGGTCGTAGTCGAGCAGGCCGGTGCCCGGATCGGTGCCGTAGCTGCGCTGGTGGAACATCTTGCCTGAGATGTTCGGCCGGAACCCATGGGTGAGGTGGCCGCCGGCATCCAGCGACATGCCGAGCATCCGCTGGTCCCCGAACTCATGGCGCAGCTTCTCCCAGTCCTCCTCCGACAGCTCGTTGACGTTCTTCGCGCCCAGCCGCTCCAGCGCCGGCGTCTCGATCCGGTGCGCCAGGATCGCCCAGAATCCGACCAGGTTCGCGTCGATGCCGGAGTGCGGCTGGACGTAGGCGTGCTCGGCGCCGAACAGCTCGCGTGCGTGCTCGGCCGCGAGCGCCTCGACGGAGTCGACGTTCTGGCAGCCGGCGTAGAAGCGGTGGCCGATGGTTCCCTCGGCGTACTTGTCGCTGAGCCAGCTGCTCATCGTCAGCAGCACCGCCGGTGACGCGTAGTTCTCACTGGCGATCAGCTTCAGCGAGGCCCGCTGGTCCGCTAGCTCCGCCCTGGAGGCGTCGGCGATCCGTGGTTCGACGGACGCGATCACGTCGAGTGCGGCGCTGTAGGCGGTGCTCGCCCTCGCGGACATGTCGTCGTCCGCGGAGACGTACGAGGCTGCGGTGCTCACGTCTGTCATGCAGGTCAGCCTACGGCTTCCGGGTCGGCTGTCCGCCGTCTGCTCACGCGGGTCGCCCGCTGCACCGGCCGTCCATATGCTGGCGAACGGTCTCATGATGCAAGACGCGCGTTTGTGAGCCGGTCCGTAGTGCAGTGAGACTCCTGCTCATGATCTCTGCTGCAACGACCATGTACCTCGTGGCGCGCCGCCACGTGGACCTCGGCCGTACTCGCAGCATGATGTGTCCGTCCTGAACCCAGCCGCCCTCTTTCCGCCAAGAGTTCAGGACCCTCGATGAACACCGCACGCCCCCACGCGCCTCCGCCCACGCCCGCTCGTCCGGATCGGCCCGACCGCCCGGTTCGCCAACAGCGCCAGACCCGGCAGCCGCGCGGTGAAGGGCAGTGGGCTCTCGGCTACCGCGAGCCGCTCAACGGCAACGAGCAGGTCAAGAAGGACGACGACGCACTCAACGTGCGCGCGCGAATCGAGAGCGTCTACGCCCAGCACGGCTTCGCCTCGATCGATCCCGCCGACCTCCGGGGCCGGTTCCGGTGGTGGGGCCTCTACACCCAGCGCAGGCCCGGGCTCGACGGCGGGAAGACCGCCGCCCTGGAGCCGCACGAGCTGGACGACGAGTACTTCATGCTCCGCGTCCGGATCGACGGTGGCCAGCTCGACCTCGACCAGCTGCGCGCGATCGCCGACGTCAGTACGACGTACGCGCGCGACACCGCCGACATCACCGACCGGCAGAACGTCCAGCACCACTGGATCCGCGTCGAGGACGTCCCTGCGATCTGGCAGCGACTGGAGTCGGTCGGCCTGCAGACGACGGAGGCGTGCGGCGACTCCCCACGCGTGATCATCGCCTCCCCCGTCGCCGGCATCGCCGAGGACGAGATCATCGACGGCACATCGGCGGTCGAGGAGATCAAGCAGCGCTACATCGGGGACCCGTCCTTCGCCAACCTGCCGCGCAAGTTCAAGACGGCTGTCACCGGGAACCCCGCGCACGACGTGGCACCGGAGGTCAACGACGTCTCCTTCGTCGGAACCGTGCATCCGGCCCACGGGCCGGGTTTCGACCTGTGGGTGGGAGGCGGGTTGTCGACGAACCCGATGCTGGCGCAGAAGCTCGGTGTCTGGGTGCCATTGGCCGAGGTGGCCGACGTGTGGGCCGGTGTCATCTCGATCTTTCGTGACTACGGCTATCGGCGCCTGCGCTCCCGGGCCCGGCTCAAGTTCCTGGTCGCCGACTGGGGCGCGACCAGGTTCCGCGAGGTCCTGGAGACCGAGTACCTGGGCCGCCGCCTGGTGGACAACCCTTCGCCGCCGACCGGGGCCCACAACGGTGACCACGTCGGCGTGCACCGGCAGGTGGACGGGCGCTGCTACGTCGGTGTCGCCCCCACCGCTGGTCGGGTCTCCGGCACCCTGCTGGCCAAGTTCGCCGACATCGTGGAGGCGCACGGGTCCGGTCGGGTGCGCACCACGGCGTACCAGAAGCTGCTGGTCCTAGACGTCGAGCCGGACCGGGTCGATGACCTGGTCACCGCGCTGGAGGCCATCGGTCTCTCCGCGCGGCCGAGCGGCTGGCGCCGGGACACCATGGCCTGCACCGGCATCGAGTTCTGCAAGCTGGCGATAGTCGAGACCAAGCAGCGGGCGAGCGACCTGGTCGACGAGCTCGAGCGTCGCTTCCCGGGCCTGGACGTCCCGATCACCGTCAACCTCAACGGCTGCCCCAACGCGTGCGCCCGCACCCAGGTAGCCGACATCGGCCTCAAGGGCCAGCTCGTGCTCGACGCGAGCGGCCGTCAGGTCGAGGGCTTCCAGGTGCATCTGGGTGGCGGGCTCGGCCTCGACTCCCGGTTCGGCAGGAAGCTGCGAGCGCACAAGGTGACCAGCGCCGGGCTCGACGACTATGTGACCAACGTGGTGAGCGCGTACCTCGCCGATCGTGACGACAACGAGAGCTTCGCGAGCTGGACCGTCCGGGCCGACGACACCGCGCTGCGCGGCGAACGAGAGGTGGCCTGATGAGCCAACGAGCGGTCCCGTACCACTGCCCGTACTGCGGCGACGAGGACCTGCGCCCGCACGAGCCGGGGTCCGGTCCCGGTCACGGCGCGTGGGAGTGCCGGGCCTGCTTGCGCGCCTTCACCCTCACGATGCTGGGGCTGATCACCCCGCGCACCTCGGATGTGGAGGTACGGCGATGACCGTGGCTGCCACCGATGCCGCGCGCAACTTCAAGGGGTCGGCCACCGAGGGACGCAGCGAGAGGGAGCTCGAGGAGATCGTCTCCCACGCCGGAGCCGAGCTGGAGCTGGCGCCGGCCGAGGTGATCATCGAGTGGTCTGTTGCCACCTTCGGCGACCGCTTCTGCGTCACCTCTTCGATGAACGACGCGGTGCTCCTCCATCTGGCCGCCCAGGTCGCTCCCGGGATCGACGTGCTCTTCCTCGACACCGGCTACCACTTCGCCGAGACCCTCGGCACCCGCGACGCCGCGGCAGCGACCCTGCCGGTGACCCTGCGCACAGTGACACCCCGGCACAGCGTCGCCGAGCAGGATGCGACGCACGGCAAGGACCTCTTCGCCCGTGACCCGGACCTGTGCTGCGCGCTGCGCAAGGTGGCACCGCTGGAGGAAGCGTTGCGGGACTATGACGCCTGGGCAACCGGTCTGCGCCGGCAGGAGACCCATGACCGGGTGATCGCCCCCGTGATCGGCTGGGACGAACGCAAGCGCAAGGTCAAGGTGTCACCCCTGGCGAGGTGGAGCCACGCACAGGTGGAGCGGTACGTCGCCGACAACGGCATCTTGGTGAATCCGCTGCAACGCGACGGCTACGCCTCGATCGGTTGCGGTCCGTGCACGCGCCGCATCGCGCCCGGGGACGACCTGCGTAGTGGCCGGTGGTCGGGCCGGGACAAGACCGAGTGCGGGATCCACGCGTGAACGAGAGGCCGCAGCGATGACCGCTCCAGCACTGGTCGCCCTGGCGCACGGCAGCCGCGACCCACGATCCGCACAGGCCGTGTCCGCGCTGGTAGGCCAGGCCCGCGCCATGCGTCCGGACCTGCGCGTCCAGAGCGCCTTCCTCGAGCTCTCGAAGCCCTCCTTCGGCGAGGTCGTCGACCGGCTGGTGAGGGACGGGTACGACGAGGTGGTCGTCGTACCCCTGCTGCTGACCGAGGCCTACCACGCCAAGGTCGACGTGCCGCAGGCGATCGAGCAGGCGTCGGCACGGCACCCGAACATCACGTTCTCGGCCACCCGGGTGCTGGGGCTCGAGCCGGTCTTCCTCGAGGTGCTCGACGCACGTCTGCGGTCGGCGCTGAAGACCGCGCGAGTGCGCGAGCTGGACGCGCTGGTGCTCGCGGCGGCGGGCTCTTCCGACCACCGTGCGAACCAGGCGGTCACCCGGCTTGCCCGGCAGTGGGGCTTGCGGCACCGGCTTCCGACGGTGGCCGCCTACGCGTCGGCCGCTCCGCCGGCCACCGGGGAGGCGGTTCGGTCCTTCCGGGCCGAGGGCCGACGAAACATCGCGGTCGGTTCCCTCTTCCTGGCCCCTGGCACGCTGCCGGACCGAAGCGCCGAGCTTGCCCTCGAGGCGGGCGCTGTCGCGGTCTCCGCACCGCTCGGCGCGGATCCCGAGGTGGCTCGGGTGATGCTCGCGCGCTACGCCGTGGGGGCTGTCGAGCTGGTGCCCGTCTAGGGGGACTCGGTGAGCAGGCGCCGTTGCTCGTCGACGTCGAAGTCGCCGGGCGGCCACTGGAGATCCATCCCCCGCAGCGTCTCGAGAAGGATCGAGGCGATCGCCCAGTTGCGGTACCACTTGCGGTCAGCCGGCACCACGAGCCACGGCGCCGCCTTCGTGTTGCACCTCTGCAGGGCGATCTCGTAGGCCTTCTGGTACTCCGGCCACAAGGCGCGCTCCTGCAGGTCACCGGGGTTGTACTTCCAGTACTTCGTCGGGTCGTCGAGCCGCGCGAGCAGCCGCTCCTTCTGCTCGTCCGGGGAGATGTGCAGCATCGCCTTGACCACGATGGTCCCGCTGCCGACCAGACGCTCCTCGAACGTGTTGATCGCGTCGTACCGCTTCTCGATCGTTGCCGCCGAGCTCAGCCCACGCACCCGAGCGACCAAGACGTCCTCGTAGTGGGAGCGGTCGAAGACGCCGATCCGGCCGGGTTCGGGCAACTGCTGCCTGATCCGCCACAGGAACCCCTTGCGGCGTTCCTCTGCGCTCGGTGGCCCGAACGCCTTCAGGTGCACGCCCTGCGGGTCGAACAGGCCGCCGACATGGCGCATCACTCCGCCCTTGCCGGAGGTGTCCATCCCCTGCAGGACGAGGAGCACCGACCGCTTCCCGCCGGACCGGCCCTGTGCGTAGAGCCGTTCCTGTAGATCGGCGAGCTCGCCTCCCAGCTCGTCCAGCGAAGCCTTGCCCTCCGCCTTGTCTCCACTGAACCCGGGAGTGGCGCGCGAGTCGTGGTCCGCTAGGCGAACCGACCTTCGCGGAAGGGTCAGGGTCTGGAGCACCGACGGTTGCTTCTTCTTGGTCTTCGCCATCCCACACGTTTGCCCAGCCCGCGGCGAACTAGTCCTGACCGGTGTCGTGGGCGGAGAGCCGGAAGCTCATGCTCGGGGCTAGGTCCCGGGGTCGAGTACGTCGGCCAGGTCGAAGGAGACCGGCTCCTCGAGCTGTTCATAGGTGCACGACTCGGGGTCACGGTCCGGGCGCCAACGCGCGAACTGGGCGGTGTGCCGGAAGCGGACGCCCTCCATGTGGTCGTAGCGCACCTCGACCACCCGCTCCGGGCGCAGTGGCGTGAACGACAGGTCCTTGCCCGCCGCCCACCGGCTGCCCTCGGCGTTGCGCGGGGTGCGGCTGCCTTGCTCCTGTTTGGCCCAGGCCCAAGGGTGCTCGTCGAAGGTGGTGACCAGCGGCTGCATCTCCTCGAACAGCTCCTTGCGCCGGGCCATCGAGAAGGCCCCGATCACGCCGACGCTCGCCAGCTCCCCGTCGTCGGTGTAGAGGCCGAGCAGCAGGGAACCGATCCGGTCGGGGCCGCTCTTGTGCACCCGGTAGCCCGCGACGACACAGTCGGCTGTCCGCTCGTGCTTGACCTTGAACATCACCCGTTTGTCGGGCAGGTACTTGCCGTCGGTGGGCTTGGCCACGACGCCGTCGAGACCGGCCCCCTCGAACTGGTGGAACCACTTCTGGGCGACATCGCGCTCGGTGGTCGCCGCCGTCACGTGCACGGGCGGGGACGCGTTGCCGAGTGCCCGCACGAGTGCCTCGCGGCGGAGGGCGAACGGCTCGCGGGTGTAGTCGGTGTCGTCGAGCGCCAGCAGGTCGAAGGCGACGAAGCGGACCGGGGTCTGCTCGGACAACATCTTCACCCGGCTCGCCGCGGGATGGATCCGCTGCTGGAGAGCCTCGAAGTCGAGCCGGTCCCCCGAGGCCCCGATGAGGATGATCTCGCCGTCCACGACGCAGCGGTCGGGCAGCTGCGCACGGGCCGCCTCGACGAGCTCGGGAAAGTAGCGGGTCATCGGCTTCTCGTTGCGGCTGCCGATCTCCACCTCGTCCCCGTCCCTGAAGATGATGGAGCGGAAGCCGTCCCACTTGGGCTCGAAGCTCAGCCTGCCCTCCGGCAGAGACTTCACGGCCTTGGCCAGCATCGGGGAGACGGGCGGCATCACGGGCAGACGCATGGGCGTCATTGTGTCGCACCCCGATGCCGATGCCGGCACCGACGACCCGCGACTTGGGTAAGGTCCGTGCCATGACCGAGGCGACCTACAACGTGGTGCTGCTGGTCGAGCAGCCGTTGTCCCAGCAGGACGCTGCCCAGGTCCGTGGCCTGCACGAGGACGTCGAACAGGCTGTCCGCTATCACCTGCTGCTGCCCGTCGAGGACGCGGCCGCCAGGGTGGAGACCGCGATGGGATCGGTGGCCTCCAGCGAGATGCTCGCATCACCGGCGCTGGCGATGGACGACGTCGAGCTCGAGCAGACCCAGCGCGAACTGCTCGAGAGTGCCCGCGCCGAGCTGACCTCATGCCTGGACCGGCTGCACCAGACAGGCGCCGACGCGGTCGGTGAGATCGTCAGCATCGACCCGATCGACGCGCTGTCGGCCAAGGTGTCAGCCGTCGACGGCCGCGAGGCGATCATCTTGACCCGGCCCCATGTCGTGGCGGAGTTCTTCCACCTCGACTGGACCTCGCGTGCTCGCCGCCGGATCGGCGTGCCGATCCTGCACCTGCTCGAGCACGAGACCCTGGACGAACAGGCCGGTGGCGGCGAGGGCGTCTCCGGCATGTGACCGCCGCGCGGCCGCCGGTCGGCGCATGGTCGGGCGATCGCGGGGCACCGACCATCAGGTGAGTGCAGTGCACGGGTGCACTGCAAAACGGTCGGGGCGCTCGTGCCCCTCGCCAGGGCCGCCCCGGCACGCGCGCGATGTAGGGGCGGTCCGCCACCGGGGCTCGTTCTCCGCCAACGCGTCCGAGCCCTTCGCAGGCGCCAATTTCATGTTGATGCAGTGCATCTTCCTGCGGGCGCGAGTCGGTCCAGACCGGTGCACACTTGTCCTCAGCCGGAGACTGGGAGGCAGCATCGCCCTTCGGTAGCCGGATACCTGGAGAGAAGCCAGGCTTCGGTCAGGGCCGCCCCCTCCCTTACGCGGACTGGGGCGGCCCGCTCCAAGCTCGGCGTCACGGCGACCCTGTCTGATCGGTACCGCTGGGCCTGAGCCCGCCCCTCAGGTCGGGAGGAGACCCAGATGAACCAGGAGCCGATCGGTCGCGTGGCCGTCCGCCAGCGTGCAGAAGCGGTTCACGAATGCTGCGTACGCGTCGGCGTACTTGTTTCGCAGGATCGCTGGATCGGCCAGGGCGGCCAAGAGCTCGGCCTGAGTGTGTACGACCGGACCCGGCGCGACGGGGACGAAATCGAAATAGAATCCGCGCACCGTGTCGCGGAACCGGTCCAGGTCGTAGGCGTAGAAGATCATCGGCTTTCCGGTGATGGCGAAGTCGAAGATCGTCGAGGAGTAGTCGCTCACGAGGATGTCGGCGGCGAGGTAGAGGTCGCGCACGTCGGGATACCAGGAGACGTCGCGAACCGCGGGCAGTGCCGGGATCGACGTCCGGCCGGTGATCGACGGGTGGACGCGGACCAGCAGGCAGTACTGCGGGCCCAGTGCGTCCGTCAGGTCCTTCAGCGCCAGCGCCAGCCCCAGCTTCGGGGACCCTTCGCGAAACGCCTCGTCGTCGCGCCACGTCGGGGTGTAGAGAACGACGGTCACCGCATCCGGGATGTCCAGTTCCGAGCGTAGTTTGGCGCCCTGCGCCTCGCTGTCGGGGTGGCTGAGGATGTCGTTGCGCGGGTAGCCGATCTCCAAGAGCTCGCCGTGGTAGCGGAAGGCGGCCCTCAGCCGGGGTGTGCTCTCAGGGTTCGGGGACAGCAAGATGTCCCACTTGGCGACGTCACGGTCTAGGCGGTCGAGCCGACCAGGAGGCGCCCAGAGAACGTCACGATGAATGCGCTTGAGCGGCGTCCCATGCCACGTCTGCACGTACGTCAGCGTCTGGTGCTTGCACCACTCGAGCTCGGTGTGCGTGTTGGCGACGAGGAGGTCCGCGCCTTCTAGGACGGCGACAGCATCGCTGCTTT
>CADCUJ010000026.1 GCA_902805855.1 uncultured Nocardioidaceae bacterium
CCGGCTGGCCGACCACGCGATCGCGCGGCACCACCCCGCCGCGGCCGAGGCGGACCAGCCCTACCGGGCGATGTTCGAGGCGGTGGTCGCGGCGCAGGCGTCGCTGGTCGCCCGGTGGATGCTGGTCGGCTTCGTGCACGGGGTGATGAACACCGACAACATGACGATCTCCGGCGAGACGATCGACTACGGTCCCTGCGCGTTCCTCGATGCCTTCGACCCGGCCACGGTGTTCAGCTCGATCGACCACGCCGGCCGCTACGCCTACGCCAACCAGCCGGTGGTCGCGGAGTGGAACCTCGCCCGGCTGGCGGAGGTACTGCTTCCCCTGCTGCACGAGCAGGAGGAGCAGGCGGTCGAGATGGCGGTGGAGTCGCTGGGCGGGTTCCGCCGGCGGTACAGCGCAGCGTGGTCGGCGGGGATGCGCGTCAAGCTCGGGCTACCCGAAGGGCTCGACGGCGAGGTGGGCTCGGCCCTGGTCGACGACCTGGTCGCGCTGCTGCAGGCCAGCCGGGTCGACTGGACCGGCTTCTTCCGGGCGCTGGGTGCGGCGGTCCGGGGTGACGCCGAGCCTGCCCGTGGCCTGTTCCTCGACCTTCCGGCGTTCGACGCCTGGACCGAGCGGTGGCGCGCGGTCGGCCCGGACGCCGATGCGATGGACCGCATCAACCCGGTCTACATCCCCCGCAACCACCTGGTCGAGGAAGCGCTGGCCACCGCCACCGCCGGGGACCTCGGACCGATCCGGAAGCTGCTGGACGTGGTGACCCGCCCGTACGACGAGCGGCCCGGCCTGGACCGCTACGCCGGCCCGGCCCCGGGGGACTTCGGCGCCTACCGGACCTTCTGCGGCACCTGAGGACTGCCGGCCGCACCCACCGAGGTTCGGCAGGCGCATCGAGGCCGGCTCAGTCCAGCCCCAGCCAGCCGTCCACCAGCTCGTTGCCGAGCTTGGCAGCCGGATCCAGCTCGGCCACAAGCCGCCGGAAGTCCGGCAGCCTCGGGTACAGCTCGGCCAGCCGCGCCGGTGTGGTGACGAAGACCTTGCCCCAGTGCGGGCGGACGTCGAAGACGGTCAGCTCCGACTCCAGCGCGGTGACCGCCGCGCGGACGGCGTCGGCGTCGGAGACCCAGGTCAGGTGGAAGGCCACCGTCGGCTCGCCGCGCGTCGGGCTGAGCCAGCAGGGGTCGGCCGCGATGGCGCGGACCTCCAGGATCTGGAGCACCGGTGCGATCCGGTCCCGCAGGCCGGACAGCGCGGTCCACGCGTCGCTCGCGTGCCGGGCCGCGACCCAGAACTCCGACTGCAGCTCGTCGCCGCTGCTGGGCATGAAGTCGAGCCGGAAGTGCGGCAGGCGTTCGTTCCACGGACCCGCCTGACCCATCTGCACGGTGGCGTGCTCGACCGGCATCCCGGGGATCGGATGGCGTGGACCGTCGGCGGCACGACCGCCCCACAGCGGCGCGCCGTCCCAGCCTCCGTCACGGCCGACCTGCTCCTTCACCCAGACCTGGGTGGCCCGCCCCCCACGCCAGTCGGCGAAGACGCTGACGCCGTACGCCGACGCCAGGACCGACGTCAGCTCCTCGGCCAGCAGCCCCTCGTCGACGTCCTCGACCACCGTCTGCGCGACCTCGAAGTCGGGCACCAGGTCGAGGACGAGCTCCACGACCACGCCGAGCCGGCCCAGCGCAACGAGCCAGCCGTCGAAGTCGTCGGGCCGCGACTCGCGGTCGGCGGTGACGAGGTCCCCGGTGGCCGTCACCAGGGTCAGTGACCGCACGCCGCTGGACAGGATGCGGTTGCCCGCGCCGGAGCCGTGCGTCGCCGTGGCCACCGCTCCGGCGATGGAGATGTGCGGCAGCGAGCCGGTGTTGGGCAGAGCCAGGCCCTCGTTGCGCAGGACGTGTCCGATATCGCCGTACCGGAGACCGGCACTCACGCGGACGGTCCGGGCCTCGGAGTCCACGTCGACCACCCGGGGGAGGCGGCTGGCCGACAGCAGGGTGCCGGTGGTGTCCGCGATGCGGTTGAAGGAGTGTCCGGTGCCCACTGCGCGAACCCGACGCGCCTGGGCGACGATCCGCTGGACGTCGCCGACCGACGTCGGGTGCGCGACCTCCGCAGCTGCGTAGGAGACGTTCCCCGCCCAGTTCCTCATTGCCCGCTCCTCGTCGACAAGGCGCAGTCTAGGAAGAGCAGATGCAGCACCAATCACGGCTGCGATTTCGCAACGTTTTCGGCGCGTTCCCTTCCCGCACCCTGTGATCCCGGGTGATGATGCGTCGAGTCCTCCACCTGAGGCGCCCGTGAGGAGCACACCGCATGCGCAGAAGCATCGTCCTCGTCCTCTCTTCCCTGCTTGCCTCCGGCGTACTGCTCGCCGGCTGCGGCGACGTCGAGCCGGAGTCCGATGCCGGCGGAACCGGCTCGGGCGACGCGGCCTCGGGTGAGGGAGTCTGCGCGACGACCGACGCGAAGGGTGATCTGCTCGCCCAGATCTGCGAGAAGGGCGTGCTCACGGTGTCCACCGACCCGGCCTACCCCCCGCAGTCGAAGTACGTCCCCGCCGACGACGAGTACGTCGGGTTCGACATCGAGGTGGCCACCGAGATCGCCAACCGGCTCGGCGTCGACATCGGGTGGACAACTCCCTCCTGGGACGTCATCACCTCCGGCGGCTGGAACGGCCGCTGGGACATGAGTGTGGGCTCGATGACGCCCACCAACGACCGTCAGCAGGTGCTCCACTTCACCGAGCCTTACTACTTCACCCCGGCGGTGGTCGCGGTCCACGAGGACAACACGGGCGTCCAGAACCTCCAGACCGACCTGGACGGCAAGAAGATCGGCGTGTGCAGCGGCTGCACCTACGAGCAGTTCCTCGACAAGTCTCTGGACATCAAGGGGTTCGAGTTCGACTTCGCCATCGACGACGCCGTCGTCAAGGGCTACGACACCGACACCACCGCCCTGCAGGATCTGTCGCTAGGAGACGGCACCCGACTGGACGCGGTGATCACGTCCTCGACCACCGCGCAGGGCTACGCCGACGAGGGGAACCCGATCGAGATCGTCGGTGATCCTGTCTTCTACGAGCCGCTGAGCGTGGCCATGGACAAGAGCGCCGAGCTCGATCCGGCCACACTGGTCGATGCCGCTGACGAGATCGTGGCCGAGATGCACGCGGACGGCACGCTGTCGAAGATGTCGGAGAAGTGGTACGGGCTCGACGTGTCCAAGCAGCAGTGACGACCCCGCCGGAATCGTCGGGAGAGCGACCGCGACATCCGGTTTCGCCGGAGGCACCTTCCGACCTGCGTGAGCGCCTGGCCCTGGCGTCCGCCCGTATCCCCTTCCGCCTCAAGGTCGCAGCGGTGTGGGTCGCGTTGTTCGTGCTGGTCGGGCTGCTGTTCTACTTCTCGCAGTACGACACCGCCTGGATGCAGGAGAACCTGCCGTTCATCCTGGGTGGCTTGCGCTACACACTGACGATGGCCGCCGGCGGCATCGTGCTGGCCATCGTCCTGGCGCTCATGGGAGCGTTGGCCAGGCTCTCGCGGAACCCGGTCGCCTTTGGGCTGGCCGGCTTCTACGTCTCGTTCTTCCGAGGCACGCCGTTGATCGTCCAGATGTTCTTGATCTACCTCGCGCTGCCGCAGATCGGCACCAACCTCGTCGACCGCTTCCCCGCACTGGGCACCAACCTCGAGCAACGGCTGATCTTCGAGGCCGCGGTGGCCGGCACACTCGCCCTCGGCCTGAACTACGGCGCCTACATGACCGAGATCTTCCGCGCCGGCATCCAGTCGGTGAGCCAGGGTCAGGGCGAGGCTGCCGACGCCCTGGGGATGCGGTACGGGGTGAAGATGCGTCGAGTGGTGCTGCCGCAGGCCCTTCGGGTGATCATCCCGCCGACCGGCAACGAGTTCATCGCGATGCTCAAGGACACCGCCCTGGTGTCGTTCCTTGGCGTGACCGCCGCGAGCGCGGAGATGTTCCGACGCAGCCAGCTGGTCGGCAAGGCTGACTTCAAGAACCTGGAAGCCTACGTCGTCGTCGCGGCCCTCTACTGGCTGCTGACGGCGCTGTTCACGCTGCTGCAGGCCAGGTTGGAGGCGCGGATGTCCACCGGCTACGTCCGGGAGTCCGTGCGGACGCCGCGAACTCCCCGCGGAGGGCTCGGATGACGGACGCCTCGACGACGCGCGACGTCGTCGTCCGCATCGAGGGTCTGTGGAAGGTCTACGGCCACCATGAGGTCCTGCGCGCAGTGGACCTCGAGCTTCACCAGGGAGAGGTGATCGTCATCTGCGGCCGCTCCGGGTCCGGCAAGTCCACCCTCCTGCGGTGCGTCAACTTCCTGGAGGACCCGACCAGGGGGACGATCGAGATCGCCGGCCAGCGACTCGGAGGCGGGCACCGCACCCGGCGCAAGCGCGAGCGGATCCGGGAGCTGCGGCTGCGGGTCGGCATGGTGTTCCAGCAGTTCAACCTCTTCCCCCACATGACCGCGCTCGAGAACGTGATGTCCGGGCCGCTTGCCGAGCGCGCGAACGCCGAGAACAAGGCAGCAGTCCGCCGGCGCGCACATGACCTGCTCGACCAGGTCGGGCTGGCTGACAAGGCCGACCAGCACCCGATCCGCCTCTCCGGTGGTCAGCAGCAACGCGTTGCCATTGCCCGCGCGCTGGCCATGCAGCCTGAGGTCATGCTCTTCGACGAACCCACCTCCGCGCTCGACCCCGAGCTCACCGGAGAGGTCCTGGCGGTGATGAAGCGACTGGCAACCGAGCTCCACATGCCGATGCTGGTGGTCACTCACGAGATGGGCTTCGCCCGCGAGGTCGCGGACCGAATGGTGTTCTTCCACGAGGGCGTCGCTCTCGAGGACGGCACGCCGGAAAAGCTCTTCACCGCCGCCAGGCAGCCGGAGCCTCGGAAGTTCCTCGACGCCAACCTGTGACCCGGTCCGGGACGGCGGGTGACCGGTCAGCGCTGCAAGTCTCGCAGGATCCGCCGGCTGGCCAGGCGGCCCGGCGACCCGATGACACAGCCGCCGGGGTGGGTGCCCGAGCCGCACTGGTAGTAGCCCTCGACCGGTGTCGCGTACCGGCTCCATCCCGGCGCCGGACGGAAGAAGTACATCTGCGGCGCCAGGAACTCGCCGGCGAAGATGTTGCCCTCGGTCAGGCCGGTGTGCCGCTCGATGTCGAGCGGCGTGACCACCTCGCGATGCAGCACCAGGTCCCCGAACCCCGGGAAGTGCGACTCGAGCACGGCCTGTGCGGTGTCCCCGAAACGGTCGCGCTCGCTCTCCCAGTCACTGCCGCGCAGCTCGTACGGCGCGTACTGCACGAAGCACGACATCACGTGCTTGCCTGGTGGTGCCATGTCCGGGTCGACGACCGACTGCAGCGCGGCGTCGATGAACGGCCGCTCGCTGTACCAGCCGTACTTCGCGGCGTCGAAGGCGCGTTCCATGTACTCCAGGGTCGGACCGATGTTGAGGAAGCCGCCGAAGTGGTCCACGGTGTCGGGCAGCGCGGGGAAGACCGGTAGCCCGTCCAGGGCGAAGTTCACCTTCGCCGAGACGCCCCGGAACTTCATCCGCGAGACGTTGTCGACCAGGTCGTAGGGCAGCTCGCGCGGGTCGACGAGCTCGAGGAAGGTCCGCCGCGGGTCGAGCGCGGAGACCACCACCGGCGCGGTCAGCTCGGTACCGTCCTCGAGCACCACGCCCTGGGTGCGACCCTCCCGGGTGAGCACCGAGGAGACGGGCGCCTCGAGCCTGATCTCGGCACCGAAGGCCTCAGCCGCCCGGGCCAGCACCTGGGTGAACCCGCCGTTGCCGCCCTTGTGGAAGGCCCAGGCGCCGAGATGGCCGTCGTGCTGGCCCATCTTGTGGAACAGCAGCACCAGCGCCGAGCCCGGAGACATCGGGCCCACCTTGGAGCCGATGATGCTGGAGGACGCGTGGAATCCCTTGACCGCCTCGTTCTCGAAGTAGTCGTCCAGCCAGTCGGCCGCGCTCCCGGTGAGCAGCCGGACGACGTCGTGCATCACCTTCCGGTCCACGCCACCGAGGTGGTCGAGCAACCACTTCACGTCCGCCTGGTCCTCGGGGTCCTTGCCGAAGACATCGGGTGGAGCGTTGTCGAACAGCGGCTGGATCGCCTGGCACACCCGGTCCAGGTCGTGGTGGTAGCGCTCGTAGGCATCGGCGTCATGGGGTGAGTGCCGGCGGATCTCCTGCACGTTCTGGGCGTCGTCGTCGCCGAGCAGCAGGTAGTCGCCGTCGCCGGTGGGGTGGAACGAGGACGGCATCATCAGCGGCATGAACCCGTGCCGCACGAGGTCCAGCTCTTGGACGATCTCGGGCCGCAGCAGGCTGAGCGCGTAGGAGAAGGTGGTGAAGGAGAAGCCGGGGTGCCGCTCCTCGGTGATCGCGGCGCCGCCGACGAGGTGCCGACGCTCGAGGATCAGCGTGCGCAGGCCCGCCTTCGCCAGGTAGGCGCCGTTGACCAAGCCGTTGTGCCCGGCACCGACCACGATGGCGTCGTACGCCGCCGTGCCGGCCGCCGCAGCCTCGGACGTCGTGCGGTCACTGGTGGTCATGGCTTGGCCGTCTTCCTCGCGGGGTTGAAGTGGGGCAGCGACGTCGTGGACGCGGCCACGGTGGTGTTGTGGTGCAGCAGGGAAGTCTCGAGGCGGACCGGTGTTCCCGGTTCGGCGAACGCCGGCCGCACCCTCGCCAGGCCGACGTGGCGCTGCAGGACCGGTGAGTACATCAGGCTGGTCGCGTAGCCGATCTGGTCCACTGAGTCCGCTGAGTCCCCTGAGTCCGCCGAGTCGCTGTAGAGCACCGACTCGTAGGGCAGCGGGTGCTCGTCCTTGACCGTCAGCAGCCCGGCCGCACGGTGCAGCCGGTCCCAGTCGGCCCAGTCCACCACGACGCCCACCGTGGCCCAGCGTGAGGTTCCGTCGACGAGCTCGCGCCGGATCGCGTCGCGGCCCACGAACGGGCGGTCACCGTCGCGGACACCGCGCAGCATCCACCCCATCCCCAGCTCCTTCGGAGTGACCCGCTCCGCGTCGGAGAAGGCGACCCGGCTGTTGCGCCACTCGACGTCGACGAGCGGCAGGCCGGCCTCGATCCGCAGCATCATCAGCGCCTCCTCACCGAAGGGACGCAGGCTGTGCGCTCGCCCGGCATCGAGGACCGCGTCGAGCACCTCGACCGCCTGGTCGGCGTCCACGCTCACCTCGTAGCCGAGGTCACCGGTGTAGCCGGTGCGAGACAGCGTCACCGCTGCCGAGCCGACCTTCGCCACCGTGTGGTCGAAGAAGCCGAGGCGCTCCACCTCCGGCACCAGCTCGCGCAGCACGGCTCGTGAGCGGGGACCTTGCACGGCGAGGATGCCGTGGTCGTCGGAGACATCCTCGAGGCTGACGCGCAGCGAGCCGGCCAGGGCCTGGAACCAGGCCAGGTTCGGCCGGGCCGCGGTGAGCAGGAAGTCGCTCTCGGAGTGCCGGAAGACGACGCCGTCCTCCATGACGAAGCCACGGTCGTCGCACCAGATCGTGTACTGCGCCTTGCCGGGGCGACAGCTTCGGATGTCGCGCACCAGAGCCCCGGCGAGCAGCCGTTCGGCGTCCGGGCCGGTGATCCGGTACTTGTACAACGGCGAGGTGTCGAAGACGCCGACCGAGTTGCGTACGGCGAAGTACTCGTGCTTCGGCGCGTGCGTGTACCGCAGCGGCGACAGGTGGCCCTGCCAGTGCGTGTACAGCCCCTCGGTGTTCAGCTCACTGAGCCGGGGGTGGAACGGCGTCGTGCGGATCATCGGGTCACTCCTCGATCTCTGCTCACCGTACTCCCTAACTGACCCGGGAGTCAGTAGTGTGGGACCCGCGCGCACCCAGCGGGACAAGGAGGACCGGCATGGTCACCTCACCGAAGCGCCTCGGCCTCGATGCCGAGCTCCGCCGCCACGGCGTCGGCCACCCACTGGCGCAGGTCTGCACGGGTCACCGTCCGGTAGACGAGGGCCGCCACCGACAGTCCGTCCAGCAGCGCGGACACCCGCGCCACGGCGGCCGCGGGGTCGGCGCAGGTGAAGGTGCCGGCCGCGACTCCGTCGTCGACGAGCTCGCGAAGCGCCTGTCCCCATCGCCGGTCGAGCCGGCGCAGCGTCGCGCGAATCACCGGCTCGTGCTGCGCCAGTGCCCAGGCGTCGATCCACATCCGCCATCCGGGCGCGCTGCCGGTCGGCCCGTAGACCCGAAGCACGCGGCGCAGCCGCTCCACCGGCTCACGTTGGCCTTCGGCGGCGGTGGCGAGCCTCGCCAGATCCTGCTCGACCGCGTGGGCGAAGGCCTCGGCCACGAGCGCGTCCTTGGTGCCGAAGTGGTAGAAGACCAGACCCGAGCTCACCCCGAGTGCCTCGGCCACGTCGCCGACCCGGGTCGCGGCCAGCCCCTCGTGGTCCACGACGGCCAGCGTGGCGTCCAGGATCTCTTCGCGGCGTACCTCACCGCGGCGACGGCGACCACTCACCTTGCGGAACCCATGCCGGGCAGCATAGGGCCCCTCGACCGGGAGGGACCGTGACCAGTCGGGTCGACCAGGCCGTGCCCTCGACGATCGTCGACGACGCGATGACGGTGCTGCGGCACGCGGTGCCGCCGCAGGGAGAGCCCGTGCGGATGCTCCCCGCCCTGGCCTACACGGCCGCCGACGTACTCGCCTGGGAGCGACGGCACCTGTTCGCCGGGACCTGGACGTGCCTGGGCAGGTGGACAGATCTCCTGCCGGGCGAGGGCGACCGCCCGACCACCCAGCGGGCGCTGAAGGTCGGTGACGTGCCGGCCCTGCTGGTCCGCGACGGCGACCGGCTGCGAATGTTCGCGAACACCTGCCGCCACCGCGGCCACGAGCTGCTCCCCGACGGTGAGTGCTCAGCGCGACAGACCGTGCAGTGCCCGTACCACGCGTGGACCTACGACAGCACCGGCCGCCTGATCGGTGCGCCCGGCTTCCGGGACGACCAGCGGTTCGAGGCGGCCGAGCACGGCCTGGTCGAGCTCCCGGTGCGCACCTGGGAGGGCTGGGTCTTTGGCCACGGTCTGCACCCGGTCGGCTCTCCCGCCGTCCCGTCGTTCGACGAGCACCTGGGCGCGATGGGCGACCTGGTGGCGCCGTACGCCCCGGGCCGGCTGGTGCTCGCCGAGCGGCACACCTACGAGGTGGCCGCCAACTGGAAGGTGATCGCCGAGAACTACCACGAGTGCTACCACTGCCCACTGATCCACCCGGAGCTGTGCCAGGTGACGCCGCCGACCTCCGGGGTGAACCACCGGTTGCCGGGCGCCTGGGTGGGTGGCTCGATGGAGCTGCGAGACGGCATGCGGTCGATGTCCCTGGACGGATCGCTTGCCTCCATCCCGCTGCCGGGGGTGGACCCGACGACGGTCGAGTACCTGCACCTGCTGCCCAACCTCCTGGTCTCACCGCACCCGGACTACGTGATGGCGCACCGGCTGGTGCCGCTCTCGCCGGACCGCACCTGTGTGGAGTGCTCGTGGCTGGTGGC
>CADCUJ010000027.1 GCA_902805855.1 uncultured Nocardioidaceae bacterium
GAGATGGGGCCCGTGCCGGTTGAGATGGGGCCCGTGCCGGTTGAGATGGGGCCCGTGCCGGTTGAGATGGGGCCCGTGCTCGTTGAGATCGGACTCGCGTACGCTGCCCCGGTCGCCCAGCCCTACGCTGACTGGCTGTGACGACCTTGACCATCGCCTCGCTCGATCCGTTCGACGAGAGCGCGATGGCCGCCTGGCACGCGACCTACAACGCCGCGGCGTCGTACCAGCGTTCGTACGCGGCACCGCGGGCGCTGGAGGAGATGCGAACACAGCTGCAGATGGAGAACCCGGGCGAGCGACTCCTCGGCTTCACCGGCGTCTCGGGAGATCGGGTGGTTGTCACCGGCACGTTGTCACTGTCGCTGAAGGACAATCTCGAGCAGGCGTGGCTCGAGGTGCACACGCTGCCCGAGCTTCGACGCAACGGCCACGGCTCCGCGATGCTCTCGCACCTGACCGCCGAAGCCCAAGCGCACGGTCGCTGTCTCCTGGTCACCGAGGTGGCCTACCCGTACGACGCGCGGGTGGACGGCTCCGGACATCCCGACGTCGAGTTCCTGCGCAATCGTGGCTTCGAGCTGGGTATCGCCGACGTACAACGCGTGCTCGACCTCCCCGCCGACGAGGCCCTCCTCGAACACCTGATCGCCGCAGCGGAACCGATGCATCGCGACTACGAGTTCCGCCAGTTCCGCGGCCGGGTGCCTGAGGACATCGTCGAAACGTACGGCGAGCTCGTCGGGTCTCTGCTCACCGAGTCGCCGATGGGCGACATGGAGTTCGAGGTGCAGGTGATGGATCGCGAGCGGATTCGCGCCGAAGAGAAGATCAGCGAGGCGTCGGGGCGCACGAAGTACACGACTGTCGCGCTCGCGGACGACGGGACCGCGGCGGCGTACACCGAGCTCGTCGTGGCCCGCCACACCCCTGAATGGGCGTTCCAGTGGGGGACGCTGGTGCGTCCCGACCACCGCGGCCACCGGCTCGGCGTGGCACTCAAGGCGCGCAACCTGCTGTGGCTGCAGCGCGAGTGCTCCCGTCCGCGGCTGGTGCGCACGTACAACGCCGAGGTGAACACGCACATGGTCGCCGTGAACGAGCGGATGGGTTTTCGACCGGTCGAGCGGCTCGGAGAGTTCCAGCGCCGGGTCGAACCCGGCTGGTGACGCGGTGGGTCAGCGCGTGACCGGATCGACCCCGTGCGGGACGCGGACCCGGCTCCAGACGAAGCGCTGCGCGAGCAAGGTCGCAGTGCCGGCGAGAATCAGCCCGAGCAGGTTGATACCGAGCTGGGTGAGCGCACCGGCCACCTCCGACCAGATGCCGGTGCCCAGCACGAGGGCGAGCGTGCCGATCGCGGGGACGGTGGTTACCGAGATGAACACCCCGACCAGCGGTCCGGACTTCGCGGTGGTCAGGGCCAGGGTTCCGGCGACACCTGCCAGCAGCGCGATGGCGAACGACCACCAGTCGGGCTGGATGATGAACGCCGTGAGCTCACCGGTGGCCGCGTCTACCCGGGTGAACAGCCCGGCCTGGTAGGCCACCCACCACAGCGGCGTCGCGACCGAGATCGCGATGCCGAATCCGGCGAGCAGGGTTCCGGTCGCCGAAGGGAGCAGGCTCAACCGTGGGCGGGCAAGGGCGAGACAGATCGCAGCCACCGGAGAGAACTCCGGTCCCACGACCATCGCACCGATGATGAGGATCGGCTGGTCCAGCAGCCGCCCCACACCCGCGATCAGCGTCGCCAAGGTCAAGAACGAGAGGAACGCCCACGAGAGCTTGCTGTCCACCCGCACCCGGCTCTCCACGAGCTCCCAGACCACCGCGTCCACCGGGAGACCGGGCGCGACCCCCTCCACCCGGTCCGCCTCGTCGGACAAGACTGTCTCCACGCTGGCCAAGGTGATCGAACCGGCGTGGTGCAGGTCCAGCTTCCGCAGCTTCTGCACCACCGAGTTCGCGTTCTCCCGCGCCACGTCGGCGAGCACGAGGCAGCCTTCAGGCTTGCGGTAACCATCGGCGACCACCGCGACGTTGGTGACCGTCGAGTCGTCGACGAGCATGGCCACGACGGTCTCTCGCAGCTCGCTGGGAATGCGCAGCCTGAGGTGCAGCACCGGACCAGTGTGACACCCGGATGCCGAGGCAGGCCCCATCTCGACGGGCACGGGCCCCATCTCGACGCGCACGGGCCCCATCTCAACGGGTGCGGGGGGTCAGAGCTTGCGGAGGCGTACGTAGCGCACCGAGTGGTCGGCGTCCTTGCGCAGCACCAGCGTGGCGCGGCTGCGGGTGGGCTGCACGTTCTGCTGCAGGTTGGGCCCGTTGATGTGGTCCCAGATCTCGTGCGCCTGGTGCACCGCCTGCTCCTCGGAGAGGTCGGCGTAGCGGACGAAGTACGACGCCGGGTCGCGAAAGGCGGTCTCGCGCAGCCGGAGGAACCGTTCGGTGTACCAGCGGCGGATGTCGGCGGTCGCCGCGTCGACGTACACCGAGAAGTCGAAGAAGTCGCTGATCGCCAGACCGGTACGCCCGTCAGCGTGCACCCGCGCCGGCGCCAGCACGTTCAGCCCCTCGATGATGACGATGTCGGGACTCGTGACCACGAGCTTCTGCTCGGGCACGACGTCGTAGGTCAGATGGGAGTACGTCGGCGCGGCCACCTCGTCCTTGCCGGACTTGATGTCGATCACGAAGCGCAGCAGCGACTTGATGTCGTAGGACTCCGGGAACCCCTTGCGTGCGAGCAGTCCACGTCGCTCGAGCTCTGCGTTGGGGAGCAGGAAGCCGTCGGTGGTGACCAGGGCGACCGACGGGTGCTCGGGCCAGTACGCGAGCAGCTGCTGCAGCACCCGCGCCGTGGTCGACTTCCCGACAGCCACCGAGCCGGCCAGCCCGATCACGAACGGAGTGCGAGGAGGCTGAGGCTGGTCGAGGAACGCCTCCTGCGCGCGATGCAGCTCACCGGCGCTGGCGACGTACATGCTGAGCAGCCGGGACAGCGGCAGGTAGACCTGGCGCACCTCCTCGAGGTCGAGCTCGTCACCGAGGCCGCGCAGCCGCTCGATCTCGGCCGGGCTGAGGGGCTGTTCGCTGGACGACGCGAGCGCGGCCCAGGCACTCCGGTCGAGCTCGACGTAAGGCGTGGACTCGGCGTCGCCGTCGCTTCCGCGCGCAGGGGCCATGGCCCACATTGTCCCGTACAGTGACGCGCATGTGCGGAATCGTGGGGTACGTCGGTCCACGGCAGGCCGAGCGCATCGTCGTCGACGGCTTGCGCCGACTGGAGTACCGCGGCTACGACTCCGCGGGCATCGCCCTCGTGCACGAGGGAACGATCGCCTCGGACAAGCGGGCCGGCAAGCTGTCCAACCTCGACAAGGCGCTCGCCGACAACCCGCCGCCAGAGTCGAGCACCGGGATCGGCCACACCCGGTGGGCGACGCACGGCCCGCCGAACGACCAGAACGCGCATCCGCACCTGGGTGCAGAAGGCCGGGTTGCCCTGGTCCACAACGGCATCATCGAGAACTTCGCGGTCCTGCGTGCCGAGCTGGAGGCCGAGGGACATGAGCTGGTATCCGAGACCGACACCGAGGCGGCGGCGCACCTGCTGGAGGCGGAGGTCGTCGCCGGGAGCACGCTGACCGAGGCGATGCGGCAGGTGGTCCGCCGGCTCGAAGGCGCGTTCACACTGGTGGCCGTCGACGCCCAGGACCCGGACCGGGTCGTCGCCGCGCGTCGGAACTCGCCGCTGGTGGCCGGCATCGGTGACGGCGAGAACTTCGTCGCCTCGGACGTCGCCGCCTTCATCGAGCACACCCGCGAGGCGCTCGAGCTCGGCCAGGACCAGGTGGTCACCATCACCCGGGACGACATCTCGGTCACCGACTTCGACGGTGCGGAACAGCCTGCCACTCCTTTCCACGTCGACTGGGACCTCTCGGCTGCCGAGAAGGGCGGTTACGACTGGTTCATGCGCAAGGAGATCTTCGAGCAGCCCGGCTGCGTCGCGGACGCGCTGCTGGGCCGGCACTCGGCGCGGGGTCGACTGCAGCTCGACGAGATGCGTCTGTCCGACCAGGACCTGCGCGATGTCGACAAGGTCATCGTCGTCGCCTGCGGGACGGCGTTCTACGCGACGATGGTCGCCAAGTACGCGATCGAGCACTGGACGCGCATCCCCTGTGAGGTGGAGCTTGCGCACGAGTTCCGCTACCGCGACCCGATCCTGACCCGGGACACCTTGGTGGTTGCGGTCAGCCAGTCCGGGGAGACTGCCGACACGCTGATGGCGATCCGGCACGCGAAGGCGCAGGGTTCCAAGGTGCTGGCGATCTGCAACACGAACGGCGCCACCATCCCGCGGGAGTCCGACGCGGTCATCTACACCCATGCCGGTCCGGAGATCGGGGTCGCCTCGACCAAGGGCTTCATGACGCAGCTGGTCGCGTCGTACCTGCTCGCGCTCTACCTGGCGCAGGTGCGCGGCACCAAGTTCGGCGACGAGATCAGCCAGATCGTCGGTGAGCTGGAGCAGATGCCGCAGAAGGTGGGCCGCGTGCTGGAGCAGGCCGACGCCGTCAACGCGCTGGCAGCCGACCTCGCTGAGGCCCGATCGGTGCTGTTCCTCGGCCGGCACACCGGGTTCCCGATCGCTCTGGAAGGCGCCTTGAAGCTCAAGGAGCTCGCCTACATGCACGCGGAGGGCTTCGCCGCCGGTGAGCTCAAGCACGGGCCGATCGCGTTGATCGAGGACGGTCTGCCGGTGATCTGCGTCGTACCGCCACGCGGGCGAGACCAGCTGCACGACAAGATGCTCAGCGGCATCCAGGAGATCCGTGCCAGGGGAGCTCGCACCATCGTGCTGGCCGAAGAGGACGACGAGGTCGTCCGGCCGTACGCCGACACGTTCATCTCGCTGCCGAAGGTGCCCACGCTGCTGCAGCCTCTGGTCGCGGTCGTGCCACTGCAGCTGTTCGCGTGCGAGCTGGCCACCCTCAAGGGTCACGACGTCGACCAGCCACGCAACCTCGCCAAGTCGGTCACGGTGGAATGACCGTCCGGTGAGCGCGGCGTGATCATCGGTGTCGGGATCGACGTGGTTGACATCGACCGCTTCGCAGAGTCCCTGGAGCGGACGCCACCACTGAAGGGTCGCCTCTTCACGCCTTTGGAGCGCGAGCTCCCTCGGGCCTCACTTGCCGCGCGGTTCGCCGCGAAGGAGGCGCTCGCCAAGGCCTTGGGGGCGCCGACCGGGATGAGCTGGCTCGACGCTGAGGTGGTCAACCAGGCATCGGGTCGTCCTCAGCTCGAGATCCGCGGCAGCGTACGCGCCCGGGCCGACCACCTCGGGGTCTCGACCATGCACGTCTCCTTGTCCCACGACGCCGGCATCGCCTCGGCGGTGGTGGTCCTGGAGGCCTGACGACGTCGGGCGCCACCTCGCTCTCTCGTCCGCGGCTAGCCTGAGCGCATGCGCAACGCCCACACCGTCGAGCAGGTCCGGACGGCCGAGGCGACGTTGGCGCAGCGGCTGCCGGAGGGCGCCCTCATGCAGCGGGCCGCCGACGGGCTCGCGTCCGCGGTGCTCGATCTCCTCGGCAGCGCGTACGGGCGCAGGGTGCTTCTGCTGGTGGGGTCCGGCGACAACGGCGGGGACGGGCTGTTCGCCGGGGCGCGGCTGGCGCGCCGCGGGGCGGCCGTGCAGGCGCTGCTCCTCGAGCCGGACCGGGCGCACGGTCCGGGACTGGCCGCACTGCGCGTCGCAGGGGGGCGAGTGGTGCCCGACCTCGGCTCGGCATCACCGCCGGACGTGGTGGTGGACGCCATCGTCGGGATCGGCGCCTCCGGAGGTCTCCGTCCGGACGCCGCCGCGCTCGTCCAAGCGCTGCCGGACGCCCCGGTGGTCGCGGTCGACGTGCCGTCGGGCGTGGACGTCGACAGCGGGGAGGTGCACGGACCCCACGTCGTCGCAACGGTCACGGTCACCTTCGGCACCCACAAGGTCGCGCACCTGGTCGAGCCGGCTGCCTCCGCCTGCGGAGCGGCGCACCTGGTCGACATCGGGCTCGACCTGCCGGACGCGACGGTGACGGCTCTCCAGGCCGGCGACGTCGCCGCTGTTCTCCCCGAGCCGGCCACCGACACCCACAAGTACCTGCGCGGCGTCGTCGGAGTGCGGGCCGGTTCGCAGCAGTACCCGGGGGCCGCCGTGCTCTGTGTCTGGGGGGCGTCGTGCGGGCTCGCCGGGATGGTGCGGTACGACGGCCACGGAGCCGACCTGGTCCGGCGTGCACATCCCGAGGTGGTGGTCGACGCCGGGCGAGTGCAGGCATGGGTGGTCGGCTCCGGAGGCGGTGCTGACGCGGAGCAGGCTCTGAAGTCCTCCCTCGAGGCCGAGGTACCTGTGGTGGTCGACGCCGACGCCCTGACCCAGCTCACCGGGCCGTTGTCGGTCCCCGCGCTGCTGACCCCGCATGCCGGCGAGCTGGCTCGGATGCTCGGCGTCGAGCGCGAGCGCGTGGAGGCTCAGCGGCTGCGGCACGCCCGCGAGGCGGCGAGGCGGTTCCGGGCCGTCGTGCTCCTCAAGGGAGGCAACACCCTCGTCGCCGCGCCGGACGGCCGGGTACGGGTGGTCACCGGGGCCCCCGCCTGGCTCGCCACGGCCGGTTCCGGCGACGTGCTCGCCGGACTCTGCGGGGCCCTGCTGGCGGCCGGACTGGAACCGTTCGACGCCGGTCCCGTCGCCGCGTGGTTGCACAGCGCCGCTGCCGAGTACGCGGGCCACGGCGGACCGGTCACCGCGCCTGACGTCGCCGCTGCGATCCCCCAGGTCTGCCGCCTGCTCCTGGGCGGTTCCCGGGCCTGAGGGTGCCCGGGTGGTGGAAAGATGGGCCCGCCATGCATCCCACCAGCTCACTGCCCGCTCGTCCCGCCGGTCCGGCCGATCGTGCCGAGATCGTGGTGGACCTGGACGCGATCACCCGCAACGTCTCCACGCTCCGCGGGCGCGTCGAGCCCGCGCAGATGATGACCGTGGTCAAGGCGGACGGCTACGGACACGGCATCGTCGAGGTGGCCGCCGCCGCGAGGGCAGGCGGTGCGCAGTGGCTGGGCGTCGCCGTCGCCGAGGAGGCCCTGGCTCTGCGCGGAGCCGGTGACACCGGACGGATGCTTGCCTGGCTGGCTGTTCCGGGTGAGGACTACCGCCCGCTCGTCGAGGCGGGTGTGGACCTCACCGCCTACACGGTGTCGGAGGTCGAGGAGGTGGCATCGGCGGCCCGCGCGACCGGCAGCACCGCCCGGTTGCAGCTCAAGGTGGACACCGGCCTCAGCCGCGGCGGGTCCAGCGAGGAGCAGTGGCCGTCGGTGGTCGCAGCCGCTGCTCGGGCCGAGCAGTCGGGTGCGGTCGCCGTCACCGGCGTGTGGTCGCACCTGGCGTGCAGCGACGAACCCGACCACCCCGCGAACGACGAGCAGGAGAGCGCTTTCCGTGGTGCGCTCGAGGTCGCCGAGGCGGGAGGCCTCGATCCGGAGGTGCGGCACCTGGCCAACTCGGCGGCCGCGCTGCTGCGGCCCTCCTGCCGTTTCGACCTGGTCAGGTGCGGCATCGCGTCCTACGGTCTTTCCCCGGCGCCCGCGGTGGCGTCCTCGGCCGACCTGGGTCTGGTGCCTGCGATGACCGCCCGTGCGCGGCTCGCGCTCGTCAAGCGGGTGACAGCCGGCAGCGGCGTCTCCTACGGGCACACGTACCACACCACGGCGGACACGAACATCGCCGTGGTCCCTATCGGGTACGGCGACGGCATCCCGCGCCATGCGTCGAACCGGGCGAGCGTCCTCACCGCGGGCAGGCAGCGCACCATCGCCGGACGCGTGTGCATGGACCAGTTCGTGGTCGACCTGGGTGAGGACGAGGCGCAGGCCGGTGACCCGGTGATCCTGTTCGGCAACGGTGAGCAGGGGGAGCCCACCGCGCAGGACTGGGCGGAGGCCTGCGAGACGATCTCCTACGAGATCGTGACCAGGATCGGCGGCCGCATGGTGCGGCGCTACGTCAGCGGAGCCAAGACGTGAGGCGGGGGAAGCTGCTCGGGATGGCAGCGGCCGGGATGGGCGCCACGGCTGCCGCCCTTACCGCGGGGGTGGTGGCGAACCGCCGCGGAACCCGGCCACAGCACCCCGGCGATCCTGGCGTCGACGAGCTCGGCTCCCTGCACTCCACCCCGCTCGGCGTCGAGGCGGAGGACGGCGTGGTGCTGCACGCAGAGATCGACGAGGTGGCGCCGTACGCCGGCAGGTCTCGCAGCGACGACACCAACCCGACGCTGGTGTTCGTGCACGGGTTCGCGCTCAACCTCGACTGCTGGCACTTCCAGAGGCAGTACTTCCGTGGCAAGCGACGCCTGGTCTTCTACGACCTGCGCTCCCACGGACGCTCTGACCGCTCCGCCAAAGAGAACGCGACGATCGAGCAGCTCGGCACCGACCTGCGCACCGTGCTGGACCAGCTGGCGCCGCAGGGGCCGGTGGTGCTCGTCGGCCACTCCATGGGCGGGATGGCGATCATCGCCCTCGCCGAGCAGCACCCCGAGCTCTTCGGTTACCGGGTCGTCGGGGCCGCGCTGATCGCCACGACGGCAGGAGGTCTGCGCCCGCACCGACTGCTGAGCAGGCTGATCCCGGACCGGGTGGGCGGCACCATCGGTCCGCGCCTGGTCGCCGGGCTCGCCCGTGCTCCCCTGCTGGTGGAGACCGCGCGGAGAGGTTCCCGGCTCAGCCGTGCGGTGACCGACACCTTCGCCTTCGGCGGCGACGTGCCCGCGTCCTACGTCAGGTTCGTCGACACGATGCTGGCCGGCACGCCGTTCGAGGTCCTCGCCGAGTTCTTCCCGAACTTCGACTCGATGGACAAGTTCTCGGTGCTGCACGCCTTCGAGAAGGTGCCGACGTACATCGTGTGTGGCACCGACGACCTGCTCACCTCGGTCGGGCACAGCCGGAAGATGGCCGCGCAGCTGCCGGGGGCCCGCCTGGTCGAGTGCCGCGGTGCCGGGCACATGGTGATCCTGGAGCAGGCGGACAAGGTCAACGACGCGGTCTGGGACCTGCTCACCGAGGCGGAGTCCGGCCGCGGATGAGCGGCGGTCTGGAGGTCCTCGCGGCCACCGCGGAGGAGACCCGCCTGATCGGTGAACGGCTCGCCCCGATGCTCGGTGCCGGCGACCTGGTGCTGCTGAGCGGTGAGCTGGGGGCAGGCAAGACCACCTTCACCCAAGGACTCGGCGCCGGCCTGCGGGTGCGCGGACCCGTCACCTCACCGACCTTCGTCATCTCCCGGGTGCACCCGTCGCTGGAGGCGGGGCCGCCCCTGGTCCACGTCGACGCCTACCGGCTCGGCGAGGCCGCCGAGCTCGACGACCTGGACCTGGACAACTCGCTCGCCGAGGCGGTGACGGTGGTGGAGTGGG
>CADCUJ010000028.1 GCA_902805855.1 uncultured Nocardioidaceae bacterium
GGGTGACCCAGTCGGTCTCGCCGGCGCCGAAGGGTGCCAACACGAAGTTGATGATGCCGTAGACCGGGTCGAACATCATGTACTTCCACAGCAGTGCACCCGCGACCGGCATGATCAGGAACGGCGTGATCAGCAGCGTCCGCACGATCCCGCGCCCGACGAACTGACGGTCCAGCAGGACGGCGAGGCCGAGCCCGAGCAGCAGCGCGATCACCACGCTGCCGCCGGTGAGCAGGATCGTGTTCAGCGCGGCACTTCGGAAGGTGGCGTCGGAGAAGACGTCCACGTAGTTCTGCAGGCCCACGAACTGCTCGGAACCGGGGCGCACGAGGTTCCACGACTGCAGCGAGTACCACAGGGTCAGCAGGAAGGGCAGCTGGGTGACGATGATCGCGAAGACCAGTGCCGGCATCAGCGGCGCCCGGCGCGACCAGCCGTCGGCCCGCGCCGGCTTCCCGCCCTGGACGGGCTTGTCCGACGCGGTGGGCGTCGGAGCGGTGATCGTGGCCATTACTGGTCCTCTCCCTGGTAGGACTCCCCCACGCTCTCCGCGTAGATCTGTGACTGGTCGAGAGCCTCATCGACACTGACCTGCCCGGCGATCGCGGCGGAGACCTGCTGGCTCACTCGGGTGCCCAGGTCCTGGAACTCGGGGATGCCGACGAACTGGATGCCGGTGTAGGGCACCGGGTCCACGGTGGCGTCGGCGGGGTCCACGGAGTTGAGCGCGTCGAGCGTCGGCTCGGCGTACGCCTTGGCCACCTTGCGGTACTCCGGCAGTGCGTACGTCGACTGGCGGCTCCCCGGTGGTACCCGCTCCCAACCGAGCTCTGTCCCGACCAGCTTGATGTACTTCTTGTCGGTGACCCAGGACAGGAACTCCCAGGCCTCGTCAGGGTTGCTCGCGCTGTCCGGAATCCCGAGCGACCACGAGTACAGCCAGCCCGAGGACTCGGTCTCGACCACCGGCGCCGGCACGTAGCTGTTCTTCCCGGCCACCGCGCTGTCGGCCGGAGACTCCACGGTGCTGACCATCGAGGTGGCGTCGTACCACATGGCCGCCTGACCCTGGCTGTACGCGGTCAGGCACTCCGCGAAACCTGCTGCCGCGGCTCCCGGGATGCCGTAGCTGCGGACCATGTCGACGTAGAACTCGGTGGCCTGCCGGAACTCGGGCGACTGGAGCTGGGCGTCCCAGTCCTGGTCGAACCAGCGGCCGCCGAAGGTGTTGACCACGGTGTTCATCGGCGCGAGGTTCTCGCCCCAGCCCGGCAGGCCACGCAGGCAGATGCCGGTCATTCCGTTCGCCGGGTCGTGCAGCTTGGCGGCGAGGCCTCGTACCTGCTGCCAGGTCGGCTGGTCGGGCATGCTCAGACCGGCCTTCTCGAACACGTCCTTCCGGTAGGCCAGGAACGACGACTCCCCGTAGAAGGGGACGGAGTAGATGTCGCCCTTGTAGGACAGTGCCTCGCGGATCGGCGTGATGATGTCCCCGGCGTCGTACCCCTGGGTCTTGTCGATGTAGGGCTGCAGGTTGACCAGCCAGCCGTTGTCGGCCCACTGCGGCGTCTCGTAGTTGCTGATCATCACCGCGTCGAACTCGCCACCACCGGTGGCGACAGAGGCGGTGATCTTCGCGCGGGCCTCGTTCTCGGGCAGCGAGACGAACTCCAGGTCGATGCCGGGATGCTCGCGCTCGAACTGGTCGGAGAGGGAGATCGCGTCCTCCATCTGCGGGTTGGACACAATCGCCACGACGATGGTGGTCCCCTGTCCTCCGCCGCCGAGCCCGCCCGCGCCTGCGCAGCCGGCGACCGGTGCGGCGACGAGCGCGGCGCAGGCGACGACGGCGCACCCGCGGCGTCTCTGGGCGAGGCGACCGAGGTAACGACTCACAGAGGTTCTCCTTCTCGTCGCGGGGCGCTCACTGCGCTCACTGGGGGCTCCCTTCGGCGCGCGGCAGCACGTGCACCTTGACGCCGGCTCCGCTGCGCACGGTGTCGAGGGCGTGCTCGAACTCGGCCAGCGGCAGCCGATGGCTGACCAGGTCGTCGGTGCGGACCTGGCGGTCCGCGATCAGGTCGAGTGCCGCGCCGAAGCTGTTGAGCACCGCCATCGATCCGACGATCGTGATCTCGTCGTTGTAGACGCGGAAGGGCGACACGGCGACCCGGGCGTCGGCTGGTGCGACGCCGAACACCACGAAACGCCCGCCGCGCCGCACGGCGTCCAGCCCACTCTCGATCACCTCGGCAACGCCGGTGACGTCGACGACGGCGTCGAACTGCTGTCCGTCGAGCTCGTCGACCGACGCAGCCACGCGGGTCGCACCGGCCCGCCGCGCGAGATCGAGCTTGCGGGTGACGCGATCGATCGCCGTCACCTGCGCCCCAGCCTTCTCCAGCAGCTGGACGAGCAGGAGGCCCATGGTGCCGGCGCCGAGCACCAGCACGGACTCCCCCACCTCGACCGCCAGCCTGCGCATGCCGTGGACGGCGCACGAGAGTGGTTCGACGAGCGCGCCCTCCTCGAAGGACATGGAGTCGGGGAGGGCGTAGGCCTGCTTGGCGGGGACGGCCACCAGCTCTGCGAAGGCACCGTCCACGGTGTCACCGGTGGCGCCCCAGTTGGCGCACAGGTTGCCGCGGCCGGCCCGGCAGGCGACACAGTGCCCACAGAACAGGGACGGGTCGACGGCGACCCGGGTCCCGATCGCGATGCCGGTGTCCACGTCGGCGCCCAGATCCACCACGGTCCCGGAGAACTCGTGGCCGGGAATGATCGGGTACGGCGTGGGCGCGAAGTGCCCGTCGGCGATGTGTAGGTCGGTGCCGCAGACTCCACACGCCTCGACCGCGACCAGGATCTGCTGTGGTCCGGCCACGGGATCCGGCATCTTCCCCACCGTTACCACGCCGGGCTTCTCGATCTGGGCAGCCTGCACGGACTCTGGACCTCCCCGGCGAGGTGTGCTCGGATGAGCCTATGCTCAGATGAGCAGGTAGTCTCACGTATGAGCACCATCACAGCCCCCCGGCCATGGTCCTGTCAAGGGTCGGCGACTCCGGACCCGGGGACCGGGGCCGGCGGTGGGCCGGCGGTGGGCTGGGAGTGGGAGTTGGGAGCAGCACCCGGCGACGGGTGCGGAGGAGGCGGGATGAGCCGACCGGGTGAGGCGATCACTCACGGGCCGGACTGGCTCCTGCGCGCGGCGCTGATCGCCCGGCGCTTCCACCTCGAGGGCAGGTCGAAGACCGAGATCGCCGAGGAGACCGGCCTGTCCCGGTTCAAGGTCGCCCGGATCCTGGACGAGGCGCACCGACTCGGCCTGGTCCAGGTCAGCGTCCGGCTCCCCGCGCGCATCGAGCCGGACCTCTCCCGCCGAGTCGGGGAGCGCTTCGGGCTCAACCGGGCGGTCGTGGTCGAAGGTCCTGCCGACTCCCCGGCCGACTCCCCGGCCAGTTCTCCAGCCAGTTCTCTGGCCGGATCCGCGGCGGCCACCCGGGAGGACCTGGGGCGGGTCACCGCACAGCTGCTCGGCGAGCTGGTGGAGGACCACGACGTGCTCGGGCTCACCTGCAGCCGCACCGTCGCGCTCACCACGCAGCAGCTGGTCCGGCTCGCGAGGTGCCCGGTGGTCCAGCTGTCCGGGACGCTGGCCGGTCCGGACGTCGAGGCGGGCAGCGTGGAGAGCGTGCGGCGCGCGGCGCACATCGGCGGTGGCAAGGCCTTCCCGATCTACGCTCCCATGGTGCTCCCCGATGCAGCCAGCGCCCGCTCCCTGGCCGGCCAGCGGGACATCCGCCAGACCCTCGAGCAGATCGACCGGGTCACCGTCGCCACGGTCGCTGTCGGCGGGTGGTCGGCCGGGCTGTCCACGGTGTGGGACACCATCGGGCCCGAGGACCGCAGCACTGTCGCCGGTGCCGCGGTCGGCGAGATCGCCGGACGGCTCTTCGACGCCCGGGGAACGGCGATCGACTCCCCGGTCGAGGACCGGGTGCTCGGCGCGACTCTGAACCAGTACCGCAAGATTCCGGAGGTGATCGCAATCGCCTACGGCGAGCTGCGCGCCGACGCGGTCCGGGCGGTCCTGCGCGGACGGGTGCTCAACTCCTTGGTCTGCGACGACGCGCTCGCTCGGGCCCTGCTCGACACCGCCGAGGACGCGGAGCCCTCCGCCGTGGGCGTGGCATGACACTGGTGGCCGGGGTGGACTGCTCCACCCAGGCGACGAAGGTCGTGGTCTGCGACGCCGGGTCCGGGAGGGTGCTTCGCGAGGGACGCGCCTCCCACCCCGACCTGACCGAGGTGGATCCGGCGCGGTGGTGGGACGCGATCACCGAGGCGTCCTCAGGGTTGCTCGACGACGTCGCCGCCGTTGCGGTCGGGGGGCAACAGCACGGCATGGTGCTGGTCGACCAGGACGGGCAGGTCGTCCGTGACGCCCTGCTCTGGAACGACAACCGCTCCGCGCCGCAGGCTGAGGGCCTCCTCACCGAGCTCGGCGGACCCGCTGCATGGTCTGCGGCCACGGGGCTGGTCCCCGTCGCGAGCTTCACGATCACCAAGCTGCGCTGGGTCGCCGAGCACGACGTCGACGCCGCCGCTCGGGCCAGCGCCGTGCTGCTGCCACACGACTGGATCACCCATCGGTTGCGTGCCGACGGGGGTCCGCCTACCACGGACCGCGGCGACGCCTCCGGCACCGGCTACTGGTCGGCGGCCCGCGAGGAGTACCGCCCCGACCTGCTCGAAACCGCTTTCGGCCGGGGTCTGGACGTCCCGCGCGTAGCCGGGCCGAAGGAGGTCGTGGGCGAGACAGCCTCCGGTGTCGCCGTCGCCGCCGGGACCGGCGACAACATGGCCGCCGCACTCGGTCTCGATCTGCGCAGTGGCGACGTCGCCGTCTCGCTGGGCACCAGCGGCACGGTGTTCACCGTCGCCGACACACCCACCGACGACCCGTCGGGGATCGTGGCCGGTTTCGCCGACGCCACCGGCAGGTACCTTCCTCTGGTCTGCACGCTGAACGCCGCGCGGGTGCCCGGGTCGGTGCTGGCGATGGTCGGTGCCGGCATCGAGGACCTGGACCGGCTCGCCCTCTCGGTCGACGACACGGACGGTCTGGTTCTACTGCCGTTCTTCGACGGGGAGCGAACCCCGCCGCTGCCCGAGGCGAGCGGCCTGCTGCACGGGCTCACCCGTCGCAACTCGACGCCCGCCCATCTGGCGCGGGCAGCGGTCGAGGGGATGCTGTCGGGACTGTCCGACGCGGTCGATGCACTCCGATCCTTCGACGTCACGCCACGTCGGGTGGTGCTGGTCGGGGGTGCGGCGCGCTCGGTGGCGGTGCAGCGGATCGCTGCCGGACTCTTCGACCTGCCCGTCGCCGTGCCCGAGCCGGCCGAGTACGTCGCCCTCGGGGCGGCTCGCCAAGCGGCGTGGGCGCTGGCCGGCTCCGAGGAACCACCCAGCTGGGAGCTGGAGCGCCACAGCGTCGAACCGGACCCGGACGCGGCGGCCGGCTTCCGGCGTACCCGGGAGCGTTACGGCGCCGTGCTCGAGGCCACCACGCCGCTGCTCCGGCAGCCTCCCGCGGCAGCCGCGCCGGGGTGAGGCGTTGCCAGCGGCAACGAGGAGGGCCACAATGGCGACCACCTGCCTTTACTACGGATCGTCCGGCACGTGCCTGCCGGTGAAGGGAAGTTTCTGCCATGGCTTCAGTGACCTACCAGGATGCCGAACGGCTCTTTCCAGGAGCCGACTCCCCGGCCGTCGACAATTTGAACCTCGAGATCGGTGACGGCGAGTTCATGGTCCTCGTCGGCCCCTCCGGATGTGGGAAGTCGACGTCTTTGCGGATGCTCGCCGGGCTGGAGGAGGTCACCAACGGCAAGATCTTCATCGGCGACCGCGACATCACGAACCTGCCGCCCAAGGACCGCGACATCGCGATGGTGTTCCAGAACTACGCGCTCTACCCGCACATGTCGGTCGCCGACAACATGGCCTTCTCGCTGAAGATGGCGAAGGTGGACAAGGACGAGCGAAACAAGCGCGTCGCGGAGGCGGCCAAGCTGCTCGACCTCGAGGCGTACCTCGAGCGCAAGCCGAAGGCCCTCTCCGGTGGCCAGCGACAGCGGGTGGCGATGGGCCGGGCGATCGTGCGGCACCCACAGGTGTTCTGCATGGACGAGCCCTTGTCGAACCTGGACGCGAAGCTCCGCGTCTCCACCCGCACCCAGATCGCTGCGTTGCAGTCCCGCCTGGGCATCACCACCGTCTACGTCACCCACGACCAGGTGGAGGCGATGACGATGGGTGACCGGGTCGCGGTGATGAAGGACGGCATCCTCCAGCAGGTGGACACTCCGCTCAACCTCTACGACTCGCCGAAGAACCTTTTCGTCGCCGGCTTCATCGGTTCACCCGCGATGAACCTGATCCAGGCCAAGCCCGCCGAGGGTGCGGCGAAGATCGGCGAGTACACCGTGCCGGTGGACCGGACCGCCTCGTCGAAGATGCAGGACGAGATCACCGTCGGCGTGCGTCCGGAGTCCTGGCGCCTGGTGAACGAGGAGGACGGCGGCCTGCCGGTCAAGGTGACGGTGGTCGAGGAGCTCGGCGCGGACGCGTTCGTCTACGGCACCAGCGGGGTGGAGGGTACGCCGAGCGACATCATCGTGCGCATCGACGCCCGCCGGAACCACAAGAAGGGCGAGACGATCTACGTCACCACCGACCCCGACCACGTGCACGTGTTCGCCACCCAGTCCGGGGAGCGCCTCTCGCAGTGAGCCGACGGCCGGGGACCGGCACTGCCACATGTCAGTGCTAGGTCAGCGCTGGGTCAGCGCTAGGCGAGACGCTGTGCCACCTCGCTCGCCGCGGCGCTGACCTTGGGCCCGACCTCGGCGGGGTCCAGGTCACCGAGGGTGACGATGCCCACCGAGGCCTCCAGGCCCTCCACGCCGAGCACGGGTGCGGCGATCCCACGGGCGCCGGCCTGCAGCTCGGCGATGGTCTGGACGTAGCGGTCGTGGAGGAGTCGCCCGGCCCGGATGTCGCGACCCATCAAGATCGCCTTCCCGGCGGCGCCCTGACTCATGGGGTGGCGGGTGCCGACCCGGTAGGCGACGTGGTAGTCGGTCCACGTGGGCTCCACCACAGCGATCGCCAGCGCCTCTCCCCCGTCGGCGATCGTCAGGTGTGCCGTCGCACCGAGACTTTCCGCGAGTGAGCGCAACGCCGGGCTCGCGACCTCCCGCAGCACCGGCTGCAGGCCACGGGCCAGGGGCAGCACGCCGAGCCCGATGTGCAGGCGGCCGGAGGTGTCTCGCCGAGCGAGCGCGTGTCGCTCGAGAGTCGCCACCAGCCGGTAGACCACGGTCCGGTTCACCTCGACCAGGCCGGCCAGCTCGGTGATGCTCAACCCACCCGGGGACTCGGCCAGGACGCTCAGCACCCGCAACCCGCGGTCGAGGGTCTGGGACGTCTCCACGGCCATGGACGAAGGGTAGCCTCCTCAGTCGCGTGGTCTTGTCGCCCAGGCGCGGATACGCTCGATCCGACGGGTCAGCTGATCCGCGGTGGCGACCGAGGCAGGCGGCCCGCCGCACTCACGCCGCAGGGCGGAGTGGGTCATGCCGTGTGCCTGCCCGGTGCGATGGTTCCAGGCGGCGACGAGGCCGTTCAGCTCCCGACGAAGCCGCCGGAGCTCGTCATGGGCGGTCGGCTCGTCGTGCCCGGGACGCGGGCTGCGACCGTGCCGCGGCTGCAGCCTGCGCTGACTCTGCCGGTGGTGTAGCAGGTCGCGCACCTGGTCGGCCTCGAGCAGACCGGGGATGCCCAGGAAGTCCATCTCCTCCTCGGACCCGACGTGCACCTCCCCGGAGTGGCCGAACTCGCCGCCGTCGTAGAGCACCCGGTCGAAGGTCGCCCGGGACCCGATCGCCCGGAACGACAGCTCGTCCGTCAGGTCGTCCGGGCCGCCCGAGCCGCTGGTCCGTGCCTGCTGTAGCAGCTCCTGCTCAGCGGCGAAGATGTCGGCCTCGTCTTCGACCCGCCGGCCAAGCACGTGGTCCCGCTCCAGCTCCATCTCGGCGGCCAGCTGCAACAGCGCGGGCACCGAGGGCAGGAACACCGATGCGGTCTCGCCGCGCTTCCTGGACCGCAGGAACCGACCCACCGCCTGGGCGAAGAACAACGGTGTCGACGTGGTGGTGGCGTAGACCCCGACTGCCAACCGGGGTACGTCGACGCCCTCGGAGACCATCCGCACGGCCACCATCCACCGCGACTGGTCGCCGGCAAAGGCTGCGATCCGCTTCGAGGCGGTCTTCTCGTCGCTGAGGACCAGGACGGGGGGTTCTCCACAGACGCGGTGCAGCAAGGCGGCGTAGGCACGCGCCGACTCCTGGTCGGTGGCGACCACCAACCCACCCGCGTCGGGGACGTGGCGGCGTACCTCGCTGAGCCGACGGTCGGCAGCGGCGAGCACCGACGGCATCCAGGATCCCGCCGGGTCCAGGGCCGTGCGCAGCGCCTGCGCGGTCAGGTCCTTGGTCAGCGGCTCTCCCAGTCGGGCGGCCACCTCGTCGCCCGCCCTGGTGCGCCACTCCATGTCGCCGCTGTAGGCGAGGAACAGCACCGGGCGCACGACGTGGTCGGCGAGCGCGCGTGCGTATCCATAGGTGAAGTCCGGCACGCAGCGCAGGACGCCGGCGCCCTGCTCGGGGTCGGGTGTGTAGCCGACGAAGGGAATCGGGTTCACGTCGGAGCGGAACGGCGTCCCGGTCAGCGCGAGCCGTCGGGTCGCCGGCTCGAACGCCTCTCGGATCGCCTCGCCCCAGGACAAGGCATCGCCTGCGTGGTGCACCTCGTCGAGGACCACCAGGGTCTTGAACCGCTCGGTGCGGACCCGATGCGCGAGTGGGTTGGCGGCCACGCCGGCGTAGGTCGCGACCACCCCGGCGTAGTCGGTGCTCGTCTTGCGCCGGCGTCCGGAGTAGGCGGGGTCGATGGGGATCCCGGCGCGGGATGCGGCCTCGGCCCACTGTGTCTTCAGGTGCTCGGTCGGCGTCACGACGATGACCCGGTGCACCACCCTGCGGGAGAGCAGCTCGGCGGCCACGGTCAGCGCGAAGGTGGTCTTGCCCGCTCCGGGCGTGGCGACGGCCAGGAAGTCGCGGGGACTCGCCGCGAAGTACTGGGCGAGCGCGGCGGACTGCCACGCGCGCAGGCTCGGCGCGGTTCCCCAGGCAGCCCGGTCCGGGAAGGCGGGAGGGAGCTCGTTGGGTGGTGCCGGGATGTCAGGGCGTTGGCTGTCTCGCGATGGGGTCATCAGTTGGCGCGGTAGACCTGCCAGCTCTCTGCCATCCGAGCGGCCTGCCCGGCGGTGAACCGGTCCATGCAGCTGTCGAACGAGTAGTCCATGAAGTTGTGCACCGGGTCCAGCCCGGGAGCCGTGCACGTGTCCCGAGTGGGGCACCGGTAGCTCGGGTGCGCCTCCCTCGGGGTGTCGGCCACGCCGTCGTTCGTGCGCCCGCAGCCGCCCTCGAACGTGTGGTAGAGCCCCAGCCAGTGGCCTACCTCGTGCACGGCGGTGTCGCCCTGGTTGTAGCCCGACTTGTTGCCGCCGGTCATCGACTCGCTGTGCACGGTGACGCCGTCCTGCTCGAGCGCTCCCTGGAAGGGCCAGCTGCTGTAGCCGAGCAGGCCCTGGTCGGGTTTGGACAGGTAGAGGTTGAGCGCGCTCCGGTTGCCGACGTGCAGCTGCTTGCGCATCTCCCGGCTGTCCGCGTCGGGCTGGCCCCACTGGTCGACCCCTGCGGTCAGCCATCGCTGGTTGCGGACCCGCTCGAACGAGGCGAGGAAGAAGTCGAAGCCCGAAGCACTGGCCTGCGGAGACTGCCTGCCAGCGAATGCGTCGTCGAGGATGTCGAGCTGCTGGTGGACCGCAGCCTTGGAGGGACCGCGGTAGGTCCGGCCGTCGATCACGTGGACGTGCACCGGGATGCTCGCTCCGGCGGCTCGGAGACTGCTGCCGTCGGATGCGGCCGCCCCGTCGAGCGCGCGCTCCACTTCGCGCATCTGCTCGTGGCTCAGGTCTGCGTGGTCATCGGGCCGGGTGAGCGAGCCCCTGGCGGAGCCGGCCGTGGAGTGAGCGGCGTCGGTGTGGCACTGCGCCGGACGCTCGGCGCTGACCTCAGCAGAGCGGGGCGCCGCGGCCGAGGCGGGCGTGGTCATGCTGATGGCGGAGATGGCCAGCGCGATCCCGGCAGCCCAGGCGCAGCCCCGTCGGACTGGTGCCCTCACTCGTCGTCCTTCTTGAGGGTCTCCCAGACCTCTTTGCACTCCGGGCACGTCGGGTACTTCTGCGGATCGCGGCTGGGCACCCACACCTTGCCGCACAGTGCGACCACCGGGGTGCCCATCACCATCGCCTCGGTGAGCTTGTCCTTGGGGACGTAGTGAGACAGGCGCTCGTGGTCACCGTCGTCGGTGGGGACGGTGCTCTTCTCGGTCTCCTCGACGCTCTGGACACCGGGGCTCATCTGAGTGCTCACGGCGAAGGAGTCTATCGACTTCACGCTCAGTTCATACCGGGATCGGAAGGACAGGTGGAAACCCAAGCGAGCTCACCCGGCTGACGGCGCAGCACCCGCGTCCAGAGTCGCCCCGGGTCACCGCCCCACAGGTCTGAAGGCTCCGACGAGACGACGTACCACGAGCCCTCCTCGAGCTCGGACTCGAGCTGCTGACGTCCCCAACCGGCGTAGCCGACGAAGATCCGCAGCCCCGAGACGGCCGAGGCGACGAGCTGGGGCGGCGCGTCGAGATCGAGCATTCCGGTGTCGTCGAAGAGCCGACGCCAGCCGACGGGCTCGACCTCCGGGCGGCTGATCCTCGCCACGGCGAGCGCAGAGTCGACGCTGACCGGGCCGCCGTGGAAGAGCACGTCCGGCTCGCCCACCGCACCTGACCAGTCCTGCAGCACGTCACCGACGGGCACCGGGGACGGCCGGTTCAAGACGACGCCGAGAGCTCCGTCCTCGTCGCAGTCGAGCAGGAGCACGACGCTGTGGTGGAAGTTCGGGTCCACCAGCATCGGTGCCGCCACCAGCAGCTGCCCGGCACCCAGCCCGGCGCCTCCCGTAGCACCGCTCATGGAGCCACTCATCGGTCCGTCGGCTGGCCCGTCTCCCGGGCCGTCTCTTGTGCCGTCTGCTGGGCCGAGGTATCCGCGGCCTCCCGGACCGCCGCCGCCACCGAGGTGTGCACGTCGGCGTGGAAGACGCTGGGGATGATGTAGTTCGCGTTCAGCTCCTGCGGGGTGACGGCAGAGGCGATGGCGTCGGCCGCCGCGACAAGCAGGTCAGCGTCGATCCGCGTGGCGGAGGCGTCCAGGAGGCCGCGGAACACCCCCGGGAAGGCGAGCACGTTGTTGATCTGGTTCGGGTAGTCCGAGCGTCCCGTCGCCACGACGGCTGCGTGCTGGCGTGCCTGCACCGGGTCTATCTCGGGCACCGGGTTCGCGAGCGCGAAGACCACCGAGTCCGCGGCCATGGTGGCGATGTCCTCACCGGTGAGGAGGTTGGGTGCGGAGACCCCGACGAAAACGTCGGCGTCCACGAGCGCGTCGCGCAGGCTTCCGCGGATCTGTGCTTCGTTGGTGGCCTCGGCCAGCCAGTGCAACGACTCGTGCAGCCCGCCACGATCTCGGTGGATGACGCCGTCGATGTCGGCCACCACGACGTCCTTTGCACCCGCCGCGAGCAGGACACGGAGGATCGCGGTGCCGGCCGCACCGGCGCCGGAGAGCACCACCCGGACCCCGCTCATCTCTTTGCCGACCACCCGCAGCGCGTTCTTCAAGGCCGCGAGCACCACGATGGCCGTGCCGTGCTGGTCGTCGTGGAAGACCGGGATGTCGAGTCTCTCGCGCAGCCGCGCCTCCACCTCGAAGCAGCGTGGCGCCGAGATGTCCTCGAGGTTGATCCCGGCGAAGCCTGGTGCGATCGCCTTGACGATCTCGACGATCGCGTCGGTGTCCTGGGTGTCCAGGCACAGCGGCCAGGCGTCGATCCCGGCGAACCTCTTGAACAGCGCCGACTTGCCCTCCATCACCGGCAGGGCGGCGGCCGGGCCGATGTTGCCGAGCCCGAGCACGGCCGAGCCGTCGGTGACCACCGCGACGGAGTTGCGCTTCACGGTCAACCGACGCGCGTCCTCGGGGTTCGCCGCGATGGCCTCGCAGACCCGTGCGACTCCCGGGGTGTAGATCAGCGACAGGTCGTCGCGGTTGCGGATCGGGTGCTTGGAGGCCATCTCGATGGTGCCGCCGAGGTGCATGAGGAAGGTACGGTCCGAGACCTTGTGCACCTCCACGCCTTCGAGGGCCCGAAGCGCGTCGACGATCAGGTCGGCATGGCCGGTGTCGCGCGCGGCGCAGGTGACGTCGATCCGGAGCCGGTCGTGGCCGGACGCGGTGACATCGAGTGCGGTCACGGTGCCGCCGCTCTGCTCGACCGCGGTGGTCAGCTGGCTGATCGCCCCGCCACCCGCGGGCAGCTCCAGCCGGACGGTGATCGAGTACGAGACGCTCGGTGTGGTTGCCACCGGTTCATCGTGCCATGACCGACCACACCGACGGTTGCCCCGCGGTCGCCGGTCGGTCCGACCTAGCGCCTGATGGTGACGTTTCCACCGTTGACCGGGACCAGCTCCATCCACACCCGTCCCGCCGGAAGGCTCAGCTCCTTGCCGCCCTTGGTCTCCAGCGACACCGTCGCGTCCAGGCCGGCCTTGCGCCAGGTGCCGCGCACCACCTTGCCCCCGTGGAAGACCAGAGCCTGCCCCTTGCCGGTAAACCTGGTCTCCGGGACCGGGTTGCCGGCGGGGTCCCGGTAGCCGGCGTCGCCGATGCGCACCCGCAGCACCAGCACGGTCTTCGGCGAGAACTGGTCGTTCGGCTTGGCCTGGCTGTTGACGTTGAGGTAGGACCCGCGGCGGTACCGCCAGTTGGTCGTGTGCGAGGTGGAGAACTGGGCGCTCAGGCCGCTGGCTCGCTGGCCGGCGGGGAAGTCCTTCTCGTCGCCCCAGGGGAAGTAGCTGTCCGGCGTTCGGGCGCTCTTCAGCGTGGCGGCCAGCTTGGGCAGCCGGTTGAACAGGTTGTACGGCGACGTACGCCCGCCGTCCCGGTAGTACCCTGCTGCGCCCTCGGTCAGCGTTCGGATCTTCGCCTGCTTGACCCGGCGCACCGTGGGTGGGGCCCCGCCACTGGCCACCAGGGCGGCGTTGGCCGGTTTGACGATCCCGATGTCCGTGGCTCGGATCGAGCGCACCGGACCGACCGTTCGGGGCAGCTTCGAGTAGTAGAAGACGGCCAGCCGGGTCACCCCGCCCTCGACCAGCTCCTCGGCGACGAGGTCGGCTTGGCCGAGCCCCACCTGCGGCCTGCTGGAGGACGTGTTGTCGATCTTGACCACCATCACCGGATGCCGGGGCGCGGCGCCGCTGGCGGGCAGACCGGTCAACGGCCACCGTCCGGACAACGAAGCGCCGGCGGCAGTGCTCTGGTCGTCGGGGTCGTCATCCCCCCCGGGTAGCGATCCGCTGCAGCCGGCCACGGCAAGCGCCACGGTCACGAGCATGGCGCTCAGCGCCCGGGGACGAGAACGGGAGATGGTGCTGGTCATGGCGGACATTGTGTCGCAAGGGCCGCCTCCCGTTGGGGAGGCGGCCCTGCAATGGCACCGATTTGGGCTGTTCAGGCCCTCAGCGCATGGTCCCGGGGAACCAGGAGTTGGTCCAGATCGGGTCCCGCTTGACCGGGGTACCCGACTTCGAGGCATGGATGATCATCCGGCGACCGTTGCTGAAGCCGGCGTAGACGCCCACGTGGTAGACGTTCCCGCTGTTGTGGAAGAAGACCAGGTCGCCCTTGCGCATGTTGCTGCGCTTCATCCGGTGGGTGAACCTGGCCTGGGCGTCGGAGGTGCGTGGCATCCGGGTGAAGCCGGCCCGCCGGTAGCTGAAGTACACCAACCCGGAGCAGTCGAACCGGTTGGGCCCCTCCGCGCCGTAGCGGTACATGTCGCCCATCTGGGCGCGGGCGATGTTGAACGCCTTGGTGACCCGCTGCGCGCGCGTGGCCGCTTCGGCGGACGGGGTGAAGGCGAACATGCTCGCCACCAAGACGGTGGCCAGGAGGAGCGGGAGCACGGCGAAGCCGCGGGCGCGAAGGAGCGCAGGCATGGAGAAGTCCCTTCCCACGCCTGTGAGGTGAGCTGTCGGGTTAGAGCTGAAAGGTGCTCCGTCGCTCCCCCCGGTCCGGTGACAGACCGAGCTTGGCGACTTCACCCCGAGCGTCAGTGGTTCGACGCAGGTCCTGGTTCCCCCACTCCTACCCGGTTGTTGGTTGACGACAAGGGGCCATTCCCGGGCGGGTAGGATTCGGCGATCCCGAGCTGGCTGTGCAGTTGTGTGACTGATGAGCCAGATGAGGATAACTTCGGATCCGCCGAAAAAGCCAGGTCTGGCCGGATCGGGCTAGACCTCAGATCCGGGCGCCACCGTCGACGTACAACGTCTGGCCGGTGATGAACGACGCCTCGTCGCTGCACAAGAACGCGGCGGCCGCCGCGATGTCCTCCGGATAGCCCACCCGGCGGCCGGGAGTGCGCTCGGCCGCGACCTTGCGGTACTCCTCGGGCTCCATCCCGACGCGGCGGGCGGTGGCGTCGGTCATGTCGGTGACGATGAAGCCGGGCGCGATCGCATTCACGTTGATCCCGAACGGGCCCAGCTCCAGGGCGAGCGTGCGGGTGAACCCCTGCAGACCCATCTTGGCTGCCGAGTAGTTGGCCTGACCCCGGTTGCCGAGCGCGGAGACGCTGGACAGGTTGATGATCTTGCCGGCCTTCTGGGCCACCATGTGCTTCTGCACGGCCCTGCTCATCAGGAACGACCCGCGAAGGTGGACGTTCATCACCGAGTCCCAGTCCTCTATGGACATCTTGAACAGCAGGTTGTCGCGGGTGACGCCCGCGTTGTTGACGAGGATGTGGGGTGCCCCTAGCTGATCGACCACCTGGTCGACCGCCGCGTCGACCGACGCCGCGTCGGAGACGTCACAGGCCACCCCGAGTGCCTGTTCGGCGTCGAGCGCCTTGGCGGTGGCCGCTGCTGCGTCCCGATCGACATCGAGTACGGCGACAGCGGCCCCCTCCGCCGCGAAACGCCGGGCCGTGCCTGCCCCGATGCCGCGGGCGGCACCGGTGACGACGGCCACCCGGCCGGCGAAACGGCTCATCCTCTTTCCCCTGCCTTCCCGTTGAGATGGGCCCCGTGCCCGTCGAGATGGGGCCCGTGCCCGTTGAGATGGGGCTCGCGACCCATCGAGCCGGCGACGCCACTCTAGTCAGCCGGGCGAGGCTGTGACGCGTGGCCCTCCGGCTTGGTCGCCGTGCCGAGGTACAGGTAGCTCAACACCTTCGGCCCCTTTTCGTAGAAGGTCTCGAGCCGGTCGATGGCGATGCCGGACGCGGCGATCTCGTCGGCGATGCCACGGTTCAGGTGACAGCCACCGGCCACGCGGTACTGGATCGGCTGCAGCCGGTCCTGGCGCCGAGCGACGTCTGGGTCCGGGGCTCGTCCGTGCTCGACGAAGTGCAGTCGGCCTCCCGGCTTGAGCACCCGAAGGAGCTCGCTGAGGGCGGCTTGCAGGTCCGGAATCGTGCACATGGTGAACGTGGACAGGGCGGTGTCGAAGGAGGCGTCGGGAAGGTCCAGCTCCTGGCCGTCGAGCCCCGAACGCCGTACCTCCGTCCGCGAGGATGCCAACCGCCTGCGGGCAAGCCGCCAGCCGACGTCGGAGGGTTCGACCGCTGCTACCGACCGCACCGCCGCCGGGTAGTGCGGGATGTTGAGCCCCGAGCCGAACCCGATCTCCACCACGTCGCCGCGCAGACCGGCGCAGGTCCGATCGCGAAGCGGCGGGACCTCCCTGGTGTTCAACGCCAGGTTGGTGATCCGCGGGACGACGTGGTCGGTCCACCAAGCCACCGCTACTCCTTCAGGGCTGTCCGAAGACGGTCGACGTACTCCTTCGCCTCGGCGTCGTCGGCGTACCTCGTTCGCGGCCAGAAGAACCCACGCAGGCCGTCACCCTTGGTGCGGGGGACGACGTGCAGATGCAGATGCGGCACGCTCTGGCTGACCACGTTGTTCATCGCGACGAATGAGCCTTGCGCGCCGAGGCCCGCGACCACCGCCCCGGCCAGGCGCTGCGCGGCGTGCAGGAACGGGTCACGCATCTTTGCGGGCAGGTCCGTGAGTGTGTCGACGTGCTCGCGCGGCACCAGCAGGGTGTGGCCCTTGAACACCGGACGGTGGTCGAGGAAGGCGACCATCTCGGGAGTCCGGAGCACGACCGGTGCCGCGACGTCGCCGGCGACGATGCCGCAGAACAGGCATTCAGCCACCGGAGGCTAGGTCTTGCGCGAGGATGCAGCGCCTTCGGCGATCCCGAGGAGGAGTACGGCGGCGACCACGGCCACCACGAAGCCCAGGAAGTCGAGCTCCCAGATGCTGCCGGTGCCGAGGAGGCCGGCGATGATGCCGCCGATGAGGGCGCCGGCAACGCCCAGCACCAGGGTCAGCAGCAGCCCGATGGCCTGCCGGCCCGGCTTGAGCAGTCGGGCAAGGGCTCCGATGATCAGCCCCACCACGATGAGTCCGAGAATTTGCATGGCCGGGTCCCCTCCTGGGCGGTGCGGTGTGACCCGACCCTACCTGCCCCCCCGGCGTCGAGCCTCAACCGCCAGGTGCACAGTCACGATGTCGCCCACGTCGATCGCCTCGGCTTTGCGCACCATGTCCTTCACCTGCACGACGTACCCACCGTCCTTGGGGAACAGCGAGGTCGTCCACCGCGTCGACCCGATCTCGACCTCGACCGGGATCATCGCCCAGCCATAGGTCACCAGCGCCGACGTCGCCGCGAGCTCGTCGCTCTCGTCTTGGGGCACGTTGACGAAGTGGTACGGCGAGGGGCCGCGCCAGAACCAGACCTCTCCGCTGAACTCCACCCGGTCAGCATGAGGACGAGCGACTGCGCACCCGGCGGCGGCGACGGGATGACGAAGGGGCCCACGCTGCTGCGTGGACCCCTCGGTTTGAGTGGTCGGTCGGTGGAGCTGGCGGGAATCGAACCCGCGTCCTTCGGCGCCGAACCAGGGCTTCTCCGGGTGCAGTCTGCGATGGCGCTTTCTCAGTCCCGGCACTCGCGCAGACGCGTCGCCGGCGGACTCAGCCACTAGCTAGTCCCGATGAGCCCCAATGGCGAGGACTCAGCAGCAAGCCTCCTAGCTGAGGCCAGGTCCTGAGGCGGAGGCGTCCTCAGGCTGACCCTTCACTGGTCGCCGTCAGGCGGCGAGAGCGAAGTTACTGCGCTTGGTATCGGCAGTTATTGGTTCCCAAAGGTCGTTAACGAGATGACTTTGGATCCTCGACCCGCTTCCCCTGGAACTAGCGTCCCAAGTCGAAACCGTTCAGCCCCTGTTGAGTTGTGTGGTCAGTCTACCTGTCGCAACCTTCAGTGCGCCCGTACCTATTCCGGGTCTTGGAGGGCGGTACGTCGGTCGCCCGGCCAGGTCCACACCCGCTGCGAAGTCACTCTGGACTTGTCGGTGGCCAGCGATAGCATCGAACACATGTTCGATAGAGTCGCTGCCGGTTCAGCCCAGCGGATGCCTGCTGCTGCTGAGCTGGCGATCTTCCTGGCACGGCTGGGCGCGCCGACACCTGGCTTGACCGACGCGGAACGGATCGACCGGATCGACGTGTTGGAACGACTGAAGAGCGCGGCGGCTGCGGCGCAGGCCGGGCTCACCGTCGACTTCGACGCCTCCCAGCGCGCCGAGCAGGCCGCTGCCGGGGTGCCGGCCAGGGAACAGGGCCGAGGTGTCGCGAGCCAGGTAGCGCTGGCCCGTCGGGACAGTGCGGTCAAGGGCAGCCGTCACCTCGGTCTGGCCAAGGCGCTGGTACTCGAGATGCCGCACACCCTGGCCGCGCTCGCAGCGGGCGAGATCAGCGAGTGGCGAGCCACGATCATGGTGCGAGAGACGGCGGTGCTCAGCGTCGAGCACCGAGGACGCATCGACGGTGACCTGGCCGGGCGGCTCGGCTCCCTGGGCGACCGCGGGGTGGAACGCGAGGTGAGGAAGCTGGCGTACCGGCTCGACGCCGGGTCTGCGCTTCGCCGGATCCGCGGTGCCGTGGCCGACCGACGCGTCACGATCCGGCCCGCACCGGACACGATGGCCCGCCTGACCGGGCTGCTCCCCGTGGCCCAGGGCATCGCGGCGCACACCGCGCTGTCGCGGCACGCCCACGCGGCCAAGGCCTCCGGAGACCCGCGCTCACGGGGACAGATCATGGCCGACACGCTCGTCGAACGGGTGACCGGACAGGAGCATGCCGAGGCCGTCCCCGTAGAGGTGAACCTGGTGATGACCGACCAGGCGTTGCTCGCCGGTGGCGACACGCCGGCTCGGCTGGAAGGATACGGACCGGTCCCGGCGGCCCTCGGCCGGTCCCTGGTGAGAGGCTCAGGACCGCTCGCCGAAGCCGCCGATGTGTGGCTGCGCCGGCTCTTCGCCGACCCGGACACCGGCGACCTGGTGGCGCTGGAGTCTCGTCGCCGGTGCTTCACCGGTCTGCTGCGCCGGTTCCTGGTGATCAGGGACGAGGCCTGCCGCACCCCGTGGTGCGACGCCCCGGTTCGCCACGGCGACCACGTGGTTCCCGCCGCAAGCGGAGGACTCACCTCCGCCGAGAACGGCCAAGGGCTCTGCCAGACCTGCAACCACGCCAAGCAGGCGAAGGGCTGGGAGGCCGCGGCCTCCCGCGCCGGTCCTGGGGCCGCGGTCGTGGTGGTGACCCCGACCGGACACACCTACCGGTCGGTTGCCCCACCGCTGCCTGGACCCACGCCGTCTCCGAGCATCGCCGGGGCCGCGTGAGCGTTCGGTCAGCTCACTCCATGCCCTTGAGCTGCCGGCCGAGCGCCTGCTGCTTCTCGCGGTTGGCCTGCCGCTCCGCAAGCGCGTGCCGCTTGTCGTAGGACTTCTTGCCTCGCGCGGTCGCCAGCTCCACCTTGGCGCGGCCGTCCTTGAAGTACATCGACAGCGGCACCACCGTCAGCCCCCGCTCGTTGACCCGGCTCTCGATCTTGTCGATCTCGGCGCGGTGCAGCAGCAGCTTGCGCACCCGTCGCGGTTCGTGGTTGGTCCAGGTGCCCTCGGTGTACTCCGGGATGTGCACGCCGTGCAGGTACGCCTCGCCCTCGTGCACCTCGGCGAACCCGTCCACTAGGGAGGCCCGGCCTGCACGCAGCGACTTGACCTCGGTGCCGGTGAGCACCAGCCCCGCCTCGAAGGTGTCCTCGACGAGGTAGTCGTGGCGCGCCTTCTTGTTCTGCGCGATCAGCTTCTGCCCCTGCTGCCTGGCCATGGCCCTATCTTCGCAGCACGGCAAACTCTCCAGGCGGCCCCGACCAGGCGGGTCACAGCCAGTTCAACGGGTCGACGGCCGTCCCGCTCTCGAAGACCATGAAGTGCAGGTGGCAGCCGGTCGAGTACCCCGTGGTGCCGACGTACCCGATGATGTCGCCGCGCTTGACCTTGTCGCCGACGGAGACCGAGTCGGAGCTGAGGTGGTTGTACGACGTGCCGAGGCCGACGCCGCGGTGGAAGCCGTTGTCCAAGATGATCCGGTTGCCGTAGCCGGCGTTGAAGTACGTCGCCAGCACGGTCCCGCTTGCGGCTGCCCGGATCGGCGTGCCGCACGGGGCTCCGAAGTCGGTCCCGTCATGAAGTGCCCACCGGTGGTAGACCGGGTGGAACCGCATCCCGTAGTGGGAGGTGATGTAGGTGTTGACCGGGAAGTCGAGGAACCCATTCGACCGGCGCCTGCCGAGGTCGACGGCTCCCTGTGCCGATGCTGCAGCAGCGGCCGCGGCCGCCGCGAGCAAGCGCGCCTCCTCAGCCTTCTGCTCCAAGAGCTCGGAGATCCGCAGCTGTTCCTGCTGCAGCCCGCGAAGGTGCTCCAGGTCGGCCTCTCGAGCAGAGACGGCGGCACTGTGCGCGCTCTCGCGCAGGGCGGCTAGGTCGGCGACGCGGGCCTCGGCGTCCTGCGCGGCCGACGCCAGCGCCCGCTTGCGCTCCAGGTTGGCGGCAGCCTCCTCACGTTGTACGGCGACCCGCTCCCTGGCCTGCTGGACCTCCTCCTCCTGCACCTCGAGCAGGATCCGGGAGACTTCGAGCCGGTCGAGTGTGGCCGACTCCTTGTCCATCACGCTGCGCACGGAGTTCAGCTGGCTGGACAGACCGCTCGGGTCCTGGGAGTGCAGCACCATCGACAGCCCGAGCAGCGCCGGGTCGCCGCTCTGGTAGTTCTGCACGGCGATCTGACCGAGCGTCTCCTCCTGCCTGGCCACACCGGCGCGGCTCTCGGCCAGCGCCGCACGGGCCTCGCGCAGTCGCCGTACCGCCTGGTGCAGCTTGTGCTGCATCTGCCGGTCCAGGCTCTTGGCGGCACTCAGCTCACCGCGCGCCTCGGCCAGGTCCTCTTGGGCCCGGTCCAGCTCGATCCGGGCGGCCTCGAGTGCGCTCGTGGCGGCCACCAGCTCTGCGCTGGACTGGTCCAGGTCGGCCTGGGTCTCATCGATCGCACCGTCGAGCCTCTGCTGCTGGTGCTCCAGCCCGGACTTCTCGTGCGGGTCGGTGTGCGGGGACTGCTCGGCGGAGTGCGGCCCCGGCTGCTCGGTCGCACTCCCCGGCTCGCCCCCGCCACCCTCGGCGGCGACAGCGGGCGTGACGCCCACTGCGATGAGCAGGCCCGCGGTCGCGAGAGCGCACGCGAGCACCCGGGGAGATGGAGGAGTCACCGATCAGCCTTTGCCAGTTGAAATTCGTATCAAACTGACCGTAACCGACTTAACTCGGGCTTTTACCCGGTTTGCCTCATCACACCCTGAGGTACTTGCGGGTCATCACCAGGGTTGGCACTAGCGACAGCGTCAGCCCGATCACCGCGATCCAGCCGACCGCCCAGAAACCGTCACTCCAGTCGACCCAGGCGACGATGTTCGAGGTGGGTCGGAGCATCTGGTAGATCACCAGGTACATGAACACCAGGAGCGCGCCTGCGGCCAAGCCCACCCCGAGCAGCGCGGCCAGCAGCGACTCCAGCAGGAACGGCAGCTGGATGTAGAGGCTGGAGGCCCCGACCAGGCGCATGATCCCGATCTCACGTCTCCGGGCGAAGGCCGCCAGCCGGATCGTGTTGCCCACCTGGAGCACCGCGGCGACCACCAGGAAGGCGGCCACGCCGATCGCTCCCCACTTCATCACGTTCATCCAGAAGTAGATCGGCTTGAGCACGTCGCGAAGGTCGCGCACGCTGTCCACACCGGGTTGGGTGGCGACGGCCGTCTTGATGTTCTGGAACCGCTCCGGGTTCTCGAGCTGCACCCAGTAGGACTCCTGCATGTCCGAGGCCCGGATCGACTCGAAGACCCGCTGCTCGGTGCCGTCCTCGGCGACGTAGGCCTCCTTCCACTTCTCGTAGGCCTCCTGCTTGCCCTGCAGGCGCCAGGACGCGACCTGGGCGTTGGTGCTGAGCACCTGCTCGATCTCGTTCTTCTGCGCCTTGGTCGCCTCGCCGTTCACGCAGTTGGAGCTCGCGGAGTTCTGGTTGCAGAGGAAGACCGTGATCTGGAGCTTGTTCCCCCAGTACTCCTCGGCCTTGTCGGCCTGGGCGTTCAGGAGCAGCCCCATCCCGACCAGGGTCAGGGAGACGAAGATCGTCACGATGACTGCGATGGTCATGGACACGTTGCGACGCAGCCCGTTGCCGAGCTCGGAGAATACGTAGGTCAGCTGCATGCGAGGGTTTCCTGCCGAAGTCGGTGCGGGTCAGTGCTGGTAGCCGTACACGCCGCGCGCCTGGTCCCGCACCACGTGTCCGTCCGAGAGCTCGATGACGCGCTTGCGCATCTGGTCGACGATGCCGGCGTCGTGGGTGGCCATCAGCACGGTGGTTCCCGTGCGGTTGATCCGGTCCAACAGCTTCATGATGCCCACCGAGGTGTTCGGGTCCAGGTTGCCGGTCGGCTCGTCGGCGATCAGGATCGTCGGCCGGTTCACGAAGGCGCGCGCGATCGCGACCCGCTGCTGCTCACCGCCGGACAGCTCGTCCGGCATCCGTGAGGCCTTGCCGTCCAGTCCGACGAGCTCGAGGGTCTCCGGGACGACCCGGTTCACGTGGGCGCGCGGCTTGCCGATCACCTGCAGCGCGAAGGCGACGTTCTGGGCGACGGTCTTGTTCGGCAGCAGCCGGAAGTCCTGGAAGACCGTGCCGATCTGCCGGCGCAGACCAGGTACCTTCCACTGCGGAAGCCGGTCGATCTCCTTGCCGGCGACGAACACCTTGCCGCGCGTGGGCCGCGCCTCGCGCAGGATCAGGCGCAGGAACGTGGACTTGCCGGAGCCGGAGGCGCCGACGAGGAAGACGAACTCGTCCTTCTCGACCTCCACGTTCACGTCGGAGAGCGCAGCACGCCCTTGGGCGGCGTACAGCTTGGAGACGTTCTCGAAGCGGATCACAGGTTTGGGCGGTCGGGCTCGGGGACACGGGTGTTTCGGCTGCGCAGCCTCGTCCTCGCCCGGCAGCCAACCGACCAATCAAGCAGTCTAGGTGACTTCGCCGGGTCTCCCCAGCGACCGGTGTGACTGGTGGCGGGACTCACAGCCACTTCATGGGGTCCACCGTCGACCCGTCACGGAACACCATGAAGTGCAGATGGCAGCCCGTGGAGTACCCGGTGTTGCCGACATAGCCGATGACCTCGCCGCGCTCGACCCGTTCGCCGACGTGGGTGGAGTAGCCGCTCAGGTGGTTGTACGACGTGCCGAGGCCGGCGCCTGCCTCGAAGCCGCTGTCCAGGACCACCCGGTTGCCGTAGCCGGCGTTGTAGTAGCGAGCGACCACGGTGCCCGCCGAGGCTGCCCGAACCGGGGTGCCGCAGGCCGCTCCGAAGTCGGTGCCGTCGTGCAGCGTGTAGCGACCGTAGACCGGGTGCAGGCGCATCCCGTAGTGAGAGGTGATGTAGGAGTCGACCGGGTAGCTCAGCAGGCCGGGTGCCTGACGCACCGCCTCCTGCGCCCGAGCCGCCGCACGGGCCGCTGCCCGACGCCGAGCCGCCTCCGCCCGCTTGCGCAGCAGGGCTTCGATCTGGTTCCGCTCCCGCTCCAGGCCGCGCAGCTCCTCGAGGTCTGCTGCCTTGGCCTTCGCGGCTTCCCTCCGGGCGTCGGCCCGCTTCTCGGCCAGTGCGGCGACCGTCGCCTCCTCCTGCTCGGCTCGAGACTCCAGCGCCGCCTTGCGCGCGAGGTTCTCCGCGGCTGCCCTGCGCTGGTCGGCCACGTCGCGCTTGGCGAGCTGGTACTCGCGCTCCTGGACGGTGAGCACGACGCGGGAGGCGTCGAGGCGGTCGAGCGTCATCGCCTCCTTGTCGAGCACGCTCCGCACCGAGTTGAGCTGGCTGCTGAGCTCGGTGGGTCGCTGCGAGGTGAGCACCATCGACAGACCGAGCAGGGCAGGGTCGCCGGACTGGTAGTTCTGCACCGCGAGCTGACCAAGCACCTCCTCCTGCTCGGCCACGATCGCGCGACCGGTGGCGAGCTCCTGCCTGGCGTCGTCCAGGCGGGCGATCGAGGTGTCCAGCTTCGCCTGCATCTGGCGGTCCAGCACCTCGGCGACCGCGAGCTCACCGCGAGTGCGCGCCAGCTGGTCGCGGGCGGAGCTCAGCTCGGCTCGAGCGTCCTCGAGCGCCTTCGTGGCTACCACCAGCCGGTCCGTGGAGTGGTCCAGATGCCGCTCGACGGCCCTGATGTCTCCGCGGACCCGGTCCTGGCGGTCCCGCAGGTCGTCTGCGACGGCGGCCGGAAGTCCTGCGCACAAGACCGCGCAGCAGAGCACGACGACGGCCACCAGATGGCGCCGGTCACTGCGGGGGACATGGCGGAACACTGAGGTGCCTCTGCTGTCGTCGGTCAACGGGGAAGGGATTGATCTGCGACTGTTTCGAAGGTAGCCGACGGTGCGGCCGGAACTGCGCATTGCCGAGCCGACGGACCCCGCGCGCCGTGGACCGGTGCACGCGGCACGCGGCGCGGCTGGTGACCGTGCCGGTGGCCACCGGCTATGCCCGCTCCGCGGCGGCGACCTTGTCGGCACCACGCCGCCAGCGGATCCCCGCCTCGAGGAAGGCGTCGATGTCGCCGTCGAAGACGGCCTGCGGGTTCCCGGTCTCGTAGTCCGTGCGGAGGTCCTTGACCAGCTGGTACGGATGCAGCACGTAGTTGCGCATCTGGTCGCCCCACGAACCCTGCACGTCGCCGCGGAGCTCGTCGAGCTGGGCTCGTTCCTCGGCCTTCTTGAGCACGAGCAGCTTCGCCTTGAGGATCACCATCGCGCTGGCCTTGTTCTGCAGCTGGCTCTTCTCGTTCTGACAGCTCACCACGATCCCGGTCGGGATGTGCGTCAGCCGGACGGCGGAGTCGGTGGTGTTCACCGACTGTCCGCCGGGACCCGATGAGCGGTACACGTCGACCCGGATCTCGTCCTCGGGAACCTCGATGTTGTCGGTCTGCTCGAGGACCGGAACGACCTCGACCGCGGCGAACGATGTCTGCCGGCGCCCCTGGTTGTCGAACGGGCTGATCCGCACCAGTCGGTGCGTGCCCGCCTCCACCGACAGCGTGCCGTAGCCGAAGGGGGCGTGGATGGCGAAGGTGGCCGACTTCAGGCCAGCCTCCTCGGCGTAGGAGGTGTCGAAGACCTCGACGGGGTACTTGTTGCGCTCGGCCCAGCGGGTGTACATCCGCATCAGCATCTCGGCGAAGTCGGCCGCGTCCACACCTCCGGCACCGGACCGGATGGTGACCAGCGCCTCCCGGGCGTCGTACTCACCGGAGAGCAGCGTGCGGACCTCGAGCTGCTCGACCGCCTTCTGGAGCCTGGGAACCTCCGCCTCGGCCTCGGCGAGCGCTTCTGCGTCGCCCTCCTCCCGAGCCAGCGTGGCCAGCACCCCGAGATCCTCGATCCGGGACTCCAGCGAGGTGAACCGGTCCAGCTCGCCCTGCAACGCCGACAGCCGGCCGGTCACCCGCTGCGCGTTCGCCTGGTCGTCCCACAGGTCCGGCGCAGCCACCTGCTCCCCGAGGTCGGCGAGCTCGGCCCGCATGGCGTCGAGGTCGAGCACCTGCTCGATGGTGTGCATCGTCGCCTGCAGCGCCTTGACCTGGGTGTCGAAGTCGGGTGCTGCCACCCGGCCAAGGTTACGTGACCGGCGACCCGCCCTCGGGCCACCCGGTCTGGGTGCCGGTGTCCGTGGACGACGAGGAGGCGGAGTGGCTGCGTACCTTGTCCGAGGCGGTGCCCGCGGCGTCCTTGGCCGCGTGCTTGGCCTCGTCGACCTTCTGCTGGACGTTGGGGTTGTTCCGGATCTTCTGCGCCTGCTGGGAGATCTGGTCGTACCGCTCGCGCCCCGCCTTGGCCCCCAGGACGTAACCGATGGCACCGGCGCCGAGAAGCATGAGTTTCCTCATCGAGCTCCCACTCCTTCAGATGTAGGTCAGTGTGTCCGCGCTCTTACCCATCCGGCGTCTTCCCAACCAACGCATGCCGAGGGCCTGCCCAGGGTATGGAAACTGCACAGCGGGCAAGCCGAGGAGGAGGACGGATGCCGACGCAAGCGGGCGCGTCGTACTGGATGCAGTCCAGCGTCCGGCCTCCGGCAATGCCTGCGCTGGACAGTGACATCAGCGTCGACGTCGCGGTCGTCGGGGCAGGTGCCGCCGGGCTCAGCGTCGCCCACGAGCTGACTCACGCGGGTCGGTCCGTCGCGCTGCTCGAGGCCGGCGACGTGGCTGGCGGTGTCACCGGACACACGACGGCGAAGGTGTCCGCGCTGCACGGCGCGTGCTACCACCAGTTGAGCTCCCAGCTCGGTCCCGAGACGGCGCGGCACTACGCGACCGGCCAGGTGCTGGCGATGCGGCATGTCGAGCACACGGTCGAGCGGCTGGGGATCGAGTGCGACCTGGAGGCTCGACCGGGATTCGTCTACGGGGAGGACGAGGCCGACGTCGAGGTGCTGCGCAACGAGGCGGCAGCCGCGAGGCGGGCGGGCCTTGCGGCGACCTACACCACAGACACCGGGCTGCCCTTCCCCACCGTGGGTGCGGTGCGGGTCGAGGACCAGCTGATGTTCCACCCCACCAGGTACTTCCGGGCAGTCGCAGCCGACATCGTCGCCAACGGCGGCGCGGTCTACGAGCACACTCGGGTCAGCGAGCTGACCCAGCGCGGGCCGTGCGTGCTCACCTGTGAGAACGGCGCCCGGGTGCTGGCTCGAGACGTCGTGGTGACCACGCACTACCCGGTCTTCGACCGGTCCCTGTTGTTCGCCCGGTTGACCCCCAAACGGGAGTTCGCCGTGGCCGGGCTCGTCGCCGAGGCCGACGATCCCCCCGGGATGTACATCAACCTCGGCCAGGACACGCGTTCGGTGCGCAGTGCGCCGTACGACGACGGACGACGCCTGCTGATCGCGACCGGTGCTCCGTTCACGCCGGGTGACTCCACCGTCCAGGAGCGGATCGACGAGCTGACCGGCTGGCTGTGCTCGAACTTCGCTGTCGAGGAGGTATCGCACAGCTGGGCCGCTCAGGACAACAGCACCGGTGACCGGCTCCCGTTCATCGGCCCGCTGCACCCGAACGCAAAACACGCCTGGGTGGCCACCGGGTTCGGCGGCTGGGGGATGACCAACGGCGTGCTCGCCGGTCTCCTCCTCCGCGACCTGATCGACGGACGCGTTCCCGAGTGGGGGCGGATCTTCGACACCCGACGCACGCACGCCCGGTTGGAGGCGGCCACCGTCGCCAAGAGCGGCGTCCGCACCATCTCGCACCTGGTCGGCTCCCGGCTGCGCGCGACGCTGGAGTCGGTCCCATCGCCCGAGGCGCTGGCGCCGGGGACAGCCGGCCTGGTCACCGACGAGGAAGGCAGCTGGGCGACGTACGTCGACGAGGCCGGCCTCTCGCACGCGGTCTCCTCCACCTGCACCCACATGGGCTGCATGATCTCCTTCAACGACGTCGAGCGGGAGTGGGAGTGCCCCTGCCACGGGTCCCGGTTCGCCCTCGACGGATCGGTGCTGCAAGGTCCGGCGACCTCACCGCTGCGCCGGCGCTCGTCCACGACGCGGCCCGCCTATCGGTGAGGTGAGCCGGTGTCGATGCAGCGGACGGGGCGACCCGGTGGACCGGGCGAGGAGTCCGAGCAAGAGAAGCTGACCCGGAACTTCAACGAGCTTCTTCAAGAGCTCCGGGTGACCCAGACCGGCGTGCAGATCCTCACCGGTTTCCTGCTCACGGTGCCGTTCTCGGCCCGGTTCCCAATGCTGGACTCGCTGCAGCGCAATGCCTACCTGGCGATCTTGTGCGGTTCCGTGCTGGCCACCGGGCTGATCGTCGCCCCGGTCGCGTTCCACCGGCTGCTGTTCCGCCAGGGGGAGCGGCGGTGGATCGTCGAGGCCGCCAACACCTCGGCCCGCGCCGGGCTGCTGATGCTGGCGCTGACAACCGCGGGCGTCGTCTGGCTGGTCTTCGACGTGGTCACTTCGACGGCGACGGCTCACGTCTTCGGCGCCGCCGCCCTGGTCTTCTTCCTGGTCCTCTGGGCGGTGGTCCCGTGGCTCGGCCGGAGCCGGTGACCGGTCCGGGGCTCGCGTCCACTCAGTCCGGCGGTGCCTGCATGGGGTAGGCGCTCAGCGCCTGGGCGACCGTGACCAGGTTCGCCGCCATCGCACGGCCGGTCATCTGGGACCAGTCATGGCCCTGCTCGGTGTCGCTGTAGGTGGGACCCGGGCCGGGACCCATGTTCCAGTAGGTCCAAGCTTGCCCGGGCACAGTGAACCCGACGTCGACCAGGCCCTGGACGATGTCGGCGATCACATGGTGTGCGCCGTCCTCGTTGCCGGTCACCACCACACCGCCCACCTTGTTGTAGGCCACCGGCCTGCTCTGGTCGTCGGTCTCCGACAGCATCGCGTCCAGCCGCTCGAGCGCCCGCTGCGCGATCGAGGACGGATGGCCGAGCCAGGTCGGGGTGGCGAGGACCAAGATGTCCGAGCCGAGGATCGACTCGTGCACGCGCGGCCACTCGTCCCCGTCCCCCATATCGGTCTCGACGCCCGGTCGGATATCGAGGTCCACCAGGCGGAACACCTCGGTCTCGACACCGCGGGACTTCATCGCCGCTACGACGTGCGCTGCCAGGGACGCGGTGTTGGATTCTTCCGGACTCGGCTTGAGCGTGCAGTTAAGCAGCGTCGCCCGCATGCATCTCCCGTCCCGTGCCGTCGGAGGTGTCGGTCAGCTCGGTGCGCAGGTCGGTGAGGATCCGGGCCAGCAGCCGGGACACCTGCATCTGGGTGACGCCGATGTCCTTGGCGATCTGCTCCTGGGTCCAACCGTGGAAGAAGCGCAGCTCGATGATCCGACGGTCGCGTTCCCGTAGCTGCCGAACAGCCGGCGCCAGCAGGATACGAGCCTCGGCCCGGCCCAGGCCGGAGTCGTCCTGGCCGAGCAGGTCACCGAGCGAGGTGGACCCGTCCTCCCCCACCGGGACGTCTAGCGAGGCCGGCGTGAAGCAGCCGTCCGCCCCGAGCGCCTCGATCACCGCGTCGACGGGGACGCCGAGATGGTCTGCCACCTCGCTGGGACGCGGGGAGCGGTGCAGCGTCTGCGAGAGCTCGTTGGACGCGCGCGAGATCTGGGCTTGCAGCTCCTGCACCCGTCGGGGCGGGCGCACTGTCCAGCCGAAGTCACGGAAGTACCGCTTGACCTCGCCGGTCACCGTGGGCACGGCGTAGCTGAGGAAGTCCCGCTCGAAGCTGGGGTCGAACCCCTGCGCGGCCTTGACCAGGCCGACGTACGCCGCCTGCATCAGGTCTTCCTTGCTGATGCCGCGGTCTCGGTAGCGGGCGGCGATCGCACGCGCCACGCCCATGTTCAGCACGACCACCTCGTCGCGCAGCCGCTTGCACTCGGTCTCGTCGCTGGTCTCGGCGACCTTGCGCAGCAGGCGGGCGGTGATCTCGCTCCGGTCGGCTTCGGGGAGCCCCAGTCCGGACTCCGGCGCACCGGTGGCGAACGGCTCGTCGTCGACGAGGGCAGGTCGAAGTTCAGGTGTAGCAGTCATCAGCGGCCCCTGCTTCTTCTCGGGAACTCAGGTGGCGCCGGTTTCTTGACCCCAAGCAATACTCAAGCATCCTCGCACATCAAGAACAAGGCATCTTGCCGAGAAAATCTTGTGATGGAGAACGAAGGTCGGTGCGGGCCGGCTCAGTCCCCGACGGCGACGTAGGACGCCGCGGTGCCGGTGACCGTGGCGTCCGCTGCCCAGCCTGGCGGGCTGAACGGCATCTCGAGCGGCGCGGTGACCCGCACCACCACCACCTCTGCGCTGGTCTGGACCGAGAAGCGCAGCCCGGGGTACCTGCCGGCCGCGCCCGACGCGGCGAGGTACTCGGCGGCGTAGGAGTGGGCCACCGCGGGGTCCAGCTGGGCGCGCTCACCGAGCCCGCCGAGGTAGATCTGCTCGCTCTGCACGCCGTCGGCGGCTGCCAGCGCCGCACCGTCGGCGAGCGAGTCCAGGGCCTGCCGCCGCAGGTAGGCCGCAGAGGCGTCCACGACCACGACGATCACCAGCAGTCCCACGACCGCGAACCCGATGATCAGCAGACTGGTCTGTCCGTGGTCCCCGCGCTCCCCTCGCGACCTCATGGACGATCCTCGCGGAAGGTGCCGTAGGGCACGCTGTGCGCCGCCTGGACACGGATCGAGGGCGTGTTGCCGCCGAGCGCGGACGGCATCAGCGGAAGCGACGCGGGGTAGCTCACGTCCACGTCGATCACCGAGCCCGGCGCGAGACAGTTGCCGGGTTGCGGGCGGCAGCTGACCGCTACCCGGCTCCGACTGACGTCGATGCCCTGGTCCGCCAGCGCCACCGCCGCCGCGGCCCGGGCACGGGCCATCCCCTCGGTCTCGCTCGGCGCCATCGCATAGGCGCGTCCAGCGGCACGGGCGGCGGCACTGACGCCGAACGCCGACCGCTGCACCTCGAACACCGACAGAATCAAGTAGATCAGCGGCACCAGCAGCAGGATCGCCAGCCAGGAGACCTCGATCAGCGCCGTACCTCTCTCACAGCAGCGCCGAACACCCCGTCTCATGGGGCCGCCTCCTCCACCGCATGACCCTCAACGCTGAGCCGCACGGCAGGTCCCCACAGCCCGAGCGCGGGCACCTCGGCGTCGACCACTACGCGCACGCCCGGTGCTCCGTGCACCGCCACCGGTCCCGCGCTGACACCGGAGGCGAACCGTCCGGCGATCGCCTCCGAGATCTGCTGCCGCGTTCGGACTGCCCCGTCGTCCGGCGATCGATCGACTGTGGCGGCGTACCGAGCACCCTCCGAGGCCGCCGAGATCAGCGTGTTCCGGACATGGAGCACCAGCGCCAGCTGGACGATCCCCAAGAACAGCGGCACCAGGACCACCACGACCAGGACGAAGTCGACGACCGCCGACCCTTGCTCTGCGCAGCCGACCGACCGCGACTCGTCCTCAGGTGGAAGGGTCAACCCCGGACCGAGTTCAGCGCCTGGGTGAGCATCCGCGACAAGGTGTCCCCGGCTATCGCCCACAGCCCGGCCACCAGCCCGGCCGTCATCACCGTGATCAGCACCCAGCCAGGGACGTCACCTCGCTCGCTGCCTTCGGCCTCGCGCATCCGTATCGCCAACAGCACCTGGCATCGGACCAACACATCCAGCATGGCTTCTCCTACTCGTTGCGGTTGTCGTTCTCCGGCTCTTGCTCTCGGGTTCTGGGGGTCCCAGGGGTTCTCGGGTTCGGTCTCACGGGACGACCAGGCTCAGCCCCACCACTCCGGGCCAGAAGGCGAACAAGACGGTGACCGGCAGCACCAGGAAGACAACCGGCACCATCATCAGCACCTCCCTGCGCGCGCCGGACTCGATCAGCGCGCGACGCCCTGCCTCGCGTACGTCGGCTGCCTGGGCGTGGAGTACGTCGGAGAGCGGGGTGCCGCGCTCGACGGCGACCGCCATGCCCTCGGCGAACCGCGCGACCACGGGCAGACCGGACCGGTTGGCCATCTCGTCGAGAGCCCGGGACACCGCAGTGCCGGTGCGGATGTCGGCGAGCACCCGAGACAGCTCGGCTGCCATCTCGCCGTTCGACCGGAGGACCACCCGGTCCAGGGCGGAGACCGGTCCCTCTCCGGCGGCGACGGACAGCGCGAGCAGCTCGGCCACGGTGGGGAACTCGGCCAGCATCGCGCGCTCCCGGTTCGTCACCTGAGCGGTCAGCCGGTTCTCCCGGAGCAAGACGCCGAGCACGAACGCGACGCCGCACAGGATCAGCAGTGGGATCGTGCGGCCCGGCGCCCCCAGGGCCGCGAGCAGAGCGAGGACTGCAGCGCCCGAGAACGCGAGCAGTCCCCAGGTCACCTGCTGGATGCGGAACTCGTGGACGCTCATCGAGAGGTTGGCTCGCTCCAGGCGGCGACGTACCGACGCAGCTCCACCGAGCACCCGCTCCAGGGTCTGCGCAGCAGAGCGCAGCATCGGTCCGAAGACCGCGACGACGGCCGAGGCGGGCGGGCGCGGCTGAAGCTCGGCGTTGGCCGACATCTGCGGAAGGTCGCGCACGTAGGGCAGCACCCGTGTCGCCAGCAGGGGCCGGCGGAGGGCCTTCACCCGTGCGGCGATGGTCAGCGCGGCCACGGCGAGCACCCCGCCGAGCAGACCACCCCACATCGTGAGCGTCATGACAGGACCCGCCGCTCCTGGGGAAGCCGACCGATGCGGACCATCAGCCGGTAGGCGACCAAGCAGGCGACAGCACCGACGACGAGCACGATGACTCCCGCCGGCGAGGAGTAGCGGGCGATCACCTGGCGCTGGAAGCACAGCATGAGCAGCACCAGCCACGGAGCCGCCACAGCAAGCCGGGCGCCGTTGACCGTCCACGACTGCCGTGACTCGAGCTCGGAGCGGGTCCGCGCGTCCTCCCGCAGGTATCCGGACAGACTGCGCAGCAGCCGACCCAGCTCACCTCCGCCCACCTCCCGCGCGATCCGCAGACCCTCGACCACCCGGTCACCCACCGGGTCGGAGAGCCGCTCCTTGAGCCGGTCCAGGCTCTCGGTGAAGCGCCCGGTGACCTGGTAGTCGAGGGCGAACACCAGGAACGGGTCGCGCAGCGGCTCCGGGCCGCGCTGGCCGAGCTGGATCAGCGCCTCGGGCAAAGACAGGCCGGCGCGGACGGCCGAAGCCAGGTTGTCCACCGCCTCCGGCCACACCTCGGCCAACTCGCGTTGGCGTCGTCGCGCTCGGCCGACCAGCACGGCGACCGGGAGGTAGCCCGCCATCACCGCGAAGGCGACGGCGACCGGCTCGGTCCGCGAGAGCACCTGCACCCCGACTCCGGCGACGGCCGCGGAGGCGAAGCAGATGATGAGCACGCCCCGAGGCGACGTCCCGGCGAGCCCGGCGCGCGCCAGGAGCCCGGTGAGTGACCCGCGCAGCCGTCCCGCCGGTCGTGGCAGGGCGGGTGATCGCCTCGGCACCGCGAACGACGCATAGATCAGGAGCAGGCCGACACCGACTCCGAGCCCGAGAACCGTGCCCATCATGCGGCCGGCCTCAGCCCGGTCGGTTCAAGATCACGTGGATGTCCAGCCCGACCCGGTCGTAGCGCTCGGTCTGAGGGGGCATTCCGCCTGCGCGCAGCAGCTTGCCGTGGCTGCGCACGAAGATCGCCTCTGCCTCGATGGTGTCGTTCTCCACCCGGCCCGGCACCGCGACGATCTCGTTGACCCGTCGTACTCCGAGCTGGTCGATGCCCAGGTGCACCACCAGGTCGACCGACGTGGCGACGGTGGGTACGACGAACCGGGCGGAGATGTTCTCACCGGCCAGCAGCGGCAGCGTGCACATCTTCACCAACGCCTCCCGCGCGCTGTTCGCGTGCAGCGATGCCATGCCCGGAAGGCCGGAGTTCAGGGCGAGCAGAAGGTCGAGGCACTCCTCCGCGCGGACCTCCCCCACGATGACGCGAGAGGGACGCATCCGCAGGCTCTCCCGGACCAGGTCGCGCAGCTTGATCTGGCCGGTGCCCTCGAGCCCGGACTGCCGGGTCTGCATCGCCACCCAGTCCGGGTGGCTGAAGCGCAGCTCGAAGACCTCCTCGGCGGAGATCACCCGGTCGCTGCTCGGAATCGACGCGGCGAGGCAGTTGAGCATCGTGGTCTTGCCCGCCTGGGTTCCGCCGGCCACGACGATGTTGAGCCCGGCGACCACCGAGGCCTCGAGGAAGGCGGCGGCGTCGTCGGTGAGGCTGCCGAGCTCCACCAGGTCGTGCAACCTCGCGGCACGCACGACGAACTTGCGGATGTTCACTGCCGAGAAGCCGCGGGAGATGCCGTCGAGCACCACATGCAGTCGGTGCCCGTCGGGCAGCATGGCGTCGACGAACGGCTGGGAGAGGTCCACTCGCCTGCCGCTGGTCTTCAGCATCCGCTCGACGAGCTCGTGCACCGCGCCGGCGTCCAGGATCGTGCTGGTCAGCTCGTGCCTGCCGGCTCGGGCGACGAAGACCCGGCTCGGGTCGTTGATCCAGATCTCCTCGACGGTCGGGTCGTCGAGGTAGGTCTGCAGCGGCCCGAACCCCGAGACCCGGGCCACGAGCTCCTCGACGACGACACCGTGGTCGCCGACCGGTGCCACGGCTCCGGTCAGGCTTCGCTGGTCCCGCTCTGCGACCAGGCGCTCGGCGAGGTGACGGACCAGGCCCGCGTCTCGTTGCGGGTCGATGCCGTCGCGGCGGACCACGTCGCGCAGCTGCGCGTCGAGGGTCTCCACCAACCCCGCCGAGGAGTCGGCATACGTCAGCGTCATGGCCCCCGCCGTCCAGCAGTCGTCAGAGATCTTCTGAGGTGTTGCGTGAGTCTCGCCCACACCGCTCGACGCGGCCAGACCTCCCGACTGGACCTGTGGAAAACCCCGTGCTGGCCGCCTTGTTGCGCGTGGCGGTCACCTTTGTGGGTTAGGCGCACCGGTCATGGGTACAACGACTGCGTACCAGAGCCGCGGACGTGAGCAGAAGGTCGGCGGCTGAAGTTTTACGAACCCCGCCGTATCTCGGGAACGGCGGGGTTCGCTCTATCCGGCCAACGTGTCGCCGAAGACGTCCACGTCCGCGTCCACCCGGGCCAGCACCTCGTCCAGGTAGCACTGGCGCAGTGCCCGTTCGTCCTCCGCACCCGCCTCGACCTCGTCCCAGCCGCGGGGGGCGGCGACGAACGGCGCTTCCTTGCCGCGCAGGGAGTACGGCGTGATCGTCGTCTTCGAGCCGGTGTTCTGCGACCAGTCGAGGAACACCTTGCCGCCGCGGATCGACTTCGTCATCTTCCACAGGACCAGCTCGGGTCGTTCGCGAGACAGCTCGCGGGCGATCTCCTGCGCGAGGTCACGCACCCGCTCCCAGTTCAGCTTCCCGGGGAGCGCGGCGTACAGGTGCAGCCCCTTGCTCCCGCTGGTCACCGGCGCGCAGGACAACCCGCGCTCGGCGAGCCGGTCGCGCACCAGCAGCGCCACCTGGCAGCACTCGTGCAGGCCGGCCGGCGGGCCGGGGTCGAGGTCGATCACCAGCCGGTTCGGGTTCTTCGGCTGCTGGTTGCGCCCGACCGTCCACTGGTGCACGTGCAGCTCGAGCGATCCCAGGTTGACCAGGTAGGTCAGCGGCGCGAGCCCGTCGATGATCGGGTAGGTGATGTGGTCACCGCCGCCGCGCGAGCCGGTCGACGGGACGGTCACCGACGTCAGCCAGTCCGGAGCCCCCGAGGGCAGGTTCTTCTCGAAGAACCTGCCCTCGCCGGTCCCGTTGGGCCATCGGATCCGGGTCACCGCCCGGTCGGCCAGGTGCGGTAGCAGCACCGGCGCGACCCGCGCGTAGTAGTTGAGCACCTCGCCCTTGGTGGTCCCGGTCTCGGGGTACATCACCTTGTCCAGGCTGCTGATCTTCAGCCGCCTGCCGTCGACCTCCACGAACTGGTCCGGTTGCGCCATCACGACCGGCCGCCTTCGCGGCTGTCCGGCGAGAGGTCGTCCGGTGAAAGGTCGGCTGGCGAGAGGTCGGAGCGCACGCCCTGGTAGCTGGGCTGCCGCAGCCGGCTCCCATCGGTGACACCGAGGGCCCGGACGTCGACCACCACCTCCGGTCGGACCCAGACGGTGCCCGTCGCGTCGACGCGAGGCACCTCGTCGCAGAAGGGGGAGGCGTCCGCGCGCAACGGCTCCAGCATGCCCTTGAGGCGCGGGCCGACCCGGCCGGCGATGCCGCTGCCGACCCGGCCCCGGTAGCTCAACCCGGCCACCGTCGGCGTCCCTACGAGCAGCGCGCCGAGGCGGGTGTCGCTGTCGGTCTCGTGACGCCAACCTCCCACCACATAGGAGCCGACCGGCCGGTTCGGGAACTTCAGCCAGTCCTTGGTCCGGCGGCCGTAGTGGTAGCGGGAGCCGACCTTCTTCGACACCACCCCCTCGAGCCCCTGCCGCTCGGTCGCGTCCAGCAGCATCTGACCGTCCTCGTAGGTCGCCGGCACCTGCCAGGCAGCGTCGGAGAGCCCGAGCGACTCCAGCTCGGCGCGTCGTACCGACAACGGCTCACCGACAAGCTGATTGCCGTCGAGACGGAGCAGGTCGAAGGCGATCAGTGTGACCGGGTTCGACTCGGCCAGCGCCTGCGCCCGCCGGGCGCTGCTGACGTGCATCCGGTCGGCCAGTGCCGCGAAGGTCGGGACCCCCGCTGCCATCGCGACCACCTCTCCGTCGAGCAGCAGGTCGCGGCCGAGGCGGGCCAGCCCGGTGAGCTCCGGGAAGCTGACCGTGACGTCGTTCTCGTTGCGCGACCACGCCCGCACCGCGTCCGAGCGGACGTCCACCAGCACTCGCATCCCGTCCCACTTGACCTCGTGCACCCACTCCGGTCCGGACGGCACCGAGGTGCCTCGGCTAGCCAGCATCGGGCGCATGGGTCCATCCTGACCGAATAGCATGCGATCACGAAGACAGTGACGCCGAACGGAGGGCTTCCCCATGCGTGCGATCTGGAAGGGCGCGGTGTCCTTCGGACTGGTCAGCGTGCCGGTCAAGCTGTACGCCGCCACCGAGAGCCACGACGTCTCGTTCCGCCAGGTCCACGCGAAGGACGGTGGCCGGATCAAGTACCAGCGGGTGTGCAGCATCGACGGCGAGGAGGTCGCCTACGCCGACATCGCCAAGGGCTACGAGACCGACGACGGTCAGATGGTGATCCTCGACGACGACGACCTGGCCGACCTCCCCGCGAGCAGCAGCCGCGAGATCTCGGTCGAGAAGTTCGTGCCGAGCGACCAGATCGACCCGCTGATGCTCGAGAAGTCCTACTACCTCGAGCCGGACAAGGCCGCGGCCAAGCCCTACGCACTGCTGCGCGAGGCGCTGACCGAGGCCGACCGGATGGCGGTGGTGACGGTCTCGCTGCGCACCCGGATGACCACGGCGGTGCTGCGGGTGCGCGACGACGTGATCGTGATGCAGACGATGATGTGGCCCGACGAGATCCGCAAGCCCGACTTCACCGGGCTGGACGCCACCGAGCAGGCGGCGAAGCCCCAGGAGCTCAAGATGGCCCGGCTGCTCGTGGAGACGCTGGCCGGGGACTACGACGCCAGCGACTACGAGGACGACTACCGGGAGGCGGTCGAGGCGCTGGTGCAGGCCAAGCTCGAGGGCGGCGAGGTCAAGCGGACGCCGGAGGCCAAGGAGCCCAGCGGCGAGGTGGTGGACCTGCTCGCCGCACTGCAGCGCAGCGTGGACGCTGCGAAGACCTCCCGCGGCGAGCCCGCGGAGTCGGAGGACGCGGAACCGGCGAAGAAGACCGCGAAGAAGAGCAGCACGAAGAAGAGCGCGAAGAAGGCGCCTGCCAAGAAGCCGGCCAAGAAGTCCAGCACGAAGAAGGCCGCAGCCAAGAAGGCCAGCTGAGCGACGCTCACAGCACCGGCCGGACCGCGGCCCATGCACCGCCGTGGACTTCGACTAATTATTCCTCGGCCCGATGTGGCATACACCACGAAAACGCGGGTAGGACCGCCGGTGGCCCAGTCACCTGTCACGTTGGAGGCGCCATGTCCGGGGGAGTAGAAACCGGTCGCATCACTACCGACATCCCGGCGCGGATGGACCGACTGCCGTGGGCACGCTTCCACTGGCTGGTCGTCATCGGCCTCGGCACGGTGTGGATCCTCGATGGTCTCGAGGTGACCATCGTCGGGTCCATGTCCGCCGCGTTGGAGCCCGAAGGCACCGGTCTGGGGCTCAGCAGCTTCGATGTCGGCTTCGCGGGTGCTGCCTACGTCGCCGGAGCCTGTATCGGTGCGTTGTTCTTCGGACAGCTCACCGACCGGCTCGGCCGCAAGAAGCTCTTCCTGATCACGGTCGCCGTCTACACCGTGGCCACCGTCGCGACCGCGTTCGCGATGAACCCGACCTTCTACTTCATCGCCCGCTTCTTCACCGGCACCGGCATCGGCGGTGAGTACGCCGCGATCAACTCCGCGATCGACGAGCTGATCCCGGCGAAGTACCGCGGCCGGGTCGACGTGGCGATCAACGGCTCCTTCTGGGTCGGCGCCGCCGGTGGTGCCCTGCTGACCATCCCGCTGCTGGACCCGACCCTGGTGCCGGCTGAGTACGGCTGGCGGATCGCCTTCGCGCTCGGCGCGATCCTCGCCGTGGGTATCTTCATCGTCCGGCGCCACGTCCCCGAGAGCCCGCGCTGGCTGTTCATCCATGGCCGTGAGGACGAGGGAGAAGAGATCGTCCGCGGCATCGAGAAGCGCGTGGTCGACGACACCGGGAGGGAGCTGCCGTCGGTGTCGGACACGATCACCATCCGGCAGCGAAAGTCCATCGGGATCGGGCTCATCGCCCGGACGGTCTTCACTCTCTACCCCCGGCGCACCATTCTCTGCTTCTCGCTGTTCATCGGGCAGGCGTTCCTCTACAACGCGTTCTTCTTCACCTACGGCGACACGCTGACCACATTCATGGGCGTCACCCAGACCGGCTGGTACATCGCCGCCTTTGCGGTCAGCAACTTCCTCGGGGCGCTCCTCCTGGGGCCGCTGTTCGACACCATCGGGCGGGTCAAGATGATCGCCGGCACCTACATCCTCTCCGGCACCCTGCTCGCGATCACCGGTGCGACGCTCGGCGCCTACACGGCGGTGACCCTGACCCTGATGGGCGCGATCATCTTCTTCTTCGCCTCGGCGGGCGCCAGCTCGGCGTACCTCACCGCGAGCGAGATCTTCCCGATGGAGACCCGTGCGCTGTGCATCGCGTTCTTCTACGCGATCGGTACCGCCGCCGGCGGTATCGCCGGGCCGCTGCTGTTCGGCAAGCTGATCGAGGACGCCACCACCGGCGGCCTGGACATCACCGCGATCGCGATCGGCTACTTCATCGGTGCCGCGTTGATGATCGCCGGGGGCATTGCGGAGATCGTGCTCGGCGTCAAGGCGGAGGGGCAGAGCCTGGAGAGCATCGCCCAGCCGCTGACTGCCGAAGACCCGTCGGGACCGGACAGCGACCGCAAGCAGCCCGCCCCCGCCTGAGCGGGTACGCAGGCGAAACGAGGAGGTAGACCACGATGCCCATGCCCCCACCCAAGCCGAGCACGGAGGGACCGCGGGACCGCCAGGTGTTCCACGAGATGGGCCAGATCGTGCGCGCCCTCGAAGCCGAAGGCGCACAGACCCGCGACCAGCTCGAGGCCACCCTCGGGGCTCGGTTCTGGGAGAACGACCGGTTCGACCGCGCGTTGGCTCTGACGCTGGCCGACGGCCTCGTCGTGCGTACGTCGGACGGGACGCTCGTCGTCAGCTGAGCCAGGGGCTACGGGGTGGCCAGCAGCGCGCGTACCACCCTCAGCCCGACCGAGAGCCGCGCGAGGTCGGCCTGGCCCTCGGCACAGATCTCGTTCAGCGTGTCCGCCGCCCGGGTGACCACCACCTCGTCGTGCTCCTCCCAGTCAGCGATCCGCACGGGTGCGGGTTGGTCGGACGGCGTCGAGGCGAGCACCTGGGCCGTCAGCTGGGTGTGCACGGCGTGCAGGTCGTCTCGCAGCGCGGCCCTCGCCATCGTCTGCCACCTGTCCTGCCGCGGCAGCGCGAGAATCTGGCTGACCACGGCCGGCAGCCCGAGACGCTCACCGAGCGCGAAGTGCAGCCGCACCACTTCGAGCGGGTCGAGCTCGTCACGGTGCGCGGTCTCCACCACCCCGAGGATCGCGTAGGCGGGCGGGAGCACCGAGACCTTGGTCGCCAGCTCCTCAGGCACGCCTTCGGAGGTCAGCGCCTCACGCCGCGCGGCGAACGCGTCGGCCTCTCGCCCGGTGAGCAGGTCCGGAAGCGCCGACATGACCTTCTGGGTGGCGACCGAGAAGGTGTCCACGACCGACTCGCTGTCCAGTGGCGGACGCCGGTTGTTCAGCAGCCAACGTGAGGCGCGCTCCACCAGGGTCCTGGTCTCGATGCGCATCTTGGTCTGCAGGGCTGCATCGAGCTTGTTGTCCCAGGACGCGATCTCGTCGAGCAGCGCCTTGGAGCCGAAGATCTCCCTCGCCAGGAAGTTCGCCCTGGCCACCTCGGCGGCCGGCGCTCCGGTCTCGCTCGAGAGCCGGTGGAAGTAGGTGATCCCCGCACCGTTGACCAGTGCGTTGACGATCTGGGTGATGATGATCTCCCGGCGCAGTGGGTGCGCCTTCATCTGCTCGCGGTAGCTCTGCCGCATCTTCGCGGGGAAGTAGGCGAACAGCTCGTTGCGCAGGAACGGGTCGTCGGCCAGGTCGGTGTCGATCAGTACGTCGGCCAGCACGATCTTGGTGTAGGCCAGCAGCACCGCCGACTCGGGAGCGGTCAGGCCCTGGTTGCGCTCGATCCGGTCGGCCATCTGCTTGCGAGTGGGCAAGAACTCCAGCTGGCGGTTGAGCAGTCCCTGCCGCTCCAGCCGCCGGATCCATGCCTCCTGCACGTGCAGCAGCGCCTCGGACTGGGCCTGCGCGTTGGCCAGCGCCAGGTTCTGCTCGTAGTTGTCCTCCAGCACCAGCTCGGCGACCTGGTCGGTCATCGAGGCCAGCAGGTCGTTGCGCTGCTTGACGGTGAGGTCGCCGTCGCGGACCACCCGGTCGAGCAGGATCTTGATGTTGACCTCGTGGTCGGAGGTGTCGACGCCGGCGGAGTTGTCGATGAAGTCGGTGTTGATCCGCCCACCGTTCGCGGCGTACTCGATCCGGCCGCGCTGGGTGAGCCCGAGGTTGCCGCCCTCCCCCACGCACCGGCAGCGCAGCTGGTTGCCGTTGACCCGGATCGCGTCGTTGGCCTTGTCGCCGACCTCGCCGTGGGTCTCGCTCTCCGACTTGACGTAGGTGCCGATGCCACCGTTCCAGAGCAGGTCCACCTCAGCGGTCAGGATCGCCCGCATCAGGTCGGCCGGAGGCAGGGCGGTGACCTCCTCACCGAGCCCGAGCACCTGGCGTACCTGCGCGGAGATCGGGATCGACTTCTGGCCACGCGAGTAGACACCGCCGCCCTCGGAGAGCAGCTCGGCATCGTAGTCGCGCCACGTGGACCTGGACATCTCGAAGAGCCTGCTGCGCTCGGCGTACGAAGCCTTCGGGTCGGGGTCCGGGTCGAGGAAGATGTCGCGGTGGTCGAACGCGGCCACGAGACGGGTGTGCTCGGAGAGCAGCATGCCGTTGCCGAACACGTCTCCGGACATGTCGCCGACGCCGACGCAGGTGAAGTCCTGGTCCTGGCAGTCGATGCCCATCTCGCGGAAGTGACGCAGCACGCTGACCCACGCGCCGCGTGCCGTGATCCCCATCGCCTTGTGGTCGTAGCCCGCGGAGCCGCCGGACGCGAACGCATCCCCCAGCCAGAAGCCGTAGTCCTGGGAGACGCTGTTGGCGATGTCGGAGAAGGTCGCGGTGCCCTTGTCCGCGGCGACCACCAGGTAGGAGTCGTCGGAGTCGTGGCGGACGACTGCCGGCGGCGGCACCGTCTCCCCGTCCACCAGGTTGTCGGTCACGTCGAGCAGCCCGGAGATGAACGTCTTGTAGCAGGCGATCCCCTCGGCCATCCACGCGTCCCGGTCACTGGCGTCGGGCAGGTGCTTGCAGAAGAATCCACCCTTCGCGCCCACCGGCACGATCACCGTGTTCTTCACCATCTGGGCCTTCACCAGGCCGAGGACCTCGGTGCGGAAGTCGTCGCGCCGGTCCGACCAGCGCAGTCCTCCCCGGGCGACGGCACCGAAGCGCAGGTGCACGCCTTCCACCCGAGGGGAGTAGACGAAGATCTCGTACTTGGGCCGCGGCTCGGGCAGGTCCGGGATCGCGCTCGGCTCCAGCTTGAGCGACAGGTACGGCGCCGGCGACGTGTCCGCCCTCGGCGGCTGGAAGTAGTTGGTCCGCAAGGTGGCCTTGATCACCGCGAGGTAGGAACGCAGAATCCGGTCCTGGTCGAGGCTGGTGACCTGGTCGAGCGCCTGCTCGATGCGCTCTTCGATGTCGGACATCTTCACCTGCCGCGACTCGCTGTCGGCAGCGAGGTCCCCGTTCCTCCCGGGGTGGAAGCGGGTCTCGAACAGGTCGACCAGCAGTCTGGTGATGTCGACGTTGACGCGCAGGGCGTCCTCGACGTAGTCCTGGGCGAACGGTGTGCCGCCCTGCCGCATGTACTTGGCGTAGGCACGAAGCACGGAGACCTGCCGCCAGTTGAGGCCGGCGGCCAGCACGAGCGCATTGAACCCGTCGCTCTCGTTGAGCCCGTTCCAGACCGCGGTCACGGTGTCCTGGAAGAGGTCGCGCGCGCTGGCCGGCATGGTGCGTGCGTAGCGCATGCCGAAGTCGTAGATGTACGACGGCCGCTCGAGCCCCTCGAGGCCGTAGGGCCGCTCGTCGATCACCTCGACGCCCATCGTGGACAGCACCGGCAGCACCTGGCTCAGCGACAGCGGCGACCCGACCCGGAACACCTTCAGCCGCGCCTCCCCGGGGTCGGCGTCCACCGGCTCGTAGAGCGAGAGTGCCATCCCGTGCTCCCCCTCGATCGCCGCGAGCCGGCCGAGGTCGGCCGCAGCCGTGCGCGCGGAGTAGTCCTCCTTGTAGGCCTCCGGGAACGAGTCGGCGTAGTTGCGTGCGAGCCGGGAACCCTGTTCCTCCCCGAACTCGCTGGTCACCGCGGAGATGCAGTCGTCACGCCAGGAGCGAGCGGCATCGGCGAGTCGGCGCTCCAGGCTCACGAGGTCGTAGTCGTCCCTGGCCACCGTTCCCGGAGCGGGTCGCACTACGAAGTGCACCCTGGCCAGCAGCGACTCGCTCACGCGTGCGGTGTACTCGACCGAGTCCCCACCCAGGTGGGTCTTCAGGAGGTCGGCGATCCGCTCCCGGACGGTGGTGGTGTACCGGTCGCGCGGGAGGTAGACCAGACAGGACAGGTAGCGCCCGTAGGTGTCGCGGCGGACGAAGAGCCGCAGCTGGCGGCGCTCCCGGGTGTGCAGCACCGCCTCGGCGATCGGCACCAGCTCGTCGACCGGGGTCTGGAACATCTCGTCGCGCGGGTAGGTCTCCAGCACGTCCATCAGGGCCTTGCCGGTGTGGCTGAGCGGGTCGAAGCCGGCGCGGTCGATCACCTGCTGCGCCTTGACCCGGATCACCGGGATCCGGGTCAGCGACTCGGTGTAGGCCGCCGAGGAGAACAGCCCGAGGAACCGCCGCTCCCCGACCACCTCGCCGGACTCGTCGAAGGTCTTCACGCCGACGTAGTCCAGGTAGGCCGGCCGGTGCACGGTCGCCTTCGAGTTCGCCTTGGCGAGCACGAGGAGGGCCTTCTCGTGGGCCTTGGCCTTCACCAGCGGTGGCAGCTTTCCGAAGGACTTCGACATGTCCTGGTCGGCTCGCAAGATGCCGTACCCGGTCCCGGCGACGGCACGCAGCACCTCGTCGTCCCCGGACTCCTCGAGCCGGTACTCCCGGTAGCCGAGGAACGTGAAGTGGTCGTCGGCGAGCCAGTTCAGCAGCGCCTTGCCCTCGTCGATCTCCGGCTGGTCCAGCGGTGGCGGGTTCTCCTCGAGGTCGCGCACGATCTCGCGTGCCTTGGCGTGCATCCGCTGCCAGTCCTCGACGGCCTCCCGCACGTCGCGCAGCACCTTGTCCAGGCCTCGCTCGATGTCCTCGAAGGCCTGCGGCTCGCTCTCGCGATCGATCTCGAAGTGCATCCAGGACTCGCGAGCAACGTCGTGCGGCAGGTCCTTGCTCGCGACGCCGTCGGTGTCCTCGGTGTGCAGCTCCAAGAGCTTGCCGGTCATGTCCCTGCGCACCAACAGCTGCGGGTGCACGACGGCGTGCACGTTGCGGTTGCTCTCGTGCAGGTACATCGTCACCGAGTCGACGAGGAACGGCATGTCGTCGATGACCACCTCGACCACGGTGTGGCCCTCGGCCGACCAGCCCTGGTCCGAGACCGAGGGAGTGAACACGCGGATGTTGGCCGTGCCCT
>CADCUJ010000029.1:0-3992 GCA_902805855.1 uncultured Nocardioidaceae bacterium
GTGACCTGGTGGGTGAAGGCCGGGTCGGCCTGCCCGTAGGTCTTGGTCTTGTCGTCGGCGGTGACCTGCACGCCCTTCGGGTCCACCGTCAGCGTGCCGTCGACGTAGGTGACGTCGTAGTTGGAGAGCCCGGTGCCCGTCGCATTCGACGGAACGATCGCGTAGCTGCCCACAGCCGCCGCTCCTGAGGCACCGAGGCTCGACAGCTGCACCGAGGTGACGCTGTCGCTTGCCTTCAGTCCAGTGGAGATGAACTCCGAACCGCTGAAGACCAGGGAATCGCCATACGTCTTCGTGAGGTCCCACGCGGTGATGGTGAGGACTGCCTTGGTGACGAGCAGCTTGCCGTCAACGAAGTTGAACGAGTAGTTGCTCGCGGAGAGGGTGCCGGCCGCACACGTGATCGGGTAGCCCGAGGTCGTGTTGACCGGACTGGTCGCCGTGGCCGTCGTTGAACAGCTCGGAGAACCGCTCACCCCGGAAGTGGCCAGCGTCTCGCCGTTCCTGAAGCCGGAGATCGACGCGTTGAATGCCGGGTTCGAGGCGCCGTACTCGCGGGACTCGTCGTTCGCGGTCACCGTGAGCGCAGCCTTCGTGACGGTGTGGCTGAGGATGGTGCTGGAGCTCGCGCCGTGTCCGGGCGAGGTCGAAGAGCCGCTGTAGGCGGCGGTGATCTGGTGCGGACTGCCCGCGACGTCGAGGCCGGAGACCGTGCAGGTGGCCTGGTTGCCGGTGAGGGCAACGGTGTTGCACAGCGTGGAGCTTCCATCTGTGAACGTGACGCTGCCTGCGGAGCTCGGGTTCGGTGCCAGCGAGGTGACCGTGGCAGTGAACGTCACGGAGTCGCCGTACGTGCTCGTCCCCGAGCCGCTTCCAGTCAGCGTCGTGATCGTCGTGCGGCGGACGAAGAAGTCTGCGCTTCCTGCGCTCGCGCCACCGACGGTCACCTCGACCGGACGTGTGCCGGTCGCCGCATATCCAGAAGGCATGACGTGATTGATCCGGTAGCTTCCCGCCGACAGCCCCGCGAACGAGTAGGCGCCACTGCCAGCGGTCGTGGTGGAGGACTCACCGCCGTCCAAGGAGCCGTTCGCGTTGGTGTCCACGAAGACCGTGACCCCACCGACACCGTTCGTCTCGCCGGCGTCGTGAGTGCCGTTGGCGTTCTCGTCGTTCCACACCACGCCAGAGACCGAGCCGCCACGCTGCTGGGCGAAGAAGTCCCTCCCGGTCGCGGACTGCCCAGCCGCCAGATTGACCGACAGCGGCTTGGTGCCCGTGTTCGCGTACCCGGCCGGGACGGTGTAGTCGACCGCGTAGGACCCGGCGGCCAGACCGGTGAAGGTGTACTGGCCTGAGGAGTTCGTCGTCGTCGAGCTTGTGCCATTGCGACTCACGTCGACCCCGGGGATGCCAGCCTCGCCGGCGTCGAGCGTGCCGTTGCCGTTGGCGTCGTCGTACACCGTGCCGCTGATCGAGGCGTTGCGCTGCTGGGCGAAGAAGTTCCTGCCAGTCACCGCGCTGGTGTTGGTGGCCACCGAGATTCCGGTCAGCGGCTTGGTGCCTGTGTTGGCGAAACCGCTAGGCACCGTGTAGTCCACCGAGTAGGTGCCGGCCAGAAGACCGGAGAACGTGTAGTTGCCGGACGAGTCCGACGTGGCTGTGGACGCCGCGCTCCCGGACAACGCCAGGGGAACGCCTGATAGTCCGGTCTCACCGGAGTCGAAGGCTCCGTCGCCGTCGGCGTCGTTGTAGACGGTGCCGCTGATCGTGCCACCGGCGACGATGGCGGTGCCCGGGTTGATGCTCACGTTGCCGTCGGGGCCGCCGTCCAGGGATGCATAGACCTTCTGCGACGCGCCGGGAGCCGATGAGGCGCCCTTGGCCGGTCCCCACTCGTTCTGGCGGGCCAGGTGCGCGCCGAAGGCGATGACGACGTCCTTGTTGGCCGTGGGCACGCTGTAGGTGACGGTGATCCGCCGAACACCGGCGGCCGTCGTGTAGGAGCCGACGTTGGTGATGCTGGCGTTCCAGATCCGGAAGGTCTGGCCGGAGAACTGGGCTCCGGATGGAAGCGTGGTGTCGACCGGGATGGGGGCTGTAGAGCTCGTCGCCGCACCACAGCTGCCGCAGGGGTTGGTGGTTGCGCCGGAGACGCTGCGATCGTAGGAGGTCAAGGCGTCGATGAACCGTTTGCCGCTGCCTAGGTCGAAGTCGTAGCCGAACGAGACGGTGTGCGATCCGGTGCCTGCCTTGGGGTCGACGTACCGAATGGGGATGCTGTCACCCTCGGTGTACTTGGAGTTGCTGCCCTGCAGCGTGCCGCCCCAGCCCGCGCTGATCGACTGCCACCCGTCAAGGCTGGGGTTGGCCGCCACTACGTACGGTCCGACAAGGGGTCCGCCCGCTCCGGCGACGCCCTGAGGAACGACCGGCTCCGTCGAGGTGTCTGCCAGTGCGCGCGCGAGGTTGACCCGGCCGTTGCCGGTTTCGGCCGATGTGCCGGCAGGGTCGGCAGTGCGAGCCAGCCGCCCGACGACCACACCGTTGGAGGCGGATGGTGCATCGGCCGCGACCTGCGCCGCGGAGCCGGCCACGATCGCGGCGGAGGCCGAGGTACCTGTGATCGAGCCGACGCCGGAGGTGATGCTCACACCCGGCGCCCCGAGGAACGTGTCGGCGCCGAAGTTGGAGCCGCCCCAGAGGGTGTCGTCCTGGTCGGTCGCGGAGACGCCCACCACCTTGGCGGAACCGGCCGGGTACGTTGCGGCGGACGAGCCGTCGTTGCCGGTCGCCGCGACCAGGACGACGCCCTTGGACCAGGCGTAGTCCACCGCGGACTGCAGCGCGTGGCTGTAACCGGGGTTGGAGAAGGACATCAAGATGACGTCGGCTCCGTGGTCGGTGGCGTGCACGATCCCGCGCACGATGTCGGAGTCCTGGCCGGTGCCGTCGGCGGCGAGCACCTTGACCGGCATCACCGAGACCCCCGAGTACCCGACACCAGCGATGCCGGTGCCGTTGCCCGCCTCGGCAGCAGCGATGCTGGCCATCGCCGTGCCGTGCCCGTGCGAGTCGAGGGTGCTGGTCTCGCCCTCGAGCATTGAGGCACCGGGCACCAGGCGGCCGACCAAGTCCGGGGTGGCGTCCACGCCGGTGTCCAGGACCGCGAGGGTGGCGGAGCCGGAGGGGTCGACTGATCCGTACGCCGAGTCCCAGCCGATCTTCGGCAGTGCCCACTGGGCGTCGTACGACGGGTCGTTCGGCGTGCCCTGCACCTCGCGCACCTTGTCGGCCTCGACCCGGACAACCTCCGGCGCCGCACGCAGCAGCTCCAGTCCGGCGGCCGTGAGCGAGACGGAGAAGACACCCAGCTCGGGAACCGACGAGCCGATCTCGGCGCCAGCGGAGGTAAGCGCCGACCTGCTCTGCGCCGCACTCGACTCAGGGCGGAAGGTGACGATGTAGTCAGCCCGGGGACCGTCGTCGATGGCCGCATCCGGCTCCGGCGATGTAGTCGGCTCTGGCGACGCGGTCGGGTCGGGTGAGGTGCTCGGCTCGGGCGACGTAGTCGGCTCTGGCGCCGTCTGGTCCTCGGCTGGCGAGTCGGCGGCGGTGGCCTCGGCAGGCCCGCTGCCTGGTGTGGCCGAGGCGTCAGAGCTCGGCGATGTGGTCGGCTCCTCCTCGGCAGACGCGGGCGCCGCGAGCAGCGTCAGCGTGGTTGCGACCAGTGCGAACGCCAGGAAGGTCCTGAGCAACCGACTGAGGTGGACGGCCGAAAAGAGCGCGCGTCGGAGCAGACCCGGCATCAAATCCCCCAAGGATTCAGTCCCCGTGCTCGCTTCGTGCGCCGCCTCGTTCCCCCAGCGACAACCGCCCGAGCACCTTCCATTGCGGAAGTTGCTGTCAGGCTGCCGGTCGCTGGAGCCGTTGCATAGATCCGGAGGCCGATCTGGTCTGGAATATGATCCGGGCGGGCCATGATGAATCGG
>CADCUJ010000029.1:4002-9298 GCA_902805855.1 uncultured Nocardioidaceae bacterium
TGACTACGGCCAAGCGGGACCTCACGAAGGATCCCGACGTGAGAGATCAGTCGGTACGCCGGCAACGTCTGCGCGCCGGACGGCGACCGGAAGCAGATTGTCCGGGAGTGGCCTTACGGTGGCGCCATGACGACGGCGCAGTACGCGATCCGAGCTCTCGACGCCTCCACCTGGGATGCGTTCGCGGACCTCGTCGAGCGAAACAACGGGATCTTCGGCGGGTGCTGGTGCATCGGCTACCACCCGGAGTGCGGCCAGCAGGGCATCAGCTACCGAGCGGCGAAGGAGCACCGGGTTCGCACCGGCGGTGCGCACGCTGCGCTGGTGCTGGACGAGGACGGTTTGGCGCAGGGATGGTGCCAGTACGGCAGTGCTGAGGAGCTTCCCGGCATCAAGCACAAGCGTGAGTACGAGAAGGACCCGCCACCGAGGCCGGACTGGCGGATCACCTGCGTCTACGTCGACCGGAGACATCGCGGCCAAGGCATCGCCCGCGCAGCGCTGGCCGGCGCGCTCGACCACATCACCCAGGCCGGCGGCGGCCTGGTCGAGGCGATCTCGGAGGTGACCGCCGGCCGCGAGGCGCAGGGCCGGTTCCTGTTCAGCGCGACCGCAGAGCTCTTCGAGGACTACGGCTTCACCCGCGGCCGACAGGTCGGTAAGCACGCATGGATCATGACCAGGGAGATCTCACCGTGAGCGACTCGTGGACGGCCCCGGAGGACGACCCCCGCTCCTACGGCAACCCGGTCGGCGAGAAGGCGACCTACCGCGAGTACCTGAGCAACTACCGGCTCACCATCGAGCTGAAGTGCGGTGGACTCGACGCCGAACAGCTCGCTCGACGATCGGTTCCGCCCAGCAGCCTGAGCCTGCTCGGCCTGGTGCGCCACCTCGCCCAGATGGAGAACCACTGGTTCCAGCGCGTGCTCCAGGGCAGGACCGACGTGCCGCGCCTGTACAAGCGTGAGGACGACCCGGACTGGGACTTCGCGGGCGCGGTCCCGGACCCAGCCGTGGTCGAGGACGCCGTCGCGACCTGGAAGGCGGAGATCGCCAGGGCAGACGAGTGGCTCGATGCCCTCGACGAGTCCGACCTCGCTGACGAGGTCGCGTTCGACGATGGCACCGTCTCCACACGGGACGTGCTGGTCCACGTGATCGAGGAGTACGCCCGCCACGCCGGGCACGCCGACCTGCTTCGCGAGTGCATCGACGGGCGCACCGGCCAGTGAGTCGGCGGGCTCAAGTGGCGTCGAAGGTGGTGTCGAACTCGGAGCGGTCCATCGCGAAGACGAAGCGCCTGCCGGGGTACTCGGTCAGCGACCACAGCTGCCCGGTCGACGGCCAGTAGGTGAGGTCCTCCGGACCGACCGGAAGCACGTGCCGGAAGCGCCGGAGCTCTCCCGGGGTGCCGACCCAGAGGCTGCCTCGCCGGCGGCGACCTGCGCTGGTGCTCACGTAGTAGGTGCCGTCCACCACGGTCGCACCCTGCATGGACCTGAGCGCAGCCTCGTGCATCGTGACCGGCCACGCCCGGCCGTCGTCCGACCTCACCAGCAGGGCGCTCGACGGGTCCACCTCATAGCTGAACACGCGCGTGGTCATCGAGCGGTCGCCGTACTCGCCAGCGACCAGCCGGTGCGGCATCGCCGTGCGGTCGATCGACACGAACGAGTACCGAAGCGGTTCCTCGCCGTCCGTGACCCCGGCTTCGTAGGTGAAGCGGACCGGCAGCACGTAGCGGTAGCCGAAGCTGTCCACGTGACCGTCCTCGATGCTCAGCGCACCCGCGTCGCCGCCGGAGTAGACGCGCAGGATGTCCTCGACGCGGAAGCAGTAGATGCCTCGCGCGGTGCCGGCGACGTACAGGTAGGGCCCGTGCCACACCAGCCCGCCGGCGTGAGCTCGCAGGGGTACGACGCCCACCCGCCCGTCTCTGCGCCGTACCGGCTGAACGAGCAGCACGTGCCGGTACCTGGGCCGGTTCGGGTCGGTGATGTCGACGAACGTGATCCGAGAGCCCTTGTCCACGCCGCGGAGCTGTCGGGAGTACCAGCTGGTGCAGATCACCCGATGGCCGTTGACGTGCTCCAGCGGGCCCCGGTCGGCCGAGGTGGTGATCCCCTGCGGGAACCAGCGCGGGGAGCGGTTGTCCTCGTCGCACCACCTGAAGCCCCATACAGCAGCCTTGCCCGGGACGCGGGTGAGCGTCGCGGCGCGGTTCAGGTCGCCCAGGACCCCGTCGAGCCCGACCCGCCCGCCGAGCCGGCTGGTCAGGGCTGCGATCTCCTCGGCTCGTTCGCCGCCGTGGTGGAGGTGCACGCCACCGGTGAGCGGCATCGTCACGACTGGCCTCCACTACGTTGGCGGCTGCTGCGTTCGAGTCTCGCGTGAACGCCGCGTCCACGGAAGGGACCAGATGACCGAGCCGCTGCCGCAGCCCGGTGTCGTCGTCGGCGCCGCGCTCGTGCGCCAGGGTCGGCTCCTCGTCGCGCGCCGGGTGACACCTTCGGCGCTGGCGAGACGCTGGGAGCTCCCCGGCGGCAAGGTACGCGCCGGTGAGCACCCGACTGCGGCCGCCGTCCGGGAGGTGCGCGAGGAGCTCGGCTGCGAGATCGAGGTGACCGGTTGGCTGGTCGGCGAGCAGCCCATCCGGCCCGGGCTGGTGCTGCGGATAGCGCTGGCCCGACTCGTGTCCGGAGAACCGGTACCGACCGAGCACGACATCATCCGATGGCTGGCGCCCGAGCAGCTCTCCGACGTGGACTGGCTGGAACCGGACCTGCCGTTCCTGCCCGCGCTGCGGGTGGCGCTGGCGGATCAGCGGTGGCCATAGAGTTGCCGTCATGGACCAGCGGATGCTGTGCGTGCACGCGCACCCGGACGACGAGAGCATCAACCAGGGCGCCACGATGGCCAAGTACGTCGCCCGCGGCACGGGGGTCACGTTGGTGACCTGCACCCTCGGTGAGGAGGGGGAGGTGCTGGTCCCGGAGCTCGCCAACCTCGCCTCGGACCAAGACGACCTGCTCGGCCAGCACCGGATCGGCGAGCTGGCGCAGGCGATGGCGGAGCTCGGTGTCACCGACCACCGCTTCCTCGGCGGCCCCGGGCGGTTCCGAGACTCCGGGATGGCCTGGCACGAGGACGGCCATGCGGTCGCCGGGGCGGACGTTCGCGAAGGTACCTTCTGGCGCGCCGACCTGGTCGAGGCCGCGGACTACCTGGTGGAGGTGATCCGGGAGGTGCGGCCGCAGGTGATGGTGACCTACGACGAGTTCGGCGGGTACGGCCACCCCGACCACATCCAGGCGCACCGCGTCGCGACGTACGCCGCAGCGCTGGCCGCCGCCCCGTCGTACCGCCGCGACCTCGGCCCGGCATGGGACATCGCGAAGATCTACTGGGTCGCGATGTCGGAGACCCGGATGCGCGAGAGCCTGCGCTTCCTGCGCGACTCCGGTGACACCACCACTTTCGAGGGGATGGATCCCGACGGGCCGCTGCCGCGCTTCGTCGTCCCCGACGACCAGCTCTCCGCCGTCGTGGACGGCAACGAGTTCGTCGAGGCCAAGATCGCGGCCATGAAGGCGCACGCGACGCAGATCGAGGTTGACGGGTTCTTCTTCGCGCTGTCCAACAAGCTCGGCAACGAGGTCTGGGGCAGCGAGTACTACCGGCTGGTGAAGGGCATCCAAGGGCCCACCGAGGACGGGCTGGAGACCGACCTGTTCGCCGGCCTCTGATGCTGCTTCGCGTCGCGATGCACGCGGCGTCGCTGCTGCTCGGTGCCGCTGTCGGGCTCGCCGCCGTGGTCGTGCACCGCGCCGACGTACTCGGCCTCCCGTTCGGGCTGGTCCTGGCACCGGTTGCCAGCCTGGGTGTGGGCTGGGCGCTGCGGACCTCGGACATGGCTCGGCTGGCGACCTCGTACACGGCAGGGTGGGTGGCAGTCTTCGGGCTGCTGCTCTCGGGCCGGCCCGAGGGTGACTTCGTCGTGGCCGGCGACCTGAGCGGTTACGTGCTGATCGGCACGGCGTTCGTGACAGTCGTGCTGGGGGTCACCTCGCTGTTCGTGCGCGATTCCGGTTCCGTTGGCCCGCCCTCCTAGCATGGCTAGACGTGGGTGCGGACAGGAGAACCAGAGACGGCAGGGTGGCGGCGCTGCTCCTGCTCGGACTGGTCGTGCTCTTCGGTGGCGTGTACGTCGCCGGGTACCTGTTCACCGGCGAACGGGTGCCTTCTCGGGCGAGCGTGGCGGGGGTACGTATCGGCGGGATGACCCCGGCCGCCGCGGAGCGGAAGCTGAGCCAGGAGCTCGGACCGCGAGCGAGCCGGCCCGTGGTGGCGGACGCCGGCGATGAGAGGGCGTTGATCCGTCCTCGCAGCGCCGGCTTGAGCCTGGACGTGGACGAGTCCGTCGCCCAGGCCGGAGGCGGACGCAGCTGGCACCCGGGCCGGATGTGGAACTACTTCTTCGGTGGCGAGTCCTACGACCCGGTCGTCTCCGTCGACGACGACCGGCTGCAGCGGGCTGTCGAGCGTGCCGCGCAGCCGGCGCAACGAGCCCCCCGCCAAGGTACGGTCAGCTTCGCCGGGGGACGGCCGGAGGCGTCCTGGGCGAGACCCGGCCGGTCGGTCGACGAGGCGGCTGCGGCGGATGCCGTGCAGAGCGCTTACCAGGCAGGGCTCTCCGCGGACGTGGAGCCGGTGGAGTTCCCGGTCCAGACGGTCGACCCCGAGATCACCAACGACGAGGTGCGGCAGGCGCTAGAGGAGTTCGCCAACCCCGCGATGAGCGCGCCTGTGGTCGTTGACCTCGACGGGGAGGCAGTCGAGCTGCGCCCCAAGGCGTACGCCGGGGCACTGTCGATGACGGCCAGGGACGGTGAGCTGGTCCCGGTCCTGGACGAGAAGGCCCTGTTGCGGGGGATCCGCCCCACATTGCAGCAGGCCACCGTTCCACCCCGTGACGCGTCTGTTGGTCTGGTGCGCGGACGCCCGCAGGTGGTTCCGGGCCGGGTCGGCGTGACCTTCGACAAGGCTGACATCACCGATCAGTTCCTCGACGTACTCACCCGCAAGGGCGACGCGCGCAGGCTCGAAGTCGACGGCGTCAAGGACCGGCCGAGCTTCACCACGGCAGACGCGCGTGGCCTGGGGATCAAGCGCGTGGTGTCCCAGTTCACGACGTACTACCCGCACGCGGACTACCGCAACACGAACCTAGGTCGCGCCGCCGAGCTGGTGAACGGCACCGTTCTGAAGCCCGGGGACACCTTCAGCCTCAACG
>CADCUJ010000030.1 GCA_902805855.1 uncultured Nocardioidaceae bacterium
GGCGGATGGAGGCCATCGTCGCCGACCTCGACACCCGGCGGCACGACTTCCACGTCGCGATCGAGAACTGGCAGCACGACTTCAACATCGGCACCATCGTGCGGACCGCGAACGCCTTTCTCGCCAAGGAGGTGCACATCGTCGGCCGGAGGCGGTGGAACCGGCGGGGGGCGATGGTGACCGACCGCTACCAGCACATCCGGCACCACGAGACCGCTGCCGAGCTCGCGGGGTACCTGCACGACGCGGACGCCCGGCTGCTCGGGGTCGACAACCTTCCCGGCTCCCAGCCGATCGAGACCGTCGACCTGCCACGCCGGTGCGCGCTGCTGTTCGGTCAGGAGGGTCCGGGGCTCTCCGACGACGCCCGAGCCGCCTGTGACCAGACGTTCTCGATCGCCCAGTTCGGCTCGACCCGGTCGATCAACGCATCGGCGGCCGCGGCGATCGCGATGCACGCCTGGGTCCGGCAGCACGCCGCGCTCGAGGAGTCCTGGCGCGGGTCGCGACCGCGTCCCTGACGTTGTTACCGTCTGTGCAGCGAACTGCATCTGACGTTGAGTGGAACAGGGTGGTCGGCATGGCGCAGAACCAGGCTCGGAACCAAGAGCAGCAGCAGCAGATGGGCTCCGCCACGGGCTTCATCGCCGCGCTCGACCAGAGCGGTGGGAGCACTCCGAAGGCGCTCAAGCTGTACGGCGTCGAGGAGGACCAGTACTCCGGCGATGCCGAGATGTTCGACCTCATCCACGAGATGCGCAGCCGGATCATCAGCAGCCGGAGCTTCACCGGCGATCGGATCCTGGCCGCGATCTTGTTCGAGCAGACCATGGACCGCCAGGTCGAGGGCCTGCCCACCCCGGCGTACCTGTGGGAGCGCAAGCGGGTGGTGCCCTTCCTCAAGGTCGACAAAGGTCTCGCCGAGGAGTCCGACGGCGTCCAGCTGATGAAACCGATTCCCGAGCTCGGCGACCTGCTGTCGCGCGCCGTCGACCAGGGCATCTTCGGCACCAAGATGCGCTCGGTGGTGAAGACGGCCAGCAAGGACGGGATCGCGGCGATCGTCGACCAGCAGTTCGAGCTCGGTGAGCAGATCGTCGGCGCCGGACTGGTGCCGATCCTGGAGCCCGAGGTCGACATCTTCAGCTCCGAGAAGCAGGCCGCCGAGGACGTGCTCAAGGCCGCGATCCTGGATGCACTCGACCAGGTGGGCAGCGACCAGCTGCTGATGTTCAAGCTGTCGATCCCCACCGAGGACGGCTTCTACAGCGAGCTCATGGAACACCCCAAGGTGCTCCGCGTCGTCGCTCTCTCCGGTGGGTACAGCCGCGAGGAGGCCAACGAGCGCCTGACCCGGAACCCCGGTCTGATCGCCAGCTTCTCGCGGGCGCTGACCGAGGGCCTGCGCCGCGACCAGCCGGACGACGAGTTCGATGCGGTCCTGGACAAGACGATCGCCAGCATCTACGAGGCGTCCCAGACCTGACCACCCTGGATCCGACCGGAGAATCGACTGATGACGCACCAGGACCTGATGGCGGGACCGCCGCCGATCCACCTGCCCGAGGACCCGGCGGCCGGTGAGCTGGCTGCCGGCGCCGCGGCGTCGGACGTGGTGCGCTCACACCCCGAGTCACCGCTCGCCTGGGCAACTTTGGCGGAGCAGGCGCTGGCGTCGGAGGAGGCTGACGACGTCACCTCCTACGCCTACGCCCGGGTCGGGTACCACCGGAGCCTGGACCTGCTGCGCCGCAACGGGTGGAAGGGACAGGGTCCGGTGCCCTGGGAGCACGAGCCGAACCAGGGCTTCCTGCGGGCACTGGCTGCCCTCGCGACCGCCGCCCACCGGATCGGCGAGGAGCCCGAGGCAGTGCGGTGCTCGGAGTTCCTGCGCGACTCCAGCCCAGCGGCCTACCAGGCCCTGAGGGGCTGACGGACCGACGCGGTCAGGCCGGCAGCGTCATGGAGTACGCCGCCCTCTCGATGCGCCAGGTGCGGTTCCGCTCAGGCCCGTAGAGCTCTCCGTCGGCACTGCACCAGAACCCCTGGCCGGACACTGACACGCGCGAGCCACGCAGGTACAAGACGTCGTCGCGCAGGTGGTGCTCACCCCGGCTGAGTCCGAACGCGTAGCCGAAGCGGGCGAACGGCCCGACGGCGTAGGAGACCAGCAGGTCCAGCTTGCCGTCCTCGGTGTCGGCGTCCGGAGTCAGCTCGGTCCCCCCGCCGACGTTCGAGCCGTTGCCGACCGAGACCTGCAGCAGCGGGCGGTCGAAGTCGGCGACGACGTGGTCGTCGACGACCACCCGCAGCCGCACGAACGGCGGGTTGACGCTAGCGAGGGCCGCTCCGATCGGGTAGCCGACGCGACCCACCCACTTCTTCCACCGGTGCGCGAGGCGACTCGCCTCGGCGCCGAGGCCGACGTGCACCTGGTTGACCACGACCTCGCCGACGTCGTCGATGATCAGGTCGAGGGAGCGTATCTCACCCTCCAGCACCAGCCGTGCCGCGTCCTCGGCACCGAGCGGGATGCCGTTGCCGCGCGCGAAGTCGTTGCCGGTGCCGAGCGGGATCAGGCCGAGCACCGCCTTGTGCAGCTCATGACGGCGATGAAGTGCCGCGACGACCGCGTGCAGGCTGCCGTCACCGCCGGCAACGACTACCCGCCGCCCGCCGCGGCGGTGCAGCACCCCGTCGAGCTCGCCCCGGCTGCCGGTGGCGCACACCTCGACGTCGGCTCGACCGCGGAGCACCGCGAGGGCCGCTTCGATCTGCTCCTCGTCGGTGGAACCCGCGTCGGTGTTGGTGATCAACAGCAGCGGATCCACAACGTGCAGATTACAGCCAGGTCACGCCTCTGTTATCGTTTCGCGGCTGACTCGACCGGCTGGCGAGAGGGATGTCGGATGCCTGCGATCGTGGTTCTCGGCACCCAGTGGGGGGACGAGGGCAAGGGAAAGGCGACCGACCTGCTCGGCTCCTCCATCGACTACTGCGTCCGCTACCAGGGTGGAAACAATGCCGGCCACACCATCGTGGTCAACGGCGAGAAGTTCGCCACCCATCTGCTGCCCTCCGGCGTCCTGACACCCGGATGTACGCCGATCATCGCCAACGGCGTGGTGATCGACCTGGCCGCGCTGTTCCGGGAGGTCGACGGGTTGCGGGATCGCGGCGTGGACACCTCGCGGCTGCTGGTGTCCGCGGACGCGCACCTGATCACGACCTACCACGTCACTCTCGACAAGGTGACCGAGCGGTTCCTGGGCAAGAACCAGATCGGGACGACCGGGCGGGGCATCGGCCCGGCCTACGCCGACAAGATCAACCGGATGGGGGTGCGGGTCGCCGACCTGTTCGACGAGAAGATCCTGGAGCAGAAGGTCGAAGCCGCCCTGGAGCAGAAGAACCATCTGCTGGTCAAGGTCTACAACCGGCGCGCGATCGAGGTCCCCGCGGTCTGCGAGGAGCTTGTCGGCTACGCCGACAGACTGCGCCCGATGGTCGCCGACACCTCGCGGGTGATCAACTCCGCGCTCGACGAGGACAAGACGGTGCTGTTCGAGAGCGCCCAGGCCACGATGCTCGACGTCGACCACGGCACCTATCCGTTCGTGACCTCGAGCAACCCGATCGCCGGAGGGGTCTGCGCCGGTGCAGGCATCGGCCCCAAGCGGATCGACCGGATCATCGGCGTGGTCAAGGCATACACGACCCGAGTCGGCTCCGGCCCGTTCCCCACCGAGCTCCTCGACCAGGACGGCGAGCGGCTGCGGGAGGTCGGCGCCGAGTTCGGCACCACCACCGGGCGGCCGCGGCGCTGCGGCTGGTACGACGCCGTGATCACCCGTTACGCGGCACGGCTGAACGGCCTGACCGAGCTGTTCTTGACCAAGCTCGACGTGCTGGGTGGATGGGACCGGATCCCGGTCTGTGTCGGTTATGAGATCGACGGTGTGCGGCACGACGAGATGCCGATGACACAGTCGGAGTTCCACCACGCCGTCCCGGTCTACGAGTTCTTCGAGGGGTGGGGCGAGGACATCTCCGCGTGCCGGACCTTCGAGGAGCTGCCGAAGGCGGCGCAGGGCTACGTGCAGGCGCTCGAGGAGATGTCCGGGGCACCGTTCTGGGCGGTCGGGGTGGGCCCCGGGCGCGAGCAGACCATCGTGCTCGATCCCGGCCGAGCCAACTAGTGTTCCACCCGTGAGGACGCTGGTGATCGGCTCGGGCGGCCGGGAGCACGCCCTCGCGCTGGCGTTGTCACAGGACCCGAGCGTGGCCGCCGTGCATGCGGCTCCTGGGAACCCGGGAATGGCGGAGGTCGCCCGGCTGCACGACGTGGACCCGCTCGTCCCCGAGGCGGTTGCCTCGCTCGCCGCCTCGCTCGAGGCTGACCTGGTGGTGGTCGGACCGGAGGCACCGCTGGTGGCTGGGGTCGCGGACGCTGTGCGAGCGCGCGGCATCGCCTGCTTCGGCCCCTCCCGCGAGGCGGCCCGGATCGAGGGCTCGAAGGCCTTCGCCAAGGAGGTGATGGCGGCAGCCGAGGTACCGACCGGCCTCGCCCGGATCTGTGCCACCGCGGCGGAGGTCGCCGACGCGCTCGACTCCTTCGGAACGCCTTACGTGGTCAAGGACGACGGCCTCGCTGCCGGCAAGGGCGTGGTGGTGACCACCGACCGCTCCGCCGCGCTCGAGCACGCCGCCGAGTGCCACCGGGCGGGCGACCTGGTGCTCGTCGAGGAGTTCCTGGACGGGCCGGAGGTGTCGCTGTTCGCGATCACGGACGGGACGACCGTCGTACCTCTGCTCCCGGCACAGGACTACAAGCGGTCCGGTGACGGGGACACCGGGCCCAACACCGGCGGGATGGGTGCCTACGCGCCGTTGCCGTGGGCACCGCACGATCTGGTCAAGCAGGCGTGCGAGCGGGTGCTGCAGCCGACCGTCGACGAGATGGCCCGCCGAGGGACGCCCTTCCAGGGCCTGCTCTACGCCGGGCTGGCGCTGACCGGTCGTGGGGCCAAGGTGGTCGAGTTCAACGCTCGCTTCGGCGACCCTGAGACCCAGCCTCTGCTGGCGCTGCTCGAGTCACCACTCGGTGTGGTGCTACTCACGGCGGCGCAGGGACGTGCCGACGAGCTGGCACCGCTGAGGTGGCGCGACGGGGCGGCTGTCGCGGTGGTGGTCGCGGCGGCGAGCTACCCGACGAGCCCGCGCACGGGTGACGTGGTCCGCGGCGTCGAGACCGCCGCTGCGCACGACGACGTCGCGGTGATCCACGCCGGCACCGCCCGGGACGCCGAGCACCGCCTGGTCACCGCGGGCGGCAGGGTGCTGGCCGTCACCGCCGTCGGCAACGACGTGGCCGCGGCCCGCAAGAGGGCCTACGAGGCGGTTGCGCACATCGAGATCGACGGTGCCTTCCACCGCACCGACATCGCCGCCCACGTCGGGGGCTGAGGAGTCAGGTGGAGTGAACGTGTCCAAGGCCATCCCGAACGTACTCGCCTCCCGCTACGCGGCGGGCGACCTCACCGGGATCTGGTCGCCGGAGCACAAGGTCGTCCTCGAGCGGCGGCTGTGGGTGGCCGTGCTCAGGGCCCAGCGTGACCTCGGCGTCGAGGTCCCGGACGGCGTGGTCGAGGCGTACGAGTCGGTGGTGGACAAGGTCGACCTCGAGTCGATCGCGGAGCGCGAACGCGTGACCCGGCACGACGTGAAGGCGCGGATCGAGGAGTTCTGCGCGCTCGCGGGGCATCAGCACATCCACAAGGGGATGACCTCGCGCGACCTGACCGAGAACGTCGAGCAGCTCCAGGTGCGTGCGTCCCTGCTGCTGGTCCGCGACCGGGTCGTCGCCACGCTCGCCAGGCTGGGACGGCTCGCGGCCGAGTACGACTCCTTGGTGATGGCGGGCCGCTCGCACAACGTCGCGGCGCAGGCCACCACGCTCGGCAAGCGCTTCGCGAGCACCGCCGACGAGACGCTCGTCGCCCTCGCGCGGCTGGAGGACCTGCTGGCCCGCTACCCCCTGCGCGGCATCAAGGGGCCGGTCGGCACGGCGCAGGACATGCTCGACCTCTTCGACGGCGACACCGACCGGCTCGCCGAGCTCGAGCACCGGGTTGCCGAGCACCTGGGCTTCGAGGCGGTGCTGACGTCGGTCGGCCAGGTCTACCCGCGTTCGCTCGACCTCGACGTCGTCTCGGCCCTGGTGCAGGTGGTCGCCGGCCCGTCCAGCCTCGCCACCACGATCCGGCTGATGGCCGGTGCCGAGCTGGTCACCGAGGGTTTCGCGGCGGGGCAGGTCGGCTCCTCGGCGATGCCGCACAAGATGAACACCCGCTCCTGCGAGCGCGTCAACGGGCTCGCCGTGGTGCTCCGCGGGCACCTCGCCATGGTGGGCGAGCTCGCCGGCGACCAGTGGAACGAGGGGGACGTGTCGGACTCGGTGGTACGTCGGGTGGCGCTGCCCGACGCGTTCTTCGCCACCGACGGCTTGTTCCAGACCTTCCTCACCGTGCTCGACGAGTTCGGGGTCTTCCCGGCCGTCGTCCAGCGCGAGCTCGACAGGTACCTCCCGTTCCTGGCCACCACCAAGGTGCTGATGGCCGCGGTGCGCAACGGCGTCGGCCGGGAGAGCGCACACGAGGCGATCAAGTCGGCGGCGGTCGGTGTCGCGCTGGACCTTCGCGGTGGCGCGACCCGCAACGACCTCCTCGACCGGCTCGCCGCCGACTCCCGTCTGGGCCTGACCCGCGAGCGCCTCGAGATCTTGGTCGCGGAGCCGATCGGCTTCACCGGGTCCGCGGTCGCCCAGGTCCAGTCGGTGGTACGTCGCATCGGTGAGGTCACCGCGACCTATCCCGAGGCGGCGTCGTACACCCCCGACGCCATCATCTGACCCCGGTTGCGGGTCAGCGGGCGTGGGTAGGATCGCGCCCATGAGCGAGGCCGGCACCCCCTCTGCCGCGGCGGTGCTCGACGCGGCCGAGCACGTGCACTCGGGCAAGGTGCGCGACCTGTACCGCCTCGGCGACGGAACCCTGCTGATGGTCGCCTCCGACCGGATCTCGGCCTATGACTTCGTCCTCGACACCCCGGTCCCGGACAAGGGTGTGATCCTGACCCGGATGTCGCTGTGGTGGTTCGAACAGCTCGAGCGGGTGGTGCCGAACCACCTGGTCTCGGCCGACGTGGCCGACCTGGCCGACCTGGTCCCGGCCGGGCTGGAGGGCCGAGCGATCGTCTGCGAGCCGCTCGAGATGTACCCGGTGGAGTGTGTGGCCCGCGGCTACCTGACCGGATCCGGGCTGGCGGACTACCGGCTGACCGGGCAGGTGTGCGGAGTGCCACTGCCCAGCGGGCTGGAGGAGGCCAGCCGGCTGCCGGAGCCGGTGTTCACCCCGGCGACGAAGGCCGCGGTCGGTGAGCACGACGAGAACGTCTCCTACGACGCGGTGGTCGAGGTGGTGGGTGAGGACGTCGCGGCCGAGCTGCGCACGCTGACGCTGGCGATCTACCGACGGGCCGAGGCCCTCGCCCGCGAGCGGGGCATCATCCTGGCGGACACCAAGCTGGAGTTCGGCGCGCGCGCCGACGGGACGATCGTGCTCGGCGACGAGGTGCTCACCCCCGACTCGTCGCGATTCTGGCCGGCCGCTTCGTGGCAGCCCGGACGGCCGCAACCGTCCTACGACAAGCAGATCGTCCGCGACTGGCTCACCTCGCCGGCGAGCGGCTGGTCGCGCGAGTCCGGCGAGCCGCCGCCCCCGCTCCCCGACGAGGTGGTGGACCGCACCCGGTCCAGCTACATCGAAGCGTTCGAACGGTTGACCGGTCAGAAGTTCTAGTCCGCAGAAGGAGACGACAGTGCTCAGCTTGGCAGGCCTGCTCGACGACAGCGCCGAGAAGTACGGCGACCGCGACGCGCTCGTGCTCGGGGACACCCGGCTGACCTATGCGCAGGTGAACGGTACCGCGAACCAGGTGGCCAACCTGCTCGTCTCACGCGGCATCCGGCCAGGCGACAAGGTGGCCCTCACCTGCGCGAACCTGCCCTACTTCACCATCGCCTACTTCGGCATCCTCAAGGCCGGCGGTGTGGTGGTGCCGCTCAACGTGTTGCTCAAGGCCCGCGAGGTTGCCTACCACCTCGACGACTCCGACGCGAAGGCCTACTTCTGCTTCCAGGGCACCGAGGACCTGCCGATGGGGACCGAGGGGCACAACGCCTTCGAGCAGACTCCCGGCTGTGAGCACTTCTTCATGATCACCGCCGACCCGGCAGCGCAGTCGCCGGTGGAGGGCACCGAGACGCTGGGCAGTGCTATGGCGCAGCAGCCGCCGACGTTCGACACGGTCGCGACCGACGCTGAGGACACCGCGGTCATCCTCTACACCTCGGGCACCACCGGACAGCCCAAGGGTGCCGAGCTGCGGCACCGCAACATGGTCGACAACGCCTTGCTGGGCGCCGACCTCTTCGACGCCGACGCGGCGCGGCCGGACACCTTCTTGTGCGTGCTGCCGCTGTTCCACTCCTTCGGGCAGACGGTGATCCAGAACATGGGCCTGATGTACGGCGGCACGATCGTGCTGCAGCCCCGGTTCGAGCCGCGCTCCGCACTAGGTCTCATGGCCGAGGAGAAGGTGACGTTCTTCGCCGGGGTCCCGACGATGTACTGGGGCCTGCTGGTCGCCCTGGACGCGGACAAGGGATCGGTCGACGTCTCGGCACTCGCCGAGCGGCTGCGGGTGGCCGTCGCCGGTGGCTCGGCGCTGCCGGTCGAGGTGCACAAGGCTTTCCAGGAGAAGTTCGGCGTCACCATCCTCGAGGGCTACGGGCTCTCCGAGACCTCGCCGGTCGCGAGCTTCTCCAAGCCCGGCGAGGAGCCGCGCGTGGGGTCCATCGGCGTGCCGGTCTCCGGGGTAGAGATGAAGCTCATCGACTCAGAATGGAACGAGGTCGAGGAGGGCGAGGACGTCATCGGCGAGATCGCGATCAAGGGCCACAACGTGATGAAGGGCTACTACAACCGTCCCGAGGCCACTCAAGAGGCGATCAAGGACGGCTGGTTCCGCAGCGGCGACCTGGCTCGCCGTGACAAGGACGGCTACTACTACATCGTCGACCGTGCCAAGGACATGATCATC
>CADCUJ010000031.1:0-5834 GCA_902805855.1 uncultured Nocardioidaceae bacterium
GTGATGCGGCGGCTGCCGCGTGCTGGCACCGTGACCCGGGGAGCCTTCTGCGGTCCCCGGATGTAGGACCTGGGCCAGCACGTCCAGCGGGTTCGGTCGGCCCCGACTCGAACGCTGATGTCGGTCACGACGATCCCAAACCTGTGCGGGTTCTTCACCGTCACCCGAAGCGGCCTCGTCGCTCCAGGGAACAGTCCGACCGCCTTGCCGGTGACGGAGAACCGGACGGGCCGCTGTGCCTCGGAGTCGTGGCGGCTGAGCAGCACCAAGGTCATCGCGATCATCAACGCCACCGGGAGTATCGCCGCGGTCCGTCTCGAGCTGAGCGTCGGTCGCACGGTGCACCTCCCGGAAGTCGAAGTCACTCAGATCGCGTGGGTGGCAGAAGCCAGCTCCTGCCACCCACGCCGCTCGTTGTTGCTATGGGTTCACTGCTGCCCGCCGGAGAGGGTGACTGCGACCGTGAAGGTCACGCCCTGGCAGCCGTTGGGAGCACCGCCGGCCATGCTGACCGCGTCGGTGACCGTCTTGGACACGGCGGTGGAGGTGTTGGCGGGCACGTCGATCGTGAGCCCGCTCTTGGACGCCACGGTGATGTTGCTCGCCGGGCACCCGGTCGGGTCCGAAGACGTCACTGCCCCCGGTGTCATCGCGGTGAACCGCACCGCGTAGGGGTTGGGGTTGTTGACCTTGAAGTACAGGTCTCCGTCGGTGAACCCGGGGTACAGGTCGGCGGATGCGGTGTCGGCGGTGACGGTCGAACTCACCGCGCTGGTGGCCTTGGCCGAGCCGCTGCCCGTGCCGTCGGCGGTCCAGGACGCGAAGGCCACGCCGACGAACAGGGCGCCGATGGTCAGGGCGACGGTGACGGCAGCCCGTCGGGACAGAAGAATCTTCATTGCGGTGCTCCTTGTGTTGGTAAGGTTGAAATGCACACTACTTCCTGAATGTGCAGTTTTCTGCAATGCAGGAAGATGAAGACCGTTTGGATGACTGCTGGCCCAATCGGGCTATCGCAGCCCTGGCCCGGCGCCCGCGCTTTGCCCCGGTCGCATCGACCTCGTAGCCTCGTAAAGGACTCGCCAACCGGTGGGTTCGATCTCGGGCTCGCCGAAACCGCCACGCCCCGGGGGGTCCACGAGGTTTAGCGGCGGTGCGGAGGAACCACCTTCGGCGCTTGACAGCAAGCGCCTTTGGGGTGAAGTCGCCTCACGGCGGCCGGGCACCTCCAGGCCCGAACCCGACAGCTCACTCCGTAGGCGTCCGGAGGAATGATGTCTGATAACTGCACGCCCAGAACCGGAAGCCATCAGCGGCAGGGGCGCCACCGTGGCAGCCCGAGCCGAACCGAAACCAGCCAGTCGCGCTTCGGTGCGACTGCTGGGCGACACCGTGCGGAGGTGGTGCGCCGCACGAGCCGGCGGGCTTTGGCGACCGTCGCCGTCGCCTTGGGACTGACAGCCAGCCCAGCCTTCGCCGCAACCGCGGTCGCCGACTACACCGTGCGCGCCGGCGACACCCTCGGCACCATCGCAGATCGGCACGGAACGACGTGGCAGGCTCTGTACCGCCGCAACAGTGACACCCTCTCCAGCCCGCATCAGATCTACGTCGGTCAGCAGATCGACGTCCGTGGCGGCGGCGCGGGTCAGCACAGTGCGTCTGGATCCGGCGGTCGGTCCACGACGAGCTCTGCCGGCTCATCGGCGGGGCTGCTCGCCGAGGCCGCCGCGTTGGAGGGCATCGCCTACAACTACGGGGGGGACAGTCCCGCCGAGGGCTTTGACTGCTCGGGCTTCACCAGCTACGTGTTCGCTCAGACCGGAAAGACGATCCCGCGGACGTCAGGGGCTCAGGCGGCTGCGGCGGACAGTGTCTCCGCCTCGGATCTGCGACCCGGGGACCTGGTCTTCTACCACCCGTACGGCGATGTGTCCCACGTGGCGATCTACGCCGGCAACGGCATGGTCTGGGAGTCGCCGGGCACCGGTGACACCGTTCAGTACGCCCCGATCTGGGACGTCGCCCGTTCCTACGGCAGGTTCTGAGCCTGGCTGTCGGTCATCACTGAGTCGACGGCTCCGCACCCCAGCAGATTGTGGTGTGCGGAGCCGTCGCTTGTCTGTCACCCGCGCGCTGGCAGGTGTTGCCCCCGCCGTGTGGTCCTACGGGCTCGTGCAGGCGATGCCATAGGCAAAATGTCACGTTTAGACGGTAATGAAGCGGATTGTTGGCGCAGGATGGACCACAACCCATCCGATCCCACCCTTACGAGTGCGCATTGTCAGCGACCCAGCACCCCACTGCGGCAGATGCCCTGACGCAGGAGGCGTCCAGCCCGTCCCGGCGCGGGCTGCTGCTCGGTGGGCTGGCGGTCGGCGCGGGCGCTGTGGCCGGCCCGGCGTTGGGCGCCGGAGTCGCCTCGGCCGCGGCGTCGTACCCGGTCAACCCGTACCCGGCCACGACGGTCCCGCGGCGCCAAGAGCTGCACCTGATGAACCGGATGGGCTGCGGCTTCTCCCGACGTACCTTCGCGCAGCTGCAGGCCTCCGGCGGCGCCACCGGATGGATCCAGCAGCAGCTCGCTCCGGCCGGAGTCCCGGAGACCAGGAAGGCGAGGCAGCTCCCGGGCTGGTACCCCGACCTGCAGGAGTCCCCGGCCCAGATGTGGCAGCGCCAGGTAGCCGGCAGCAAGGGCGGCTGGGAGTACGCCCGCGACCTCGCCAACTACACGATGCTGCGACGGATCTACTCCGACCGGCCGGTGCACGAGACCATGGTCGACTTCTGGTCGAACCACCTGCACGTACCCGCGAACGGCGACCTGTGCTGGGTGCACCGGTTCTCCTACGACCAGCTCATCCGGCGGCACGCGCTCGGGCGTTTCGACGAGCTGCTGCTCGAGGCGACACTGCACCCGGCGATGCTGCTGTTCCTCGACAACTGGCGCTCGGTGAAGGGCAACCCGAACGAGAACCACGGCCGTGAGCTGCTCGAGCTGCACACCGTCGGGCGTACGTCGGGCTACACCGAGCAGATGGTCAAGGACTCGGCGAAGATCCTGTCCGGCTACACCGCCGACGCCTTCGGAACCTGGGAGGGCTTCTACGACACCGGCAAGCACACCACCGGGCCGGTCCAGGTGCTGGGGTTCGCCGCGGCGAACGGCGCCGGCGACGGCCGGCAGCTCACCCGTGACTACCTGCACTACCTGGCGCACCACCCGGCCACCGCTCGCACCATCGCCCGGAAGCTGGCGCTGCGGTTCGTCTCCGACGACCCCTCCGACGCACTCGTGGACACGCTCGCACGGGCCTTCCGAGACTCCGGCACGGACATCAAGGCCACGCTCGACGTGCTCCTCGCGCACCCGGAGTTCAAGGCCGCGGCAGGCAGCCGGGTCCGGACGCCGATAGAGGACTTCGTCAGCACGGTCCGCGTCCTCGGCGTCCAGGTGGCCGCGCCGACCAACGGGGACGCCTTCGCACACACCGCGGTCTGGGCGGTGCAGAGCATGCTGCTCTACCACTGGCCGCGACCGGACGGACCACCAGCTCGCGACGGCGCGTGGGCCTCCCCGACCCGGATGCTGAGCACGTTCCGGATGCACTGGAACCTGGCCGGCGGCTGGTGGCCGGACGTCGACGTCGTCTACCGGGACCGCACGACGTGGCTGCCGCAGCCGCGGATCCGCCTCGACCAGTACGTCGACCACCTCTGCCGCGTCATCCACGGCCGGCGCTCGACCTCGCGCATGCTCGACGCCGTCGTCGCGGCACTCGGCTACGGCCCGGCCACGATCGTCACCCAGGACCACGCCGTCGGCAGCTGGCTGTCGGTCCGCCTGCTCGGAGTCCTGCTCGACTCACCAGAGCACATGAGCCGCTGAGCCAGGGAGACCACGTGACCACGAACCAGCATGGCTGCTGCCGCGAGTACGAGAGCGCTGCCGGGCTCAGCCGGCGCCGATTCCTTCAGGGAGTCGCCGCCTCGGGCGCCACCGCGATGGCGACCACGATGTTCGGCGACGCGGTGCGTCAGACCGCCTTCGCCGCCACCAGCGACGGAAACGTACTGGTGGTGATCAGCCTCCGTGGAGGCATCGACGGGCTCGGCATGGTGGTCCCTCATGGTGACCCGGGCTACTACGCCGCCCGAGGCTCCATCGCCGTCCCGAAGGAGTCGCTGGTGGCCCGCGACGACTTCTTCGGTCTGCACCCCAAGATGGCCCCGCTGCAATGGTTGTACGACGCCGGAGAGCTGGCCGCGGTGCACGCCGTCGGGATGGAGGTCCCGAACCGTTCGCACTTCTTGGCGATGGAGGAGATCGAGGACGCCGACCCCGCCTCGAGCGAGAGACGTGGGTGGGTCAACCGGATGATCGGACTGGACGCGGACGCCGCACCCAGCGAGGCGATCCACCTCACCACCTCGATCACTCCCACGCTGCTCGAGGGGCAGGCGCCGACCATGTCGGCCGAGCGCCTGGCCCGCATCTCGCTGGCGGGCGGCGAAGACGACGACGTCTGGTCCACGCGTCGGAGGGCCCAGCTGGACCTGGTCTGGGGCAACGCCGCCGGACCACTGGGCGCGGCTGGCCGGTCAGCGCTGCAGACCGTGGACCGGCTCGCCCCGGTTGCCGCGACGCCGTACTCGCCGGCTGCCGGCGTCACCTACCCGCGTGAGTGGCCGGCGACCGATCTCTCCGACGCGCTCAAGGACACCGCCCAGCTGATCAAAGCAGGTGTCGGCACCGAGGTGGTCTCCATCGACTACGGGTCCTGGGACATGCACAGCGACTACGGCACCACCGAGTGGGGCGAGATGCAGTCGATGATCGGCGGCTTCGCCGGCGCCCTGGACGCGTTCCTGCGCGACCTGGGCCCCGAGCTGCGGGCACGGGTGAACGTGGTGACGGTCAGCGAGTTCGGCCGGCGGGTCGCCGAGAACGGCAACCGTGGGCTCGACCACGGCTGGGGCAACATGATGCTGCTGGCAGGCGGCGCCGTGCGCGGCGGGCAGTACCACGGCAGCTGGCCCTGGCTCGGCTCGGGCAACCTCGTCGACGGCGACCTGAAGGTGACCACCGACTACCGCAACGTGCTCGGCGAGGTGGTCACCCGGACCTTCCCCGACCGCTCGATCGCGAGTGTGTTCCCAGGTCTCTCCTACTCGCCCCTCGGCGTGATGCGCTGACCGAGGAAGCCGGTTTGTCCGTTTTGCTATAAAACGGGGCAAGACTCGACAGAATCGTCTCGTCAACTCTTCCGGTCTTCGACCGCCTGCGGCCCCCCACCTTGTCGAAGGAGTGTGACTCGGTGACCACCGACCACCTCGAAGCCACCCCCGTGCCCGGCGGCACGTCACGGCGAAGCCTGATGCTCGGCGGCGCGGCGGTCGCGTCGGCCATCACGATGAGCGGCGCGCTGGTCGACGCCGCAGCCGCCCGGGCGAGTTTTCCGGTCAACCCCTACCTGAAGACCACCATCCCCAGCTCGGCCGAGCTGCACATGATGAACAGGATGGGCTGCGGCTACTCCCGCGCCACGATGGCGCAGGTGGACGCGGCCGGCGGGGCGCAGGCGTGGTTCGAGCAGCAGCTCGACTTCGGCAGCATCCCCGAGAATGCACTGACCGAGTCCCTGCTGAGCTGGTTTCCGCGCCTGTCCGACTCGCAGCCTCAGATATGGCTCAACCACCAGAGCGAGACACACGGAAACTTCGACTACGCCCGCGACCTCGCCAACTACACGATGCTGCGCCGGGTCTACTCCGAGCGACCGGTCTCCGAGACCATGGTCGACTTCTGGTCGAACCACCTGCACATCCCGACC
>CADCUJ010000031.1:5908-42551 GCA_902805855.1 uncultured Nocardioidaceae bacterium
ATCAGTCTGGGCTTCGTGCCCCGGTTCGACTACGACCGGCTGCTTCGCCGTCATGCCCTCGGTCGGTTCGAGGACATGTTGGTCGAGGCCACTCTGCACCCCTCGATGCTGATCTTCCTGGACAACTACAAGTCCATCCGCAACGCGCCGAACGAGAACCACGGTCGGGAGCTGCTCGAGCTGCACACCGTGGGGCGGACCTCGGGCTACACCGAGCAGATGGTCAAGGACGCCGCCAAGATCCTGTCCGGCTACACCGTCGACGCGAAGGGCACCTGGGAGGGCTTCTACAACCCGACGCTGCACACCATGGGCCCGGTGCAGGTGCTCGACTTCAGCCACCCCAACAGCTCCAGCGACGGCAAGCAGATGGCGGTGGACTTCCTGCGCTACCTGGCCAACCACCCCGCGACCGCCCGGACGATCGCCTACAAGCTGGCGACCCGGTTCGTCTCCGACGAGCCGTCCGACGAGCTGGTCGTCCACCTGGCCCGGGTGTTTCGTGACTCGGGCACCGACATCAAGACCACCTTGCGGGCTCTGGTGGCTCACCCGGAGTTCCAGGCGTCGGCGGGACGGAAGGTCCGAACCCCGGTCGAGGATCTGGTCGCCACCGCCAAGGTGCTACAGGTCGAGGCCCAGAAGCCGACGAGCGGGGCCGCCTTCGCCCATGACATCTCCTTCGTGCACCAGGGGATGATCCTCTACCAGTGGCCGCGACCGGATGGACCGCCCAACCGCAACAGCGCTTGGTCCTCCGCCAGCCGGGTCCTCGGTTCCTTCCGGATGCACTGGCTGTTCACCGGTGGCTACTACCCCGACGGCAACGTGGTCTACCGCACGCCGGGCAGCTGGATCCCGCAGCGCAGCCTGCGGTTCGACCAGTACGTCGACCACCTGTGCCGGATGTTCCACGGGAAGCCGTCCACCTCCCGCGTCCTCCGGGCAGCTGTCGAGGCCACCGGCCTGACCCCCTCCACCACCATCACCAGGACGCACCGAGTCACCGGATACATGGGCGTCCGGCTCATCGGAGCCATCTTGGACTCACCCGCGCACATGAGCCGCTGACCAGCCGGAGAAGAACGATGAGCACAGAAGAGAACTGCTGTCAGGAGTACGAGCGGGCCGCCGGGATGAGCCGTCGTCGGTTCATGCAGGGCGTGGCTGCGACCAGCACCGCCGCGGTGGCGACCACCATGTTCGGCGACGCGGTGCGCCAGGCCTCGTTCGGGAACACCGGCGGCAACGTGCTGGTGGTGATCAGCCTGCGCGGCGGCATCGACGGTCTGGGCATGGTCGTCCCGCACGGTGACCCGGCCTACTACACCGCGCGCAAGGGCATCGCGGTTCCCGCCGCCTCGCTCCTGGCGAAGGACGCCATGTTCGGGCTGCACCCGGCGATGAAGCCGGTCGAGTGGCTGTGGAACGCGGGCGAGCTGGCCGCCGTACAGGCAGTGGGGATGGACGTCCCGAACCGCTCACACTTCCTGGCCATGGAGCAGATCGAGGACGCCGCCCCGGGCTCGGACGCCCGGACCGGATGGGTGAACCGGATGATCGGCCTCGACGCCGACGCCTCACCCAGTGAGGCGATCCACCTCACCGACTCGATCGTCCCGACCATGCTCGTTGGGGAGGCACCCAGCCTGTCGTGCTCCAAGCTGTCCCAGATCAAGCTCTCCGGCGACAAGGACCAGTTCAGCACCGGGCGGCGGGCACAGATCCAGACGATGTGGGCTCTGGAGGAGAACCCGCTCGGTGACGCTGTCCGTTCGGCCCTGGCGACCGTCAGCCAGCTGTCGCCGATCGCCCAGCAGCAGGTCGTGCCGCAGAACGGCGTGGTCTACCCACGCGAGTGGCCGGCGACCGACCTGTCGGACGCACTCAAGGACACCGCCCACCTGATCCGGGCCAACGTCGGCACCGAGGTGATCTCGATCGACTTCGGTTCCTGGGACATGCACAGCAGTTACGGCCGCAACGGGTCCGGTGAGATGCACTGGATGGTCGGCGGCTTCGCGGCTGAGCTGGACGCGTTCATGCGCGACCTCGGTCCCGATCTCCGTTCGCGGGTGACCGTGGTGACGATCAGCGAGTTCGGCCGCAGAGTAGCCGAGAACGGCAACCAGGGCCTCGACCACGGCTGGGGCAACATGATGCTCGTCGCCGGTGCCGGGGTGAAGGGTGGACGGTACTACGGCGAGTGGCCCTGGCTCAGCGCAGGCAACCTCGTCGACGGCGACCTGAAGGTGACCACCGACTACCGCCAGGTGCTCGGTGAGGTCGTCACCACACGGTTCCCCGACCGGTCCATCGCGAGCGTCTTCCCGAGCCTGGACTACCGTCCGCTCGGCCTGATGGGCTGAGCCCGTGCTCCGCCACCTCGCCCGAGTGCTCACCGCAGCAGCCGCGGCGGCGGGCCTCGTGGTCAGTGGTCATCCGGCGCAGGCCAGTGAGATCGAGGACTACGCCTCCTACGAGCCGCAGCGCACGTGTGCGAGCAAGACCGAGCCCGGCACCGAGTACCTGCTGGGCTGGCTGGTCAGGAAGTACCCGGGGACCGGCCGGTCATCGACCCTTCGCTCCTGCTCCAGCGGGGGTACCTCCGAGCACAAGGACGGCCGGGCGCTCGACTGGGCGGTCGACGCGGCCCGGGCCGACCAGCGCGCCCAGGCCGAGCACTTCCTCACCAGGATCTTCGCCACCGACGCCGCCGGGAACACCCATGCCATGGCCCGGCGGATGGGCATCATGTACATCATCTGGAACGACCACATGTGGGCGTCGTACCGCCGCTTCGAGAAGCGCGACTACCTCAGCCCTGCCTGCTCCTCTCGACAATTCTGCTCGAAGACGTTGCGACACCGCGACCACGTGCACATCTCCCTGTCCCACGCGGGGGCGGAGGCGCGGACGTCGTTCTACACTCGACGTGGCGTCCCGACCGGGGCGTCGAGCGCGCGCTGAGCGGCCACGCGGCCGACCTGATCCGGCCGATGACCCGCCAGGGTCGGCACACCGCCGAGAAGTTGGTACGCTGGGCTGGCAGCAGGATGCAAGTTCCAGCAGGTCGGACGCCCGCGGAGTTTGTGAATCCGACGGCGTTTCTTCTCAGATGGCCTGTGCAAGTGCTCGGTGCTTTTCGAGGGGGTACGGCGTTTCACCGCATCTGCTGCGGGGCCGCCGAAGTGGCGGTTCCTCGCCCCGTTAGAGGAGTAAGTGAGCATGGCTCAGGGCACTGTCAAGTGGTTCAACGCCGAGAAGGGTTTCGGCTTCATCGCGCAAGAGGACGGCGGAGACGACGTCTTCGTGCACTACTCGGCCATCCAGACGAACGGCTACAAGTCGCTCGATGAGAACCAGAAGGTCGAGTTCGACGTCACCCAGGGTCCCAAGGGCCCGCAGGCGGAGAACGTTCGCCCTCTGTGATCATCTCGTGATCTGGAGACGCCTGACCTAGGCATCGCAGAAGGCCCCGACTACCCAGTCGGGGCCTTCTCGTTTGCCCGAAAGTGACTATGGGTAGACCACAAGGTGTCGGGGAGAATACAGGGAGCACACGGTTACTTGGTCCGCCGTCGTGGGGACATCGGCGTGGAGGGAGAGCGGCGTCATGGACGACCAGCTGAACGTCCCGCTGGAGGATGCGGAGCTCCTCGCGGAGGTTGAGCTGACCACGAACCTGATCATCGCCGCATCGGAGTCCGAGGAATCGATGAGCCAGGACGAGGTGGACAGGCTGCTCGGGCTGGCGCACAGGATCCCGGCACAGCAGGGCCACAGCCGCTCGTAGGCAGCACCTCGAGATTCCCGGCGCGACCCGGCCCGATCGGCCCTCGCTTGCGGGCCGTGCCCCGGCACCGCCTAGCATGTGCGTGGCTCTGCTTCCCTTGCGACCCAGGAGTTCGTCGTGCCCCTGCGCTTCCGGCCTGTCGACACGACGTTCTACGACCTGTTCGCCGAGTCCGCCGCCCACCTCGTCGACGGGGCCGCACTCCTTGCCGAGATCCTGGGGACCGGGAACGACCGGCACGCGATCGCGAAGCGGATGCGGGACGCCGAGCACGCCGCCGACGAGACCACCCACGCCATCGTCCGCCGCGTCAACAGCACCTTCGTCACGCCCTTCGACCGGGAGGACATCTACTCCCTGGCCTCCAGCCTCGACGACGTGATGGACTTCATGGAGGAGGCCGTCGACCTGGTCCTGCTCTACGAGATCCACGAGCTGCCAGGCGAGCTGGCCACCCAGGTCGAAGTGCTCCAACGAGCAGCCGACCTCACCTCCGAGTCGATGCCGCGTCTGCAGAGCATGAAGAACCTCGAGGAGTACTGGATCGAGATCAACCGCCTCGAGAACACCGGCGACAAGAGCTACCGCAGGATCCTCGCGAAGCTGTTCGGCGGCGGGTACGAGGCCTTGGAGGTGCTCAAGCTCAAGGACGTCGTCGACTCGCTCGAGGCGGCGATCGACGCGTTCGAGAAGGTTGCCAACATCATCGAGCAGATCGCGGTCAAGGAGTCCTGACCGGTGGAGCTCGCGATCATCATCGCGGTCGTCGTGGTTGCCCTCGTCTTCGACTACACCAACGGGTTCCACGACGCCGCGAACGCGATCGCCACCTCCGTCTCCACCCGAGCCCTGACCCCGCGGGTCGCGTTGATCATGGCGGCGGTGATGAACTTCGTCGGTGCCTTCCTGGGCCAGAAGGTCGCCAAGACCGTCAGCGAGGTGATCACCCCACCAGCCGGCACCGCCGGGCTCATCGTGGTGATGTCCGGGTTGATCGGGGCCATCGCGTGGAACCTGTTCACCTGGTACTTCGGACTGCCGTCCTCCTCCTCCCACGCCCTGATCGGCGGGCTCGGAGGGGCCGCGATGGCCTACGGCGCCCTCCAGGGCGCGGTATTCGACTCGGTGAAGTGGGACGTGATCCTGGACAAGATCGTGATCCCGATGATCGCCTCGCCCCTGTTCGGGTTCGCGGCGGCATTCGCGCTGATGCTGGCGATCATGTGGGCCTTCCGGCGCAGCAACCCCTCTCGCACCAACCGTGGCTTTCGCCTCGCACAGACCGTCTCGGCGGCTGCGATGGCGCTGGGGCACGGACTGCAGGACGCGCAGAAGACGATGGGTGTCATCTTCCTCGCGCTGCTCGCCGGCGGGTACGTGGCGAGCGGTGACCCGCTACCGGTGTGGGTGATCGTCGCCGCCGCGGCGGCCATCTCGCTCGGCACCTACTCCGGCGGCTGGCGGATCATGCGTACCCTGGGGCGCCGCATCATCCACCTGGACCCGCCGCGGGGATTCGCGGCGGAGTCGGTGGCGGCCGGTGTTCTCTACACCACCGCGTTCGCCTTCGAGGCGCCGATCTCCACCACGCACACGATCACCTCGGCGGTGATGGGGGTCGGTGCCAGCAAGCGCTTCTCGGCGGTTCGTTGGGGGGTGGCCCGCTCGATCGTGACCGCGTGGGTGCTGACCTTCCCGATGGCCGGGCTGGCCGCCGCGCTGTGCTACTGGCTGACGCACTACCTCCTCGAGGTCCTCCCCTGACCCTCAGCCGAAGCGGCCGGAGATGTAGGCCTCGGTGCGGCTGTCGTCGGGGTTCGAGAAGATCCGGTTGGTCAGGTTGTACTCGACGAGCAGCCCGGTCCGGTTCCCGGTGGTCTCGTCGGGCCGCGCGGTGAAGAACGCGGTCCGGTCCGAGACCCGCGCCGCCTGCTGCATGTTGTGGGTCACCACGATCAGCGCGTAGTCCTTGCGCATCTCCAGCATCAGGTCCTCGATGCGGGAGGTCGCGATCGGGTCCAGCGAGGAACACGGCTCGTCCATCAAGATCACATCAGGCCGGGTGGCGACCGTCCGTGCGATGCACAGCCTCTGCTGCTGGCCACCCGACAGGCCGTACGCCGACTGCTTGAGCTTGTCCTTGACCTCGTCCCACAGCGCCGCACTGTGCAGCGCCTCCTCGACGAGGTCGTCCATGTTGTCGACCTTCATCCCCGTCACCCGCGGGCCGTAGGCGATGTTGTCGTAGATCGACTTGGGGAACGGGTTCGGCTTCTGGAAGACCATGCCGATGCGGCGTCGTACCTCGATCGGGTCCACCTTCGGCCCGTAGACGTTCTGCCCGTGGTAGGTGACCGCGCCGGTGACCCGGGCACCGATCACCAGGTCGTTCATCCGGTTCAGGCAGCGCAGCACCGTGGACTTGCCGCAGCCGGAGGGGCCGATGAGTGCGGTGATCTCACCCCGTCCGAACGCCAGGTTCACGTCGTGCACGGCATGGAAGTCGCCGTAGTAGACGTTCAGGTCGGTGGCCTCGATCACCGGCTCCTGCGGCAGGTCGGGCACGACGTGCTCCCCGGTGTCGGCGACCTCGGCGAGGTTGGCCGCTCCGTAGACCGAGTCGCGGGTGTTGGCGGTGGCGGGCTTGGTTGTCATCAGTTGGTTCCTCACCAGCGGCGCTGGTAGTGGTTGCGGATGTAGATGGCGAGTCCGTTCAGGACGAGGATCATGACCAGCAGCACGATGATCGCAGCCGCCGCGGCCGTCTGGAACTCCTCCTGGGGCTGGCTGGACATGGTGAAGATCTGGATCGGCAGCGCGGTGAACTGGCTCAAGATCCCGTTCGGGTCGAACCGGATACCGGTGGCGACGCCGAGCAGCAGCAGGGGAGCGGCCTCGCCGATCGCGCGGGACAGCGCCAGGATCGTCCCGGTCGCGATGCCGGGGATCGCCGAGGGCAGCGACTGGCGCCAGGTGGTCTGCCACAACGTGGCGCCGAGCGCCAGCGAGCCGTCCCGGATCTCGCGCGGGACCGCACGGATCGACTCCCGGGTGGTGATGATGATGACCGGCAGGATCAGCAGGGTCAGCGCCAGTGCCCCGCCGATCACCAGGGACGTCTGCCGGAACCCGCGCAGCGCCAGCAGGCCGAGAGCCAGCAGGCCATAGATCACCGAGGGAACCGCCGCGAGGTTCTGCAGGTTGACCTCGATCAGCCGGTTGTACCACCGGGTGGGGTTGGCGAACTCCTCGAGGTACAGGGCGGCGGCGATTCCCAGCGGGACGGACATCACCGCCGTGGTCACCATCAGCCACAGGCTCCCGAGGATGCCGGCCCGGACGCCGGTCTCCTCCTCGAAAAGGGTCGAGGAGTACTCGGTGAAGAGGTTCGCGTCGAGCCTTGGCGCACCGTCGAGCGCCGTGCTCGCGATCAGGACCAGCAGCACCAGGACGCCGAAGGCGAGCGAGCACCAGAGCGCGACCAGGAACGCGAGGGACCCCGCGTTGCGCTCGTGGTTCTGGCCGGTGTCCAGCACGCGAGTGCCTTCTTCGCGCCGCCTGCCGGGCTTGATCTGGGTCGTGGTCATCAGTAGGCCTGCCGGTAGCGACGGACCAGTGCGATGCTGACGACGTTGATGACCAGGGTCATCAGGAACAGCAGCAGGCCGACCGCGAAAAGCGTGTTGTAGGAGGTGGAGCCGACCGGGTTCTCGCCGCCGGCGGTGGCCGCGATGAAACCGGTCATCGTCTGCATCCCCTCGCGTGGGTCAGCCGAGAGGTTGGGCTGCGACCCCGACGCGAGCGCGACGATCATCGTCTCACCGATGGCGCGGGACAGTCCGAGCACGACGGCTGCGGCGATGCCGGAGATCGCAGCCGGGAACACCACCCGCAGGGTGGTCTGCATCCGGTTCGCACCCATCGCGAACGAGCCCTGACGCAGTGCCTGGGGGACCGCGCTCATGGCGTCCTCTGACAGTGAGGCCACCGTCGGGATGATCATCACCCCGAGCACGATTCCCGCACTGAGCGCGTTGGTGAACCCGACCTCCATGCCGAGCAGGTCCTGCAGCACGGCTGGCGTGACGAAGGACAGGGCGAAGAACCCGTAAACCACCGAGGGGATGCCGGCCAGCAGCTCCAGGATCGGCTTGAGCCTCGCTCGGTTCCGGGCGCTGGCGTACTCAGAGAGGTACATCGCGGCGCCGAGTCCGAGAGGTACGGCGACGACCAGCCCGATGGCGGTCACCATCAAGGTGCCACCGACCAGCGGGAGCACCCCGAAGGACTGGGGCGCCAGGTTGGGCGACCAGTCGGTGCCGGTCAGGAAGTCCCACACCGACACCTTGCCGAAGAAGTTGACGACCGGGACGGCGAGGGAGACCACGATGCCGATCGTGGTGAAGACCGACACGAAGGCCGCCGCCCGCAGCACGGCCATGACCAGCGACTCACCTCTCCTGGGCTTTCGGGTGAGGTCGAGGTCTCCTGGGAACGGCCCAGAGCCCGTCGAGGCCGACGGGCTCTGCGCAGTGGTGTTGCTCGTCATCGGATGCGGACTACAGCTCCTCGTCGAGGGTGGACTGCGTCTTGGCGAGCTGGTCGTCGTTCAGCGGAATGAACTCGGCCGCCTCTGCGATGTCGACCAGGTTCGAGATGTAGAAGTCGACGTACTCCTTGACGGCCGCCTTGTCGGCGTACGACTGCTTGTTCACGTAGATGAACAGCGGGCGGGACAAGGGGGTGTACTCGCCGCTCTGTGCCGACTCGACCGAGGGAGCCACGCAGCCGTCACCGGAGTCGACCTCGAGTGCCTTCAGCGTCTCGGCGTTCTCCTCGTAGTAGCTGAAGCCGAAGTACCCCAGCGCGCCCTCGGTGTTGGCCACACCCTCGACGATCACGTTGTCGTCCTCGGAGGACTCGTAGTCGGAGCGGGAAGCGCCCTCCTCACCGTTGATCTCGTCGGTGAAGTAGTCGAACGTGCCCGAGTCGGTCCCCGGGCCGAAGAGGCTGAGCTCGGTGTCCGGGAAGCTGGGGTCGACCTGGTTCCAGTTGGTGATCTTGCCCTGGGCGGCCGGCTCCCACATCGTCTTGAGCTGGTCGGTGGTGATGCAGTCGACCTCGAAGTCCTTCGGGACGACGACAGTCAGGGCGTCGGTCGCCACCTGGAGCTCGGTGTAGTCGACACCGCCCTCCTTGCAGAGGGGAACCTCCTCCTCCTCGTCGATCGGACGGGATGCGTCGGAGATGTCGGTCTTGTCGGCGCAGAAGGCCTCGAAGCCGCCGCCGGTGCCCGACGTGCCGACCGTCACCTTGATGCCCGGGTTCTCCTCGCTGAGCAGTTCGGCCGCGGCGTCACTGAGCGGGAAGACGGTCGAGGAACCATCGATGGCGACGGAGCCCGAGGCGCCGGTGGAGCCGCCATCGGAGCCGGAGCCTTCATCGCCGGCGCTCTGGCCGCCGCACGCGGCGAGGGTCAAGGCGAGCGACGCTGCGAGAGCGGTCGGCGCGAGTGCCCGGCGCGTAAGGTTGCGGATCACTTCTGGTGCCTTTCGTGGAGATCGTGGTTTCGCTGTCTGCGAAGTCACTGGTGACGCTAGGCAGGCCAGGTGAAGTGATGCGTCGGAGCAGATGAACGCAGGGTGAACGCTCGCCGCATATCGCGCCGCGGTGTTAACCTCCCGCGGCCGGGCTCAGTGGAACGCCACCGCGTGCTGCTCCGTGGCGCGCACCTTCCCGCGGCGGTGGTGGGCCACCAGGATCGATCCGGGTTCGAGCTTGGGATCCTCCAGGCCGAGTGCCTCGAACACCCACGGCAGCACCGGGCGGTGCGTGCACAGCACCGAGGCTTCCTTGGCCGCCAGGAGCACGCCTACCTGCTCCCTCACCGACTCGGAGGTCGCATCCTCCTGCGAGAGCGCATCGGTCACCTCGATCTCGGCGTCGACCACGTCGGCGTACGCGGACACCGTCTGCCAGCACCGCCGGCTGCTCGAGCTGAGCAGCCGTTGCGCACCGAAGGCACTGAGCACCGGGACCAGCTGCTCGGCCTGGAACTCACCAACCCTCGACAGTGGGCGTTTGCGGTCATCGCCCTTCCAGGACCGTCGCGGGCGAGCGCGGGCGTGGCGCAGGACGATCAGTGGGTGGGTCTTCTTCCCGACCGCCTCCAGTACGGCGAGGGTCTCGCGGTCGCGGCGGTAGGTCAGTCGCTGCGCCGCCAGGTCCGCGGGAACCCAGCTGACCGCGTCGATCTCGTGGTTAGGGGAGTACGCCGACACGTCGTCCCCGCCCACGACCCGCCCCACCCAGTAGTGAGCCTCCTTGGCCTGGGTGCCGCCGGCCACGTGGTAGCGCTGGGTGCCGAGCGGCGGACCGAGCCGGATGTCGAGGCCGGTCTCCTCGGCCACCTCGCGCACCGCTGCTGCGGTGACGTGCTCGCCCGGGTCGACCTTGCCCTTCGGGAAGGACCAGTCGTCGTACTTGGGCCGGTGCACCAGCAGCACCTCGTTGCCCGTCGACGCCTTGCGGCTGACCACGGCACCGGCCGCTGCGATCTCGGCGGCGCCTGGCATGCGGCTAGTCTCACACCAACTCGGGCGAAGAGAGGGTTAACCCCAGGTGTACAGAAGGGTCGCGGTCGGGCTGCTCGCACTGGCGGTCACTGTGCGGTACGACGCCGGCGGCTGGCGGTGATCAGGGTCTCCTGGAGGTCACGCAGCGGGGTGCCGTCCTGGTCGTGAGCGTGCCGGATCCAGTGGCCGTCGGACTGCAGCGCCCACGTCGCCGTCCCCTCGTCGAACGCGGCGTCCAGGATGCGGCCGACCTCCTCGACCTGGCGCTCACCCGGCAGCTGGACCAGGGCCTCCACCCGACGGTCGAGGTTGCGGTGCATCAGGTCAGCAGAGCCGATCCAGGCCTGCGGCTCGCCGGCGTTCTCGAACCAGAAGATCCTGCTGTGCTCCAGGAAGCGGCCCAGCACCGAACGCACTCGGACCGTCTCGGACAACCCAGGGACCTCGGGCCGGACGGCGCAGATGCTGCGGGTGAGCAGGTCGACCGGCACTCCGGCCCGGGAGGCCAGGTAGAGCTCGTCGACCACCGACTCGTCGACGATCGAGTTCGCCTTCACCCTGATCCGCGCCGGCTTCCCCTCCCGGTGGTTGGTCACCTCCGACCGGATCCGCTCGATCAGCCCCTCTCGCAGTGAGTCAGGGGCGACCAGCAGCCGGTGGTAGTGCAGCTGCCGCGAGAACCCGGACAGGTTGTTGAACAGCAGGGCGACATCCTCGCCGATCTCCGGGTGCGAGGTGAGCAGGCCGAAGTCCTCGTAGTAGCGCGCGGTCTTCGGGTTGTAGTTGCCGGTCCCGATGTGCGCGTACCGGCGGATCCCCTCCGGCTCGTCGCGCACGACCAGCGCGAGCTTCGAGTGCGTCTTCAGCCCGATCAGGCCGTAGACGACGTGACAGCCGGCATGCTCGAGCTGCCGTGCCCAGCGAATGTTGGCGTGCTCGTCGAACCGGGCCTTGATCTCGACGATGACCAGCACCTGCTTGCCCGACTCGGCGGCGTCGATGAGTGCGTCGATGATCGGTGAGTCACCCGAGGTCCGGTACAGCGTCTGCTTGATCGCGAGCACGTGCGGGTCGGCGGCCGCCTGCTCGATGAACCGCTGCACGGAGGTGGAGAAGGAGTCGTACGGGTGGTGCAGGAGTACGTCGCGGCGCTGCAGGGCCGAGAACACGTCGACCGGCGACGACGACTCGACCTCGGCGAGGTCGCCGTGCGTGGTCGGGACGAAGGCCGGGTACTTCAGCTCGGCTCGGTCCAGCTCGACGATCCCGAGCAGCCCGCTGAGGTCGAGGGGTCCGGGAAGGCGCATCACCTCCGCCGCCGACACGCCGAGCTCGGAGACCAGCAGCTCGAGGATGTGCTCGTCGATCGACTCCTCCACCTCCAGCCGGACGGCGGGACCGAACCGACGCCGCAGCAGCTGGTTCTCCAGCGCCGCGAGCAGGTTCTCGGCGTCGTCCTCCTCCACCTCGAGGTCCTCGTTGCGGGTCACCCGGAACGTGTGGACGGCGACCACCTGCATGCCCGGGAAGAGGTGCTTGAGGTGCTCGGCCATCACGTCTTCCATCGGGACGAACCGCTGCTCGCCCACCGGTACGAACCGGGCGAAGATCGGGGGTACCTTGACCCGCGCGAAGTGCTCCTTGCCGGACTTCGGGTTGCGGGCCAGGACGGCCAGGTTCAGCGACAGGCCGGAGATGTAGGGGAACGGGTGCGCAGGGTCCACCGCCAGCGGAGTCAGGACCGGGAAGACGCGCTCCTTGAACAGCTTCTTGCACTGCTTCTGCTCCTCCTTGTCCAGGTCGGCCCACCGCAGCAGCTCGATCTCCTCCTTGGCGAGCGCAGGGACCAGGTCGTCGCGGAAGAGGGCCGCCTGCCGCTGCATCAGCTCACCGGTCGTGCGCAGGATCTGGGAGAGCACCTCGCGCGGCATCAGCCCGGCGACGGTCGGTACGGCGACACCGGCGGCGATCCTGCGCTTCAGGCCGGCCACCCGCACCATGAAGAACTCGTCGAGGTTGGAGGCGAAGATCGCCAGGAAACGTAGGCGTTCCAGCAGGGGGAGTCTGTCGTCCTCGGCGAGCTCGAGCACCCGGGTGTTGAAGTGCAGCCAGGACAGCTCCCGATCGAGGAACCGGTCGGGGAACTCCTGGTCGAGGGCGGCGGCACCGTCTTCGCTCAGTTCCGCGGAGGTGCCGGGCGCAGCCTGCTGCTCGCTGGTGGTCATCTGCTCATGGTGACACTTGTGGGTGAACGACGGGTTGCGACGAGTAGGTTGTGCTCGCATGCGATCCGTCGAGGCCTGGCTGCTGCGGGCCCTGCTGCGGCTGCCCACGGCGGTGCAGCGGGCGCTCGCCGGCAGGTCGGTGGTCGTGGACGGCCAGCGGCTCGACGTGGAGATGCAGCTGCTGCTCCGCCTGCGACGGCTGCGCCGCGAGCCGGCGGTGGAGACCCTGTCCACCCAGGCCGCCCGCAAGGCGATGCGGCGCCAGACGCGGCTGGTCGGTGGGTCGCAGCCCATCGGCACGGTCTGCGACCTGCTGGTCCCCACACCGGACGGACCGATTCCGGCGCGGCTGTACGTGCCACGCTCCTCGGGCCCCATCTCAACGGGCACGGGCCCCATCTCAACGGGCGCGGGCCCCATCTCAACGGGCGCGGGCCCCATCTCAACGGGGGCGGGGGCGCCGCTGCTGTTCTTCGTGCACGGCGGCGCGATGATGTACGGCGACCTCGACAGCCACGACCCGGTATGCCGCTTCCTCGCCGAGAATGCCGACGTCCGGGTGCTCTCGGTCGACTACCGGCTCGCGCCGGAGCACCCGTTCCCGGCCGCTGTCGACGACTGCTGGGCGGCCTACCGATGGGTGACGGGCAACTGCGCGCTGCTCGGCATCGACCCGGACCGGATCGCCGTGGGAGGTGACTCCGCCGGTGGCTACCTGAGCGCCGTGGTCGCGACGCGTGCCGCCGAGGATGGCCTTCCGGTCAGGCATCAGCTGCTGGTCTATCCGGTGACGGACATGGCCGAGCGAAGCCGGAGCCGTCGAGTCTTCGGCGAGGGCTTCTACCTCACCACTGCCTTCATGGACCTGGCCGAAGATGCGTACCTTCGCTCCGGACCCGACCGCCGTGACCCGCGGGTGTCCGTCCGGTTCACCGCGCCCGTACCCGAGGGGCTGGCACCCGCTCACGTCGTCACTGCCGGGTTCGACCCGTTGCGCGACGAGGGCGAGGCCTACGCGCGGCTGCTTGCCGAGGCAGGAGTCCCCGTGGAGACCACCAGGTACCCGGGCCTGGTCCACGGCTTCTTGAGCATGGTGGGCGTGGGCCGCAGTGGCCGAACGGCCGCGATGGAGGTCGCCGGCAAGCTCAAGGCAGCGCTCGACTGACGTCGGCACCGAGCCGCGGCGCGTTGCGGCTAGCGCTGGTACATCACATCGGTGTCCTCGAGCGCGTGGGTGAACCCGAGCCGCTCGTACACTGCGATCGCCGGCGCGTTGTCCGACTCCACGTAGAGGATCACCTCGGACACGCCGGTGCCGCGCAGGTGGTGCAGCCCGGCCAGCGTCAACGTCCTGCCCAGCCCGGTCCCCTGGGCGGCAGGCGAGACGCCGACCACGTAGACCTCGCCGTACGGCGGCTCGCCACCATGCTGCTTCGTCCAGTGGAACCCGACCAGCTCCGCGGGTCCTGAGCCCTGCCGCTCGGCGACCAAGAAGCCGGCCGGGTCGAACCACGGCTCCTCCATCCGGTGGTCCAGGTCGGCGCGGGTCATCGAACCCTGCTCGGGGTGGTTCGCGAACGCCGCCGCGTTCAGGGCCAAGAAGGCGTCCTCGTCCTGGCCTGGGCGGAAGGCGCGGACGACGAACTGATCGGGGACGGTGAGCGTCGGAAGGTCATCGGTCATCGAGCGGCGCATCAGCCACAGATCCCGCACCCGCTCGAAGCCGAGCGAGGACGCCAGGGCCTGGGCCGCGGGATGGTTCCCGTGGGACCACGCCGACAGCCGGCTCTCCCCGAACGCCGTGAGCACCGCCTCCGCCAGTGCCCGACCGACCCCGTGTCCGCGGGCGGACGGTGCGACCACCAGGTCCGCTTCTGCGGCGTCGGCCCCGGCGTCCGGTTGTCCGGAGCCGCTCGGGGCGCCGGGCACCCGGTCCACCAGCGCGAAGCCGCTGATCTGGTCCCCGTCCGGACCCGCCGACCGGGCGCTCCACATGCTGGACCGGGACAACCCCTCATGGCGCAGCGACAGCAGTGCCTGCTCGTTCAACGGGCTCCGGCCGTCGGCCGAGGCCGCCTCGGCCAGGATCCGGCGAACCGCCTGGGCAGTCGCCCGACCCTGTGCTGGGTGCTCCCACGAGAAGTCGGCGGGCTCGACCCTGGTCACCGAGGGCTCGGCAGCGCCCGAGGGGTAAGTCGTCACCTGGGCACCATAGAACGTTCGTGTCGGCGACTCCTTTTCGTAGGCTGATGAGCCAGTATGTCCCGGGGCCCGCGCGACCAAGCCGCGTGTTCGCCCCTTGCTCTCGCCCGAGTCGTCCGGCGAAGCGAGCAACCAACCTGATGAGGAGACCACCGCCCATGACCCGTCTCGGGACCAGGCGCCGCGCGTCAGCGCTCACCGCCCTGGCTGTCGCCGCCGCCACCTCGGCCGCGATGCTCACCACCACTGCCGCCGGCAGCGCGGCCACGCCGACCCAGACCACTGTCCAGGGCACTGACCAGCCCGCAGTGACCGAGGTGGCGGACGCGGAGCGCAGCGGTTCCTCCGCGCGCCACCAGAGCCGGAGAGTCAACTGGAGGCTGCTGTCGATCAACGACTTCCACGGCCAGCTCGAGCCCAGCACATCGTCCTCGTCGGGCGCCGTCGAGGGCACTCGGGCGGGCGGAGCCGAGTACCTCGCCACGCACCTGCGTCAGCTGCGTCAGGAGGCTCGCGCCGAAGGCCGCCGTCCCGTCGGAGTCGCGGCCGGTGACCTCATCGGTGCCACCCCCCTGGTCAGCGCGGCGTTCCATGACGAGCCGACCATCGAGGCGATGAACCAGATGAGGCTCAAGGTGGCCAGCGTCGGCAACCACGAGTTCGACGAGGGCTGGCGCGAGCTGGTCCGCATGCAGCAGGGCGGGTGCATCAAGGACGGGCCCGACGGCAAGGAAAACCAGAACTCCTGCCCGGACGGCCGGTTCGAGGGCGCGGACTTCCAGTACCTCGCGGCAAACGTGATCCGTGACCGGACCGGGAAGACCATCCTCCCCGCGGTCGAGGTGAAGACCTACAAGGGCGTTCCGGTGGGCTTCATCGGGATGACCCTCGAGGACACCCCGAACATCGTCACCAAGGCCGGCGTACGCGGCCTGGAGTTCACCGACGAGGCGGACACCGCGAACCGGGTAGCACGCCGGCTGTACGCCCGTGGGGTCAAGTCGATCGTGGTACTCGTGCACGAGGGCGGATTCCCTTCAGCAGCCGCGTACAACGGCTGCCCGGGCATCTCCGGCCCGATCGTGGAGATCCACGACAACCTGAGCTCGCGGATCGACATGGTGCTGACCGGGCACACTCACCAGGCCTACAACTGCACGCTCGAGGACCCGGCCGGGGCGCCGAGGCTGGTCACCAGCGCCGCGAGTCTCGGGCGTGTGGTGACCGAGATCGACTTCACCGTCGACCGGCGCACCGGTGACATCGTCCGAGAGTTCGCACGCGCGAACAACCGGATCGTGACCCAGACGGTGGAGAAGGCGCAGGCGCTCACCGAGCTGATCGCGAGGTACAAGGAGCTGGTGGCCCCGATCGAGTCGAAGGTGATCGGCTCGCTGAACGAGGCCGCGGCGTCCACGTGCGGCGACACCAGCTGTGTGACGAAGACTGCCGACCAGAGCGGGGAGTCACCCCTGGGCAACCTGATCGCCGACGCGCAGAGGGCCGACGAGTCCCTGCTTGCAGGCGGGCCGGCCCCGGAGGTCGCGTTCATGAACCCCGGCGGCATCCGTGCGGACCTCTTGGCCCAGGAGGACGGAGACGTCACCTACGGCTCGGCGTTCAGCACCCAGCCGTTCAACAACTACGACGTCGCGATGGACCTGACCGGGACTCAGATCCTGGCGCTGCTCGAGGAGCAGTGGTCAGGAGTGAACTCCGTGGCCGCACCGAAGATCCTGCAGGTCTCGGGGCTTACCTACACCTACGACTCCTCGCAGCCATCGGGATCTCGCGTCGTGCGGGACACCGTCGAGGTGAACGGTGAGCCGCTGGAGGAGGGCCGCACGTACCGGGTCACGGCCAACTCGTTCCTCTCCGACGGCGGTGACGGCTTCAGCGTGTTCGCCGAGGGGACCGACAAGTACTTCGGCGGGCTCGACATCGACGCTCTCGCGGCGTACCTGGCGAAGCCGGAGAACACGCCCTACACCCCGGTGGAGACCAACCGCATCACCGTGCAGCCGTGAGTTAGCCGACTCAGGGGAAACCGACAACTGCACATCGACCACGTGGGCGGCTACGGGAACGTGGCCGCCCACGGGTGCGCTCAGGTGTCCGCCGGAGAGGCGGCCTTGGCCGGCAGCACGAAGCGGTAGCCCACGTTGCGAACTGTGCCGATCAGTGTCTCGTGCTCCGGGCCGAGCTTGGCGCGCAAGCGGCGCACGTGCACGTCAACGGTGCGGGTGCCGCCGAAGTAGTCATAACCCCACACCTCCTGCAGCAGCTGGTCGCGGGTGAACACCCGCCCCGGGTGCTGGGCGAGGTACTTCAGCAGCTCGAACTCCTTGAAGGTCAGGTCGAGCGGACTGCCTCCGAGCCTGGCGGTGTAGGTCGAGTCGTCCACCACGATCTCGCCGGACCGGATCAGGTGCGCGTCGGGATCCTCGCGGTCGCGCGCCGACGCGAGACGGCCCAGCGCCAGCCGGAGCCGGGCATCGAGCTCAGCCGGACCCGCGGTGCACAGCACTACGTCGTCGACCCCCCAGTCGGCGCTCACCACGGAGAGCCCGCCTTCGGTCATCACCAGCAGCAGCGGCACGTCCAGCCCCGTGGTGCGGATCAGCCGGCACAGGTCGCGGGCATGGGCGAGGTCGTGACGGCCGTCGACGAGCAGGAGGTCGCAGTGCGGCGCGTCGAGCAGCGCGCTGCCCTCTGCCGGGACGATCCGGACCTGGTGCGGCAGCAGGCCGAGCGCAGGCAGCACCTCCGCCGACGGCTGGAGTGCGCTCGTCAGCAGCAGCAGGGTGCCCATGCGGCAGGATACCCAACGTGCAGGAGGTTCCAGCGAGCTCTCAGGGCGTGGTCACCGTGCGCTACTGGGCGGCCGCGCGCGCGGCCGCCGGGACCGACCAGGACCTGTTCCCCCTCTCCTCGGACACCACTGTGGCCGCTGTGCTCGACCTCGCGCTGGCCAGGCACGTCGACCGTCCCCGCTGGCGACAGGTGCTCGGAGTCTGCTCGCTGCTCGTCGGGGACCGGCCGGTCGGCGCAAGGGATCGGCACCATGTCACCGTCCGGCCGGGCGACACCGTGGAGATCCTGCCGCCGTTCGCCGGTGGCGGCACCTGAGTCCAGTCCCTTCCTGCGGCGGGCCTGCGAGCACCCACCGCGTCGTCTAGACCGGCGGCGTCTGCGCTACGGGTCGGCGTAACCGGCGAGCTTCTCGCACGTTGTATGGTCGGACCCAGGAAGTATCGGGCGCGACAGGGGAGTCGTAGTCCCGCCGAGGCGAGGCCGCCAGGCCAGTTTCTGAGTGGGGGTCCAGGGGAAGATCCACAATCATGCACCGGGCGCGTGCCGCGCGCCTGGGCGCTGAAGCGGGTTCGCGCAGTTGCTGACCTCCCACGGCTACTGCGACGAGCCTCTGAGGGGCCTCCGCGCCGACGTCCGCGTCGGGCGGGGGCCTCTCCCCTGTTCCGAAAAGTGAAACGCTTGTCCACATCCCAAGACGTGCGTTACCGGGGTTACGGACCCAGCGGCTACCTTCGTGGGGTGTCCTCGACCATGCTGACCAAGCGCCGAGCGGTGGATCACTGCCGCGTGCGCTCGGCGCTGTGTCGTAGGTCCTGACGGGACCTCACAGCCCATCTCGGCTGAGTTCCGACGGCGGCCATCTCTGGCGAGCCGCGTCGGCACGTCCCCCCTCGTGAGTCTTCCGGCAGCTTTCTGACCGAGCTCACCTCCAGCCCATCGGATCGACGCCGCCGGATTCCGGCGGCGCCCCGCCATCGAACCGCACACGAAAGGTCTCCCATGAGCCGCGAAACAGCCCTGGTCACCGCCGACTGGGTCGAGCAGCATCTCGACGACCCGAAGGTCGTCATCGTCGAGGTCGACGAGGACACCACCGCCTACGACAAGGGACACATCCGGGGCGCGATCAAGCTCGACTGGACCACCGACCTGCAGGACCAGGTCCGCCGCGACGCGGTGAACAAGGACCAGTTCGCCGCCCTGCTCTCCGAGCGCGGGGTCGGCAACGAGGACACGGTCGTCCTGTACGGCGGCAACAACAACTGGTTCGCCGCCTATGCGTACTGGTACTTCAAGCTCTACGGCCACCAGGACGTCAAGCTTCTCGACGGCGGCCGCAAGAAGTGGGAGCTCGACAGCCGCGAGCTGGTCGACGAGGTTCCCACGCGCGAGCAGACGACGTTCACCGCGCAGGACCAGGACACCGACATCCGGGCCTTCCGCGACGAGGTGGTCGAAGCGATCGGCGTGAAGAACCTGATCGACGTCCGCAGCCCCGACGAGTACGCCGGGCGGCTGCTCGCTCCAGCGCACCTGCCACAGGAGCAGGCGCAGCGGGCCGGCCACATCCCCACTGCGGGCAACGTGCCGTGGAGCAAGGCGGCCAACGATGATGGCACGTTCAAGTCCGACGAGGAGCTCAAGGAGCTCTACACCCAGGCCGGCGTCGACTGGGGCAAGGACACGATCGCCTACTGCCGGATCGGCGAGCGCTCCTCGCACACCTGGTTCGTCTTGCACGAGCTCCTCGGGGAGCAGAGCACGAAGAACTACGACGGCTCCTGGACCGAGTACGGCTCCCTGATCGGCGTACCGATCGTCCTCGGCGACGAGCCCGGCACAGCAAGCTGATCTCGTCCCGGCGGTCGAAGGCGCCCGGTGGTTGAGGAGCGAGCGAGGCGGCCCCGGTGGTTGAGGAGCGAGCGAAGCGAGCGTCTCGAAACCCCAGAGAGGAACTGACATGTGTGGTGCTACCACGGGCGGCGTCTCGCTCGAAGGCGTCGACGTCACAAAGGAGTCCGTGATCCAGGGCGTGGTGACCAGAGGCGAGCAGCCGGTGGGCAACGCCTACGTCCGGCTGCTCGACCGGACCGGTGAGTTCACCGCCGAGGTACCGACGTCGGTCACCGGCCAGTTTCGCTTCTTCGCTGCTCCCGGCGAGTGGACGCTGCGCACGCTGGCACCGAGGGCGGATGTCGTCGACCGGCGGGTGGTCGCACAGCAGGGCTCGATCGCCGAGGTCAACGTCTCGATCTAGCGCCCGAGCGGACCCTCCGCCGGGCAGGCCGCTCGTCGAAAAGCCTTACCTACTGGACCAGACCAGTCGAGCGGCTGACAGCCGCCCACCGGGCAGGGCGGGCACTCAGCTGATGGACTTGGCCTTCCCCAGCACTTCCTGTCGTCCGTACTCGTCCAGGTAGTCGTCGAGCTCGTCGTTGCCCACGGCACGGAAGAGGTCTCGGGTCTGCTTCTGGTGCGCGAGGACCACGCTCTGCCCGTCAATCGTGGCGTAACGCCGGCGAGGCACCGTGATGAAGGTGACGTCCTCCTCCGACAACGACCGCATCGACAGGGCCAGGCTGCGCATCTGTCCGTTGGTGAACTCGTCGTCCACGGTGAGGTACTTGACGATCGCCTCGACCGAGTTGGTCAGCTTGATCGGGTTCGAGGTGGTGCCGCTCGAAAGCATCTTCTGCATGAAGGCACGCAGGAAGTTCTGCTGGCGCTTGATCCGGTCGAAATCGCCGTCCTCCAGGCCGTAGCGCATCCGGACGTACTGCAGGGCAGGCAGACCCTCCAGCTCCTGCCGTCCCGCCTCCCATTGGACGTGCTGGGATGGGTCGTAGATGTCCTCGGGGATGGTGATCGGCACACCACCGATCGCCGTGGTCAGCTCGCGAAAGCCTTCCCAGTCGATGATCGCCAGGTGGTCCATCCGCAGGCCGCTGAACTCCTCCAGAGTCCGCACGTACAGCGACGGCCCGCCCGCGGCGAACGCCGCGTTGATCTTGTTCATCCCGAGCCCGGGGATGCGGGCCCAGGTGTCGCGTGGCACCGAGACCAGGTATGCCTCATCCCGGTCCGCGGTGATGTGCAGGACGATGATCGTGTCACTGCGGTGGGCGTACGGCTCCCACTTCCCGCCCGCGACCGACTGGGCGATCGACGGGCCCTGCCCGGCGTCGGCACCGGCCAGCAGGATGTTGACCGCCTCGGCCGCCTCGCCGGTGATGCGCTCGGGGCGTCGTCTCTCCTCGAGGTCGAGCGCCACCCGCGGCACGTTCGAGATCTGGTTGTCCAGGTAGACCAGCCAGCCCCCGAACGTCGCCGCCACGATGGCGAGCACCATCCCGACCACCACCGCCACGCGGTGACGGCGGAACCACGGCCGCTTCGCGGTCGGCTGCACGCTCATCGCTCTCCAAGTGCGCGCCCGTCAGGGCGGCAGGTGTCAAGGGGTTGCCCCGGTCGGACGGCGACTCTGCACGCCGTGGGCGTCCTGGTCATGTTACGGAATCGTGACCGGCTGTGCCGAATTTCTCCAGCAGGATCGTGACCGGCCCGTCGTTGACGAGTGAGACGAGCATGTCGGCTCCGAAGTCCCCCCGTGCCACGTTCGCCCCCATCCTCTCCAGCTCCTGGCACAGTTCGTCGAAGACCGGCTCGGAGATTGGTGCCGGGGCGGCTGCGGTCCACGTGGGCCGACGGCCCTTCCGTGCGTCGCCGTACAAGGTGAACTGGCTGACCACCAGCAAAGGCGCGCCGAGGTCGGCGGCCGACCGCTCCCCGCGCATGATTCGGAGCTGCCAGATCTTGCGAGCCATCCAGGTCACCTCAGCCGGGCCGTCGGAGTGCGTCATCCCGACCAGGACGAGCAGCCCGGGCCCGTCGATCGAGCCGGTCACCACCTCGCTCACGGTCACCGAGGCGGACAGGACTCGCTGGACGACGGCGCGCATCTCGACATGACACCATGCCCAGGTGGACCCGTTGCCCGACCCGAGCAAGCTGCTGATCACCGTTGCACCGACCGGCGCGGAGACGAGCAAGGCCGACTGCCCGCAGCTGCCGACCACGCTGGACGAGCTCCTGGAGACGGCCCAGCGCTGTCAGGCGTCGGGCGCAGCGATGATCCACGTACACATCCGCGACGACCAGCATCGCCCCACGCTGGAGCTGAGCCGGCTCACCGAGACTGTCGAGGCGCTGCACGAGAACACCGATCTGGTCGTCCAGCTCTCCACCGGCGGCTCGGTGCACGATCGGCTCGAGGACCGGCTGAAGGTGCTCGACGCCGGGCCGGACTCCTGCAGCCTGACCATGGGCACCACGAACTTCGGCGACGACGTCTTCTCCAACCCGTGGCCCTTCGTCACCGAGCTCTACCAGCTGACCCAGGAGCGTGCGGTCGTTCCCGAGTTCGAGCTGTTCGATTTGGGCCAGGTCCACGCGCTGCACCGGCTGCTGGACAAGCACGGTCTGCCGTACGGCGGCCGGGTGCACTGCGACCTGGTGATGGGCGTTCCCGGCGGTATGCCGGGCACGGCGGACGCGCTGGTTGCCGCGGTGAACGCGATGCCCGACGCGGTCACCAGCTGGTCTGCTACCGGGATCGGCCGGTCCACCCTGCCGGTCGCCTTGGCGGCGTTGTCCAAGGGTGGCCACCTACGGGTCGGCATGGAAGACGTCCTCACCTTGGCCAAGGGAGTTCCCGTCGAGCACAACTCCCAGCTGGTCGACCGCGTCGTCGCCCTGGCTGCCATCGGGCAGCGGCGGCCGATGACACCAGATGAGACCCGAGAGCTGCTCAACACACGGCGCTGACCGCCACCGGTAGACTCCGTCGGTGTGGAGGCCTTTGTCGTCGCGCTGATGGTCGCGATGGTGCTGATGACCGCCTACGTGTCGCTGCTGGCGCTCGTCAAGCTCTTCAGGGTCGACAAGCGCTAGGCATGCCGTTCGAGATTCCGCAGAACCTGCACCCCGACTGTGCCCCGATCGCATGGCTGCTCGGGACCTGGCGAGGCAACGGCCATGGCGACTACCCGACGATCGACTCCTTCTCGTTCGCCCAGGAGATCACGTTCCTCCAGGACGGTCGTCCCTTCTTCCACTACCTGAGCCGCTCGTGGGTCGTCGACGCCGAGGGCAACCGGCTGCGAAACGGCGCGATCGAGACCGGCTTCTTCCGGAGCAAGGCCGACGGCTCGCTCGAGGTCGTGCTGGCTCACGCGACCGGCATCGTGGAGATCTGGTACGGCAGGGCCGAGAGCGCCAAGGTGGAGATCGCCACCGACGCGGTCGCCCGCGTCGAGGACGCGGCGGCCTACGGGGCGGGCCACCGGCTCTACGGCCTCGTCGAGGGCGAGCTGCTGTGGACCTTCGACATGGCTGCGGTGGACCAGGGCCTGCAGCCGCACCTGTGGGCGCGGCTCGTGCGCCAGGACACCTAGTAGACCAGCGCGCGCACGTCCTCAGCCAGCGCCTCCTCGACGAAACCTGACGCACCGGCGATGGACACGCCGTCGATCACGTCGCCTTCCCCGATGTCACGGCGCGCGGCGCACTGCGTGCACAAGGTCACCGTCCCGTCGGCGAGAACGGCTCCCAGAAGCTCTGTGAGCGGGGCCGCCAGCGGCAGCGAGAACTCCTCGGCGCGACCGGGCAGTGCGAACCACGCAGACTCCCCGGTCAGCCACAAGCTCACCTGGGCACCGGACGCCAACGCCGTAGAGGCCACCGTGAACGCCTGGTTGCACCGCTCGGGGTCATCCGCGCCGGCAGTCACCTTGATCAGCAGCTTCGAGGCCATGGCAACAGCGTAGGCGCACGCTCCGGGATCGGGCAGCGCTGTGTCGCGTTGCACCCTGCCACGAGTCGGGGGGACTCTACCCCGGCATCCGGCAACTCGGAATGGGCCGTCTGTGCGGTGGACAGGTGCCGCGTAATGCCGTTAGATCGTCAGTCAACCGTCATTTTCAATCTGTCGCCGTGAGTCCTTGCCTTGGGGAAGGCAGTGTCGGGCACGCGGTAGGTCTTCACCGAGGGGGTCGGGGGATGAGTTTCGCACGCGAGCGCTCGTCGTGCGCGCATGTCAGCGGGTCGCGCGGGTGAGCGTCGTTGCAGTGGTCGGACTCGGCTACGTCGGGCTGCCCCTCGCGACTCGGGCGGCTGAGGTCGGCCACACTGTCATCGGCCTGGACTCCGACGAGACCAAGCTGTCCGCGCTGGGTCTCGGTTGCTCGCACGTGGAGGACGTCTCGGACGAGCGGCTCGCAGCCGTCATGCGCGAGGGGCGGTTCCGCCTGGTCCTCGCCACACCCACTCAGGGTGATCCTGCCCGCTACGACTACGGATTCAACGGCTTCGACATCGGCATCATCACCGTGCCCACTCCTTTGGAGGACGGCAAGCCGGACCTGTCCTACGTGGAGGGCGCTGCTCGCACCTTGGGCAGGAGGCTGCGCCCCGGCGGTGTGGTCGTCCTGGAGTCCACGTCGTACCCCGGTACGACCGAGGGGCTGGTGGCCGACGTGCTCCTCGAGGAGTCCGGTCTGCAACCCGAGGTGGACTACCACCTCGGTTTCTCCCCGGAGCGGATCGACCCTGGCAACGAGCAGCACGACTTCGAGACCACGCCGAAGCTCGTCTCCGGCACCGACGCCGCTGCCCTGGCCGCGGTCGAGTCGTTCTACGCGGGCCTGGTGAAGGAGACCGTCCCGGTCTCGTCTCCTACCGTCGCCGAGTGCGCGAAGCTCTTCGAGAACATCTTCCGGCAGGTCAACGTGGCGCTGGTCAACGAGATGGCGACCCTGGCGCACGACCTGGACATCGACTTCTGGCAGGTGCTCGACGCCGCTGCGTCCAAGCCCTACGGGTTCATGAAGTTCACCCCTGGTCCCGGCGTCGGCGGACACTGCATCCCGGTCGACCCCGGCTACTTCACGTGGTTCGCGCAACGCCGTCTCGGCAGGTCCTCGCGCTTCATCGAGCTGGCCCAGGAGGTCAACGAGGGGATGCCGGGGTACGTCGTCGAGCGGGCTGAGGAGATGTTGGGCAGGAGCGGGCTCCTGGGCGCGCAGGTCCTGGTGCTCGGCGTCAGCTACAAGAAGGGCACCGCCGATCAGCGGAAGTCGCCCGGCCGCAGCATCGTCGATCTGCTGCTCGACGCGGGCGCCTTGGTCACCGTGACCGACCCGTATGCGCGAAACTGGACCGCCACGACGTCGCTGGACGCCTCCGAGGCCGCTGGTCGAGCGGCCGACTTCGACCTGGTGATCTTGGCTACCGACCACGACGAGTTCGACTTCGAGGCGATCGGCCGCTCGGCCCGGCTCGTCTTGGACTGCCGTCGCCGGATGCCGGCGAACGAGAGTGTGCACACGCTGTGATCGCACGGTTCCTGGTGGCGGTCGCGCTGGCGCTTCTCGCGGCTGCGGGTGTTCCACCGTCGGCCACGGCGGCGGAGTCCGGGACCCCGACGCAGACAGTCGTGACGCTGACCTTCGACGACGGTTGGCGGTCACAGCTGCCGGCCGCCGAGGCGATGGCGGCCCGCGGAATGGTGGGTACCTTCTTCATCGCCTCCGGCCAGGTCGGTTACCCGGCGTTCATGACGGTCAAGGAGCTGCGGGACCTGCAGAGCGCCGGTCATGAGATCGGCGGGCATACGCTGAGCCACCCGCGGCTGACCGAGATGCCGCTGGACAAGGCCCGCCACCAAGTGTGCAGCGACCGCACCGGCCTGCTGCAGCTGGGTCTGCAGGTGACGTCGTTCGCCTACCCGTACGGCGACCACAACCGGGCGGTGCGAAGGCTCCCACAAGAGTGCGGCTACAACAGCGCCCGGCTGGGTTGGGGGCTCTACAGCGGCCGAGATCGCTGCAGCTTCTGCCTGACGGCGGAGAGCCTGCGCGTCTACGATCCCTGGTCGGTCCGCCCAGTGGCGCCGCACCTCTTCGTCGGGAAGCAGGCCCTTCCGCAGCTCAAGCGGGCAGTCCTGGACGCAGAGGTCAGAGGCGACTGGCTGCCCCTGGTCTTCCACCACGTGTGCGCTCCGAAGTGCAAGGACCCGGGGATCGCCCTGTCCGACCTCGAGAAGTTCCTCGACTGGCTGGGGGCCCGTGCACCCACCACGGTGGTGCGCTCGGTGGAACAGGTCGTCTCCGGCTCGGTGCAGCCTGCCGTCGGCCCTCCGCCCTGGCAGATCGGTGGGGTCTCCCTGCCGCCGCCTGACAAGGCGGAAAAGGCAGCCATGGCGGCCGCCCGCGGAGTCACCCCCAAGCAGAAGGCGGCGATCCTCGCCAACGCACGGGAGCGTCGACAGGAGCAGGCGCTGGCCCGAGACGCGGCGGCGAACACCGCCTTCACGATCCCGTCGATCGACATCGGCCAGCTCGAGGTGATCGTGCTCTTCTGCGGGACCGCCGTGATCGGTGTCACGGTGTTCCGGCTCGGCACTCGAAGAAGGCGATACGAGTGGTGAGCAGCCGCACAGGCCGCAGTCGGCCGCTCTCAAGGCGGCAGCAGACGCTCACCGCGGTTCTTCTCACGACCTTCGTGCTCTACGTTCTCTGGGCGAACCTCCGCTGGTCGGTGCTCGAGGTGTGGCCACTCGTCGCCTTCTACGGTGGCGTTGCCCTGGTGGCGTTCGGGACGATGCTGGCGGGCACCCGTTGGCGCCGGTTCGCGCACCTGCCGCCCGCCACCGGCCGGATCATCGCCGTCGTCCCCACCTACAACGAGGCTCCGTCGAGCCTTCGGGAGACCATCCTGGGGCTGGCGGAACAGACCATCCCCCCGGACGAGATCCATGTCGTCGACGACGGCTCACTGGAGCCGGTGGTGGCTTTCCACCACCCGCTGGTGCGGTGGCACCGCCAGGAGAACCTCGGCAAGCGCCACGCCCAGGCCAACGCGCTACGCCGCTTCGATGCCAGTGAATGGGACTACGTGCTGACCGTCGACTCGGACTCGGTTCCGGACGAGGACGCGGTCGAGCACCTCTTGCGTGCGATGAGCGACTCGAGGGTGCAGGCCGCCACCGGCATGATCTTGATGCGCAACTGGCGGGACAACCTGCTCACCCGTCTGGTGGACATCAACGTGGTGATGACCTGCCTGACCTTCCGGATGGTCCGGTCCTGGCTGGGCGTGGTGTCGCCGACATCTGGGGCGCTGGCGCTCTACCGTGCCGGGGTCGTCTACGACAACCTGGAGGACTACGTCCGGTCAGGCAACATCGGCGACGACAGGAGGCTGAGCTTCTACGCCCTGCTGCGGGGCCAGGTCGTGGGCGTCAGCGACGCGGTCGTCGAGACTCAGCTGCCCGCCACCTTCCGAGGTACCTTCAAGCAGCGGCTGCGGTGGAGCAAGTCGGCCTGGCTGGGCGTCCCGTTCGTAGCCCGGGACCTGCGCCCACTCGCGGTGCTGTTCTACATGTTCCCGCTCGTGTTCACCCTGATGTGGCCACTGGTGGTCGTGATGCTGGCCAGGGTGCAGTACCTCTATGACAAGCCGGCTCTGCTCTACGGCTTCCTCTACTGGGAGGTCGTGGCGATCGCGATGACCGGCATCTGCGCGGTCTACCGCCCTGACTTCTCGGTGCGGGACAAGCTGTTGATGTGGGCCCTGGCTCCGCTCTACCCGCTGCTCGGGGCCCTGCTGCTCCGGCCAGCCGCCTTCTGGGCGCTGGCCAGGCTGAGGTCCCAGTCGTGGGACACCCGGGGGAGCGCTCCCGCCGCAGAGACAGGTGTCGCGCCGGTGGTACCCCTGTTCCCCACGCAGCGCACTCCTAGCGAGTTGGAGATGCCGGGCGTGGTCATCGAGCAGGAGACCACCGGCTGAGCTGCCGCCCGGACTGACGGCTCGACCCGCAAACGCCCACTTTCAGATCCGCGAGATTGGCCGGCAGCGCTTTGGGGTAGACGGCGTTGCGGACATATCCCAGTGGGTGTGCGTCCTCATTGGTACGGTATGTCTGTTTACGACATCCCGGAGAGTTCTCAATGCGCCGTTCGTCCGCTGTCGGTCGCCTCGTACTGGTTCTGGCCGCCTTGTCCGTCATCCTGGCCGGGCAGGCCGCGGCCTCCTTCTCGGCGACCACTTCGGCGACCACTTCCTCGTCGGTCACGTCGCGCTACGAGCGAACGGTGCTGGCGGACCGGCCGGCGGCGTTCCTCCAGCGTGGCCGGGACATCACCGGCCGGGGCGGCAACGGGGTGTTCGTGGGCGCCTACCGGACGACGCACCTGCCCAACGGCGACCCCGCCGTCGCCTTCGCCGGCCGCGGGCAGTTCCTCCGGTTCGCCGACCGCCCGGCATTCCGCGTCACCAGCAGGGGGGTGCTCACCGTCGAGTACTGGATCCGGCCGGACACCTTGCAGTTCTCCGACGAGGAGGGCAGTGGGTACGTCTATCTACTGGGGAAGGGTGACCCGGGCCAACACGAGTGGTATGGCCGGATGTACTCACGGGTCAACGCGGAGTCACGGCCGAACCGGCTCAGTGGCTACGCCTTCAACTCCTCCGGCGGCCTTGGCGCTGGCAGCTACTTCCAGGACGCTGTCGTTCTCGGCCGGTGGATCCACGTCGTGCTCGTGATCAACAGCGTGCACAAGAGCCGGCAGTACCCGATGGGGTACACGAAGATCTACAAGAACGGCGATCTGCGGGACAAGGACTCGCTGGCCGACTACGACATCCGGCCCAGGTCCGGAGACTCACCGCTGCGGATCGGGACCGGCTACCGGGACAGCTTCTTCGAAGGTGCGGTCGGAGACGTGGCGTTCTACAAGTACGAGCTTTCGGCCACCCGCGTGCGTACGCACGCGGACGCCATGTAGGTCGCACAGCGTTCCTCGCGACGCACCGAGTTCGGCTATTTCATCTCGACACCAGCGAGGTGTGCGAAGGCGATCATCCTGTTGTCTGTGTGGAACAGCTCCGAGCAGGTCACCAGGGTCAGCAGCCGTTCGTGGCCGCGAGCGGGATTCAGGCCTCCCGGGTCTGGATTGGCGGGTCTGCGGTGTAGGACCCAGGTTTCCTGGAAGTCGACGATGAGGCCATTGGGGTCGGTGTCGAGCCGGTAGGTGTAGATCGCGCGCCGGCTCTCCACGATCACCTTGTCGCCGGGGCGAAGCTTCGGCATCTCACGCAGCGGCTCTCCGTTAGTGACGCGGTGGCCGGCGATCACGAAGTTTCCCCTGCTGCCCAGCTGCGCGGTGGCCGGGATGTGGCCGTAGCCTGCCGCCAGCTCCCGCTCGCGCACGCCCTCCAGCAGAGGGACTTCGTAGTCGTCGCCGAACCTCGGGACACGAACGAGCGCGTAGGCCTCGCCGAGCTGCGGCGCGGGAGTCGGTGCGGCCCGGGCAGGTCCGCGGTCGCTGCTGGTAGCGGGCTTCGGGTCGGCCGAGACGACCCGCGGCGTCGCGTCGGCGCTCCAGACGGCTGTCAGCTCGTCGGCCGTGCGCTCCTGTACCTGTCGGGACACGTAGTTGGTCCCGTACAGCTGCCAGCCGAGGTATCCCAGGACACCTATGCTGCTCAACAGCAACGTCGTCCACAACGCCAGGCGGACCGACCGCTTCGGTTGGGTCAGCATGGTCGTTCGCCGGTCAGGCCGCTGCGCGGACAGGTTCGGAGGTGTCTGCGCGTCCCTTCTCGTAGTCATGCATGCCCTGGGAGACACCAAGGGGCACCAGGACGAGCTCGACGATCAAGGCCTTCCACGCGTAGGCGAAGTTGATCGCCTTGACGACGTAGAGCGCCGGTATGCACGCGATCACATGAAGGACAGGTACTCGCCGCCGGATGGCGCCGTACAGCAATGGCGGCCCCAAGAGAGCGAACTCCGCACCGAAGAACCAGATCGCGGCGGTGGTCGGTGACCAGTCGAACACGAAGAGGAACACGAGCGGCATCGCGTACCACAGCGGCACCGTCAGGATCTCCCAGACCGCGAGGAAGACCCACAGGGCCAGCAGACGCTTGCGCAACACGAGATCCTTGCTGTGGATCCGCACATTCTGGAAGAAGCCCGCCATCCAGCGCCACACCTGCTTGCGCAGGTAGGTGAAGTCCTCCGGGTCGGCGGCATACGCGACCGCCGAGCCCACGTAGACCGCACGCTTGCCCGCGATCTGTTGGCTCCACGTGTAGTCCATGTCCTCGACGATGGTCCGCTCCGGGAAACCGCCGAACTCCACCAGCGCCAGGCGGCGGAACGCCGAGTTGCATCCCGAGCACACCACCGGCGAGTTGGCCGCGTTCTGGATGGGCCGGTGCCAGTGGAAGCCGAACAGGTACTCGATCATCCGTCCCCGCTCGGGGGTGCTGCGAGAGTGCTTGGGCAGCACGCATCCAGCCGCGATCACAACCGCGGGGTCGTGGAACGGCTTCTTGATCCGCTCGACGTAGTCAGGCGCGAGCACCGTATCCGCATCGATTGCCAGGACCAGGTCGGTCTTGCAGTGCGGAAGCGCGAAGTTCTGCGCTCGAGCCTTGCTCCCGAGGTTGTGCGGCGGAGTCAGGACGGTGACGCCATGCGCCAACGCCACGTCCCGCGTTCGATCAGTCGAAGCGTCGTCAGCGACGATGATCTCGTCGAAGGGCACAGTCTGAGCCAGCAGTGACTCGAGAGTCTCAGAGATGCCGTCTTCTTCGTTGTACGCCGGGACGATCGCCGTGACCGTCAGGGCGGTCACTGCTTCCAGTGCTCCCGCAGCAGAGCGGTGCCAGCGATGATCAGGCCGACCAGCGCCACCAAGAGGTAGATGGGCGTGCTGATGTTGAGCCCCGTGTTGGGAAGTGCGCCATACATACGATGTCCCCCATAAATGTTCAATACCGTTATCTGAGCAAACGGTTCCCCACTCGGAAGGGTGACTACTGTGAGCCGGCCAGTCAAGGCAGTAGGGCACCGACAGCACGCGTCCGACGGTCCCGGCAGCGGCGTTGGGATCGCGCCGGAGTGCCCAGTTCCAGGCTGTTTCGGGCTCCAAGACGCTCGCTAAAACGGACCTAATCGTCCAATAGATGGACAATCCTTCAGGGGTCAGTGCTCGACCGCCTCGACCGCACGGGACGTCACCTTGGCTGCGAGAGACCGATGAACTTTTACCCTGTGGGAGCAAGGTGGCCCGGGTCGGGTCTCCTCCTCGGCTCATCGGTCAGCTAGCGATCGAGCTCTGTGCGGACCGCGCGCCACATGCGCGGATCCTCGCCTCCGAGACGCCAGAAGAAGATGCCCCGCAGCCCGTAGCTGCGCACCACGCGCGCCCGCTTGACCAGCGCCCCACTGTCCTCGTACCACACGTGGTGCCTGGTGCCGCTCTGCTGGAACGAGTAACGGGCCGATCGAGTGGCGCGGTCGAAGACACGACTCGCCCCCACCTGGTTGCGCAGCGTTTCGATCGAGCGCCATTCCAGGTCCTCCACCGGTGACTTGTCACCGGCCCAGTGGTAGCCGTACGTGGGTGCCCCGAGCATGATCTTGTCAGCAGGGATCTGGGTGACCGCGAACTCGGCCTGCTCCTTCCACCACCACAGCGGCGACTGTGAGCCATGTCCGTTGTCAGGCCAGTAGTCGTAGAGCATGATGTGGACCTCATCGGCGACCGCTCCGATGGCCTTCCAGTTCTGGATGTGGTGGCGAGGCTGGTTTCCAGGTTCCGACAGCTTCGGTTGCACGGTGACCGAGAGCTTCTTGCCTGCCGTGTGTAGCGCAACGGCAAGCTCTCGCACGAAGAGGCTGAACACGGCACGGTCCTCAGAACGCGTCCCGTGTTCGTAGTCGACGTCGATCCCGACGTATCCCTTGTCGACGGCCAGGCGCACCAAGGCTCGCACGTGGGCCGCTCGCAGTGACGCGTCGTTGAGAAGCTTGCTCACGGTGTCCCAGCGCCACTGGCCCTTGCCGTAGTAGTTGGCGACTACTCCCCACACTGCGGTCCCGGCCTCGTTGGCCTCGTCGACGAACAAGGTGTCCTCGACCGTCACCCCTGGCTGCTGCAAGGACAGGCTGCCGTCGGCGGCATCTGAGGGCCGCCACCATGAGGGCGAGATCTCGTCGATGAACTGGCCGTGCTGGCGGTAGGACGCCTTGCCCTGGGCGGCGGCCGTGTAGGACAGGTACGCCATCATCTTCGGGCGCGACACGGGTTCGGCCGCTGCCTCTTCCAGTGCAGCGTCGGAGATCGTCGTCGTGCCGATGGTGACCAGCGCCCCTACCAGCAGCGAGAGGAGAAGAGCTCGACCGCACGTGCGGCTTCGCGACAGACCAGACAAGCGGACCACTCCTCCTATGCCACTCATAACGGGCATATCGATCCTACGATGCGAAGGGGGTCCCCAGGACCGGAAAGAGCTGATTGCGGGTAGTGGTCCGGCTGGAGGGGCGAGGGCGAGCACCGGTTACGGTGCGTGACATGGCGAACCCGCTCCAGGCACTGCGGTTGGAAGAGCTGCGTGAACGCACCAGCACGAAGTGGCGCCGCTATCCCGCGGACGTGCTGCCGCTGTGGGTGGCGGAGATGGACGTGCCGCTCGCGGAACCGCTCGTCGACGCGGTCACCGACGCCATGCGGCGCGGCGACACCGGCTACGCCGACCACGCGACCTACGCCGAGGCAATGGCGGCGTTCGCAGCGAACCGGTGGGGCTGGACCTTCGACCTCGCCGACTCGGCACTCGTCCCCGACGTGATGCTGGGCATCGTCGAGGTCCTCAAGCTGGTCAGCTCCGGCGGTGACGCGGTGGTGGTCAACTCGCCGGTCTACACGCCCTTCTACCAGTTCGTGGGCAACCTGGGCCGACGCGTCGTCGAGTCACCGCTGACCCCCGGACACCGGATCGACTTCAAGGACCTGGAGGCCACGTTCGCGCGGGAGCGGCCGGCGGCGTACCTGCTCTGCAGCCCGCACAATCCGACCGGCACGGTGCACACCAGGGAGGAGCTGGAGGCGGTCGGACGGCTGGCCGGGGAGTACGACGTGCGGGTGGTCGTCGATGAGATCCACGCGCCCCTGGTCTACCCGGACGCGATCCACGTCCCGTACCTGTCGCTGCCCACTTCGCAGGACGCGTTCGCGCTGCTGAGCGCGTCGAAGGGGTGGAACCTCGCGGGCCTCAAGGCGGCTTTGGCCGTCGCTGGTGAGGCAGCGACCACCGAGCTTCGGGCGATGCCCGAGGAGGTCTCCCACGGCGCCAGCCACGTTGGTGTGATCGCCCATCGCGCCGCCCTACTGTCGTGCGCGGGCTGGCTGGACGACCTGCTCGCCGGACTGGACGAGAACCGGCACCTGCTGGCGAGTTTGCTGGAGGAGTACCTGCCCGAGGTCGGTTACCGGCTGCCCGAGGCGACGTACCTGGCCTGGCTCGACTGTCGACCGATCGGCCTCGAGGACGACCCGGCTGAAGTGTTCCTGCAACGCGGGCAGGTCGCGGTCGTGCCCGGTCCCAGCTTCGGCACCGGTGGCACCGGGCACGTCCGGCTGAACCTGGCGACGTCGCGGGAGGTGCTGGAAGAGGCGGTGCGCCGAATGGCGAGCGCCGTGAGCCGGGACGAGGAACAATCCCAGGCTGCAGCGGGTTTGGCAGGACGGAGTCGAGGGGTGAGGATGAGGCGTGGACGTTGAGTATCGAAGCCCGCTGCTGGGGTTGCCGGACGCCGTGGGTGGGGACGGGATCGACGCTCCGGTCCCGGCACACTACGGGTCGTTCGTCGCCGAGCAGCGCGTGCTCGAGTCAGGTGAGGGCTTCGTCGACCTGTCCCACCGCGGCGTCGTACGCATCGAGGGTCCGGACCGACTGGGCTGGCTGCACTCGCTGACCACCCAGCATCTGGAGCGGCTGGTGCCCGGGACGCCCACGGCCACGCTGATCCTCAGCCCGCAGGGGCATGTGGAGCACGCGATGTACGGGGTCGATGACGGCGAGGTGTTCACCGCACACGTCGAGCCCGGGCGTGCCGGTGCGCTGGTGGAGTGGCTGGACCGGATGCGGTTCATGATGCGGGTCGAGGTCCACGACGTCACCGACGAGGTCGCGGTCACCTGGCGACCGGCCGCGCGAGTCGCCCGGGCGCCGTACTCCGGCTACACCCTGGTCCCGCGCGCCGACCTGGCCAAGTACGCCGACGCCGCCGGGCCCGCCTGCGGCACCTGGGCGTTCGAGGCGTTGCGGATCGCCCGGGGTGAGGCGCGGCTGGGGCTGGACACCGACCACCGAACGATCCCCAACGAGGCCGGCTGGGTCGGGACGGCGGTGCACCTGGACAAGGGCTGCTACCGCGGCCAGGAGACCGTTGCCCGGGTGCACACGCTGGGCCGGCCGCCCAGGCGGTTGACCCTGCTCCACCTCGACGGATCAGCCGACCGGCTACCCACCCGGGCCGCACAGCTGCATCACGACGGACGCGCAGTCGGCTTCGTCGGCACCAGCGCCCGTCACCACGAGCTGGGCCCGATCGCGTTGGCCATGGTGAAGCGCAATGTCGGCACTGACGCGCCGCTCGAGGTGGACGGGCTCGCGGCGAACCAGGAGGTCATCGTCGACCCGGAGATCGGCATGCACGTCCGCCCGGTCCTGTGAGGGGCGAGGCGACTGCCCGGTGAAGGTCCTCATCACCGGGGGTGCCGGTTACATCGGGTCCACCACCGCGAAGGCCCTCGAGGCCGCGGGCCACGAGCCCGTCGTCCTCGACTCTCTGCTGAGCGGACCCGCGGCGTTCGTGCGCGATCGGGTCTTCTACAAAGGCGACATCGCCGACCGCGCGCTGCTCTCGCGGATCGTCGCGGAACACCCGGACATCGAGTGCACGATCCACATGGCAGCGCGGATCGTGGTGCCTGAGTCGGTCGAGAAGCCCTACGAGTACTACCGCGACAACGTCGCCAAGTCACTGGAGCTCTTCGACCAGCTCCATGCCCTGGACAAGCCGCGGGTGCTGTTCTCGTCCTCGGCCTCGGTCTATGCATCCGTCGAGGGTTTCGAGGTCTACGAGGACTCGCCGCTGGATCCGCCGTCGCCATATGCCCGTACGAAGCAGGTCATGGAGATGGCGCTGGCGGACATGGCCGCCGCCAGCAGCCTGCGGGCGATCATGCTGCGCTACTTCAACCCGATCGGCTCGGACCCCGACCTGGACTCGGGCGTGTACGTACGTGCTCCATCGCACGTTCTGGGCCAGCTCGTCGCAACTGCCCGCGGCGAGCAGGAGGCGTTCACGATCACCGGCACCCAGCATCCCACCCGCGACGGAACCGGCATCCGGGACTACATCCACGTCTGGGACCTGGCTCGCGCGCACGTCGCGGCGGTGGAGCGGTTCGACAGCGTGCTCGCTGAGGTCGGTGCTCCCAGCACGGTGATCAACGTAGGGACCGGCCGGAGCGTGACCGTGCGTGAGCTGGTCGCGGGGTTCGAGAAGGTGCACGGCGAGCCGTTGCCGGTGCGCGAGGCTCCGCCCCGACCCGGCGACTCGGTCGGAGCGTTCGCGAACGTGGACAAGGCACATGAGCTGCTCGGGTGGCGCGCGGAGTCGAACATCGACCAGGCCATCGAGTCGGCGCTGAAGTGGTCCGACCGGCGGGCGCAGGTCCTCGGCTACGAGTGACGCTCGGGTAGCGTACGGCGACGTGGGCCTGGAATCCGAGCAGCGGCCGTGGGGCTCTTGGCACGTCATCGATGCCGAAGAAGGCTTCAAGATCAAGCGGATCCACGTGGACGCGGGCTGCCGGCTCTCCTACCAGCAGCACGAGCACCGCTCCGAGCACTGGGTGGTGATCTCGGGTATCGCGACGTGCACGATCGACGGCAGGATCGTGATCGCCGGCCCGGGGGAGTCCGTGGACGTGCCGCTGGGGGCCAAGCACAGGTTGGCCAACGAGGGCAGCGAGGAGCTCGTCGTCGTCGAGGTGCAGCGCGGTGTCTACACCGGCGAGGACGACATCATCCGGATCGACGACGACTACGGCCGCTACGAGTCTGCGCCGTGACGGGGTGGGTTTCGAGACGCTCGCTGCGCTCGCTCCTCAACCACCGGTCGTGAGGCTGCGCTCGTTCCTCAACCACCGGTCGAGACGCTCGCTTCGCTCGCTCCTCAACCACCGGTCGTGAGGCTGCGCTCGCTCCTCAACCACCGGTCGTGACGCTGCGCTCGCTCCTCAACCACCGGTCGTGACGCTGCGCTCGCTCCTCAACCACCGGTCGTGAGGCTGCGCTCGCTCCTCAACCACCGGTAGGTGGGACTCAGGAACCGCTGTTGATCATCCCCGCGCCGACGGTGACGCCGGTGGCCTCGTCGATCAGGATGAACGAGCCCGTGGTCCGGTTCTTGACGTAGGGGTCGCACAGCAGCGGAACCGTGGTGCGCAGCTGCACGCGACCGATCTCGTTGAGGCCGAGCTCCTTGGTGTCCTGGTCGCGGTGCAGGCTGTTCACGTCGAGGCGGTACTGGATGTCCTTCACCAGCGCCCGGCCGATCCGGGTGGTGTGCTTGATCGCGAGCTTCTGTCGCGGCCGCAGCGGCTCGTTGACCATCCAGCAGACCATCGCGTCGATGTCCTGGCTGGGCCGGGGAGCGTTCTGCGGCCGACAGATCATGTCACCGCGGGAGACGTCCACGTCGTCCTCCAGCCGGACGGTCACCGACATCGGTGGGAACGCCTCGTCGATCTCGGTGTCGAACACGTCGATCCCGGCGATCTTGCTGGTCATCCCGCTCGGCAGGACGAGCACGTCGTCGCCAGGCTTGAGGACGCCGCCGGCCAGCTGGCCGGCGTAACCACGGTAGTCGTGGAACTCGTCGGACTTCGGCCGCACGACGTACTGCACCGGGAAGCGCGCGTCGACCAGGTCGCGGTCGGAGGCGACGTGGACGTTCTCGAGGTGGTGCATGAGCGTGGGCCCGGAGTACCACGGCATCGACTCGCTGCGGTTGACGACGTTGTCGCCCTGCAGCGCCGAGATCGGGACGACCTGGAGGTCGGGGATGTTGAGCTTCGTCGCGAAGGCGGTGAACTCGTGGTGGA
>CADCUJ010000032.1 GCA_902805855.1 uncultured Nocardioidaceae bacterium
GAAAGCGGATGCGCGTCAGCGACTTCCGGGGCTCCTCGGCGTTGGCGTACGAGGCCGACGCGGTGCTGATGCTCAACAACAAGTACGACGTCGTGGCCCGCCACCACCTGATGTACAACCTCGCCAAGGCGGAGAAGTTCCGCGAATGGGCTGTGCTCACGGTCGAGAAGAACCGCAGCGGCCGCGACGGCATCGACCTGGAGTTCCAGAAACGGTTCGAGCAGGGCAGGTTCGAGCCGACAGGCCGGCGGGTGGCCGAGCAGCTGGTCGACGAGCGGGTCTTCGTCGAGTAGCGGGCTGGTTCAGCCTTCGCCGTCGTCGCTGACGCGGCGGGTGCGGTTGGGGTCCACCTGCACGCCGGGACCCATGGTCGTGGAGACCGTCACCTTCCGCAGGTACCTGCCCTTGGAGCTGGCCGGCTTCAGCCGGAGCACCTCTTCGAGCGCGGCGGCGTAGTTCTCGGCCAGCTGTGCCTCGGAGAAGGAGGCCTTGCCGATGATGAAGTGCAGGTTCGCGTGCCGGTCGACCCGGAACTCGATCTTGCCGCCCTTGATGTCGGAGACCGCCTTGGCGACGTCGGGGGTCACCGTGCCGGTCTTCGGGTTCGGCATCAGGCCGCGGGGGCCTAGCACCCGGCCGAGGCGACCGACTTTGCCCATCATGTCCGGGGTGGCCACCACCGCATCGAAGTCGAGCCAGCCTCCGGAGACCTGCTCGATCAGCTCGTCGCCCCCGACGACGTCGGCACCCGCCGCACGCGCGGCTTCGGCCTTCTCGGCGTTCGCGAAGACCAGGACCTTCGCGGTCTTCCCGGTGCCGTGCGGGAGGTTGACCGTCCCGCGGACCATCTGGTCGGCCTTGCGGGGGTCGACACCAAGACGCATCGCCACGTCCACGGTCTCGTCGAACTTCTTCTTGCTCCCCGCCTTCGCCAGCTTGATCGCGGCGACCGGGCTGTAGAGCTCGTCCTTCTCGATGCCCTCCGAGGCGGCTCGGTAGGTCTTGCTGCGCTGCATGTCTGGTTCTCCTTCTTCCAGTGTGGTCGTGTGGACCAGCGCGGTCCTGCCACAGGTCACTCGGTGGTGATACCCATCGACCGGGCGGTGCCCTCGACGATCTTCATCGCCGCGTCGACGTCGTTGGCGTTCAGGTCGGGCTGCTTGGTCATCGCGATCTCGCGCACCTGGTCCTTGGTCAGCCGACCGACCTTCTCCTTGTGCGGGACACCGGATCCCTTCTGCAGTCCTGCGGCCTTCTTGATCAGCTCGGCCGCGGGCGGGGTCTTGGTGACGAACGTGAACGAGCGGTCCTCGTAGATGGTGATCTCGACGGGGATGACGTTGCCGCGCATGGGCTCGGTCTGCGCGTTGTAGGCCTTGCAGAACTCCATGATGTTGACGCCATGGGGGCCGAGAGCGGTGCCGACCGGCGGAGCCGGGGTCGCCGCCCCAGCCTGCAGCTGGACCTTGACGAGCCCCGCGATCTTCTTCTTGGGAGGCATGAGTGAGACGGGTCCTTTCTAGACCTTCTGGATCTGGCTGAAGCTGAGCTCGACCGGAGTCTCCCGGCCGAAGATCTCCACGAGGGCCCGGACCCTCTGCGACTCCGCGTTGATCTCTGTGATCGTCGCGTGCAAGGTCGCGAACGGACCGTCGATCACCATGACGGAGTCGTCGACGTCGAAGTCGGCGACCTCGACCTTCTTCTTCGTGGCCTTCTGGGCTGCGTCCGGGGACGCCGCCTCGGCCTCGGCCACCACGGCGGGCGCCAGCATGTTCTCCACCTCGGTCAGGCTCAGCGGCACCGGCTGGTGGCTGTGGCCCACGAATCCGGTGACCGACGGGGTGTGCCGGACCGCTGCCCAGGACTCGTCGGTCAGGTCCATCCGGACCAGGACGTAGCCGGGCAGCACCGTGCGCTTGACCAGCTTGCGCTGGCCGTTCTTGATCTCGGCGACCTCCTCGGTCGGCACGATCACCTCGTGGATGAAGTCCTCCATGTTCAAGGAGGTGATCCGGTTCTCCAGGTTCGCCTTGACCCGGTTCTCCATGCCCGAGTAGGTGTGCACCACGAACCAGTCGCCCGGCTTGGCCCACAGCGCCTCACGAAACTCCTCCAGCGGGTCCGCGGGAGCCGCCTCCGCCTCTGAGTCGGCCGGGACGCCCGGTTCGGCTGTCAGCTCTGCGCCCGGCGGGGTGAGCTCCACAGGAGCATCGGCGTCGGGGACGGTCTCGGAGTCCGCGACCGCCTCGGTGTCCACCGTCGCGGCGGGGTCACCGGCTTCTCCGGAGTCCACGAGGTCCACCTCGGGGATTCCGTCCTCGACGTCGTCGGTGCCTCCCGCGGGAGCCTCCGGCGTCACCGGCTCGGAAGCCTCGGTCGGCACAGTGGCCTCGGCGGGCTCGCCGAGCTGTTCGTCGTACGACTGCGACACGGTTGATCAGTCACCTTCACGTTTGGGCACTCTCGGGGGTCTCGAGCACCGTTGAGCACTTTGGAGCACTACTGAGCGGGGGTGGGCACGGGTGTGGTGGTCTCGCCCCCGAAGATGGCGAACATCGCCCGGCCGAAGCCAAGGTCGAGCAGTGAGACGAGGGTCATCACGGCGAGCACGAAGACGAGCACCACGATGAAGTACGTGATCAGCTGCTGCTGCGTGGGCCAGACGACCTTGCGCAGCTCGGCGACCACCTGACGGTAGAAGGTCGTCGGGCTCGTGCGCTTGTCACGAGACGACGAGACCGACCGGCTCTCCGACACGTCCTCCACCTTTCCGATGCTTCTGCTGCTCTCGAGGCTGGCTCCGTCTGCGCTGGCTCACCCTCGCGCCCACCTGGCCGTCCCCGACCGCCTGGCGGCCGGACCTCTCTCGCAGGGCACGAGGGACTTGAACCCCCAACCTTCGGTTTTGGAGACCGATGCTCTGCCAGTTGAGCTAGTGCCCTTCGGTGGTTCCGGGCATGCCGAACCAGGGTGAGAAACCACCAGTACGGCGATTCTACGGGGCCGCCTAACCTAAGTCGAACCCAGGCGACGAGGGGCGTCCGGACCACGGCCCCGGCTGTCGGTCCGCGGCCGCGAGTGGAACGATGATGCCATGACCTCTGGGCGGCGGGTGTCGCGACGGATCGGCGCCATCGCGGAGTCGGCGACGCTTGCCGTCGACGCGAAGGCCAAGGCGCTCAAGGCGGCGGGCCGGCCGGTGATCGGCTTCGGCGCGGGTGAGCCCGACTTCCCGACCCCGGACTACGTGGTCGAGGCCGCGGTCGAGGCGTGCGCCGACACCCGCAACCACCGCTACACCCCCGCCGGCGGCCTCCCGGAGCTGAAGCGGGCGATCGTGGACAAGAGCGCTCGAGACTCCGGTCTCGTCGTCGAGCCGGCACAGGTACTGGTCACCAACGGCGGGAAGCAGGCGATCTACGAAGGGTTCGCGACGCTGCTCGACCCCGGTGACGAGGTGATCGTCCCGGCGCCGTACTGGACGACCTACCCCGAGGCGATCCGGCTGGCCGGTGGCGTGCCGGTCGAGGTGCTGGCCGACGAGACCCAGGACTACAAGGTCACCGTGGACCAGCTCGAGGCAGCGCGCACGGAGAACACCAAGGCACTGCTGTTCAACTCCCCCTCGAACCCGACCGGTGCGGTCTACAGCCCCGGTGAGGTGGCGGAGATCGGCCGCTGGCTGACCGAGCACCAGCTGTGGGTGATGACCGACGAGATCTACGAGCACCTGGTCTATGACGGGCTCCAGTCAGTGTCGCTGCCGGTGGCCGTTCCCGCGCTGGCGGAGCGGTGCCTGGTCGTCAACGGCGTCGCGAAGACCTACGCGATGACCGGTTGGCGGGTCGGCTGGCTGGTCGGGCCCACCGACATCGTGAAGGCGGCCACGAACCTGCAGTCGCACGCCACCTCGAACGTCGCCAACGTTGCCCAACGAGCGGCCGTGGCGGCACTCTCGGGCGACCTGTCTGCGGTCGACCAGATGCGGACCGCCTTCGACCGGCGCCGTCGGACCATGGTCTCCATGCTCAACGAGATCGACGGGGTCGACTGCCCGGAGCCGAAGGGAGCCTTCTACGCCTACCCCTCGGTCAAGGGACTGCTCGACCGCACGATCGGCGGCGTCGAAGTGACGTCCTCCGCGGGGCTCGCCGAGCTGCTCCTCGACAAGGCGGAGGTGGCGGCGGTCCCCGGGGAGGCGTTCGGGTCCCCGGGCTACCTGCGCTTCTCCTATGCGCTCGGCGACGAGGACCTCGTCGAGGGGATCACCCGGCTGCAGAAGCTGCTCGGCTGACTCCGGCGCATGGCCGGCGGTTTCGAGACACTCCCTCAACCATCGGGCCGGCGTTCGATCCACGACCTGCCCAAGGCGCACCTGCACCTGCACTTCACCGGGTCGATGCGGCACGCGACGCTGATGGAGCTGGCCAGTCGCGACGGAATCCGGCTTCCGGAGGCCCTGGTGAGCAGCTGGCCGCCGAAGCTGTCGGCAGCCGACGAGAAGGGCTGGTTCCGCTTCCAGCGGCTGTACGACGTGGCCAGGTCGGTGCTACGGACCGAGGCCGACGTACGCCGCCTCCTGCTCGAGGCCGCGCAGGACGACGCCCGGGAAGGATCGCGGTGGCTGGAGATCCAGGTCGACCCCAGCGGGTACGCCGCGAGGTTCGACGGGATCACCTCGTTCACCGACCTGGTGCTGGACGCGGCACGGGCCGCCACTGAGACCACCGGCGTCGGGATCGGTGTGGTCATCGCAGCCAACCGCACCCGGCATCCGCTGGACGCGCGCACGCTCGCCCGGCTGGCGAGCCAGTACGTCGACCGGGGGGTCGTCGGCTTCGGTCTGTCCAACGACGAACGCCGCGGCTCCACGGTCGACTTCGAGCGTGCGTTCGCCATCGCCCGTCGAGCCGGACTGATGCTGGCCCCCCACGGCGGCGAGCTGCTCGGCGCCCAGAGCGTCCGGGACTGCCTCGACACCCTGCACGCGGACCGGTTGGGCCACGGGGTGCGGGTGGTCGAGGACGCCGCTCTGCTCGAGCGCGTCGCCGAGTCCCAGGTTGCGCTGGAGGTGTGTCCGGTGTCGAACGTCGCACTCGGGGTCTTCTCCGACCTCTCCTCCGTGCCGCTGCCCGAGCTGCTCGAGGCGGGAGCCACCGTTGCCCTCGGGGCAGACGACCCGCTGCTGTTCGGCTCGCGGCTGGCCGGCCAGTACGCGACGATGCGCGCTGCGCACGGCCTCGGCGATAACGTGCTCGCGGAGCTCGCGGCGATGTCTGTTCGTGCCTCGCGCGCGCCCGACTCACTGAAGTCCCAGATGTTGCGCGGGATCAGCGAATGGTTGGCAGACTGATCCCATGACCAACCCTCCGGGGGAGGGGCAGCCGCCCCAGGAGCCCCCTCGCGACCAGGAGCAGCCGGGCTACTGGCAGCAGCAGGCCCAGCAACCGTACGGGCAGCCACCGATGCCGGGCTACGGAGTGCCGCCTGCCGCCTACGGGCAGCCTGGTTACGCCCCGATGGCCTACGCGCCCGACCACCCACGCGCCACCACCTCGCTGGTCCTCGGAATCCTCGGCGTCGTCCTCTGCCAGATACTGGCCCCGTTCGCGTGGTCGATCGGCAAGAAGACGGTCACCGAGATCGACGCCTCGCATGGGGCGGTGGGCGGACGCGGCGCCGCCCAGGCCGGCTACATCATGGGCATCGTGGGGACGGTACTGCTGGTCGTCGCGGTGGCCTTCGTCGTCATCTACATCATCGTCATCATCGCGGTGATCGGTGCCGGCACGGCCGGGTCGACGACCTAGTCCTCAGGGCCGGGTAGCTCACACCCCACCAGCACCGGCTCGTTGACCAGCAGGACGCCGAACTTCTCCAGCACACCGGCCTGGATCTCCTCGGCCAGCTCGACCAGCTCACGTGCACTGGCTCCACCGCGGTTGGTCAGCGCCAAGGTGTGCTTCGAGGACACGGCGACCCGGCCGTTGCCGTAGCCCTTGCCGAACCCGCTGTGCTCGATGAGCCACGCGGCGCTGGTCTTCATGCTGCCGTCCGGCTGCGGCCACCGTGGCACCCCGTCGGGCAGAGCCGCGGCCACCTCGGCGTCGAGGAAAGGGTTGGTGAAGAACGAGCCGGCGCTCCAGGTGTCGTGGTCGGCCGAGTCGAGCACCATCCCCTTCCCGGCACGAAGCTCCAGCACCGCCTCGCGGACCCGTCGCATCGGGGCACGCTGGCCGGGCTCGACACCGAGGCGACGAGCCAGCTCGGCGTAGGACACCGGCGCGCCGAGGTCACCGGGGGTGAAGTGGAAGGTGACGCTGAGCACGACGTGCCTCGTCGGGTCCTTCTTGAAACGGCTGGTGCGGTAGCCGAAGCCACAGTCGGAGGCGCTCAGGGTGGTGACCCGCTGCTCCACCCGGTCCCAGCAGCGCACCGAGGCGACGGTCTCGCAGACCTCCTGCCCGTAGGCGCCGACGTTCTGGATCGGGGTGGCGCCGACGCTGCCCGGTATCCCGGACAGCGCCTCGATCCCGGACCAGCCACGGGAGACCGCGTGGTCGACGAAGTCGTCCCAGTCCTCCCCTGCGGCGACGGTGACGCGCACCAGGCCGTCCGGCTCCGACTCGATCCCGCGGGTGCGGACGTGCACCACGGTTCCGGGGAACCCGTCGTCGCTGACCACCAGGTTGCTGCCCCCGCCGAGGACGAGCACCGGGGTTCCCTCACGGTCGGCCGTTGCGACCACGTCGACCAGCTGGCTCTCCGTGGTGGCCACCTGGAAGTCCCGAGCCGGGCCACCCAGCCGGAGCGTCGTGTGCTCAGCCAGGGCAGGCCCTGTCACCGGGCCAGCACCGCCTTGGCGGCGCCCAGCACCGACTCCTGGCCGCAGGTCACCTGGAGCGTGATCCGGACACTGTCGCCGGTGACGTCCTGGACCGTTCCGGCGACCTCGACGCGGACGCCGTCGTCGTCGTCGGGCACCACGACCGGCCTGGTGAACTTGCACCCCAGCTCGCGTACCTTCCCCGGCCGACCCGCCCAGGCGTCGAGCGCGCGCGCGGCGAGCGCCATCGTGAACATCCCGTGCGCAACCACTCCGGGAAGGCCGACCGAGGACGCGACCCGGTCCGACCAGTGGATCGGGTTGAAGTCCCCGCTGGCCCCCGCGTAGCGCACCAGGTCGGCCCGGGTGACCTGGAAGCTGTGCGTCTCCAGCTGGTCTCCGGGGTTCACCCTTCCTCCCGGTGCACCAGCGTCGCGAACGCGGTGCAGACGTGCTCGCCGTCGGCGTCGGTGATCTGGCTGCTGGTGCCGATGATGTCGGCTCCGGCGATCTGTCGAAGGGAGTCGACGCTCAGCTGCGCCGCGAGCCGGTCACCGGCCACCACCGGACGGGTGTAGGAGAACCGCTGCTCGCCGTGCACGACCCGATGCAGCGAGATGCCCACGTCGGGATCGTCCATCAGCGCCTGCATCGCCGCGAACGCGACCACGATCGGGAAGGTGGCCGGGGCGGCGGCCCCGTCGTACTCGCACCCGGTGGCGGCCGCGAACTCACGGATCTTCGGCTCCGACACCTCGTAGGGGGCGGTGGGCGGGAACGTGCGGCCGGCCACAGAGCGGTCGACGGGCATGCCGAAAACGCTAGCAGCCGGCCCGCACGGCCTCAGTCGTGATACACCCTCGAGCTCCAGGCGCTCGGCTCGGGCCCGTCGTCGTGCGGGTGGTCGAACGTCTCGGTGTTGCCGTCGAAGGCGAAGTGCGCGCTGGTGAACCGGATCCAGTTCGGCCTGCTGATGCAGGAGCGGGGGACCCCCATCGTGATCGTGTTGGCCTCGTAGTCGATGCGATGCCCGACGTCGCAGCGCACGCTGCGGCGGCGGCCCTCCAGGAACACCTCACCGCGCGGCGCTCCGCCGTCGGCGAAGGTGTAGGCGACGCGGTAGACCTGCTCGTTGGTCCGCATCCGGGTGGCGAAGCCGAGGACCTCGCCGGAGCCGGGCCTCCTCAGGTCGACATACTCGGCATGCAGCACGACCTTGTGCAGCCGGTGGTCGTAGTTCACCCGGGCGAAGTCCCCGTTGGTGACGGTCGGGTCGACCTGCGGACGCCCGGAGCCGTCGTAGACCCTGACGTCGCCGGTGGCGTCGACCACGGTGATCTGGGCGGCCTCGGCAGCGCCGACGCCGAGGAAGGGCGCTGCTGCGCAGGCGAGCACGGCCACTGCGCTTCGACGCAGTCGCACTGATGGTCCGGTCACGGGGTCCCCCTCACTGAGAGCCTCCACACGCTGTGGTGGCGCAGCGTCAGTATCGGGCAAGCCGCTCAGGGCCAGGGCCGGTTCGCAGATATTCGTGAAACTCGGTGGAGCCGGTGTGCAGCGTCAGCGGGTCTCGCGGTGCTCGGTGTGCGTGCGGCAGCGAGGGCAGAACTTCTTCAGCTGCATCCGGTCGGGATCGTTCCGCCGGTTCTTCTTGGTGATGTAGTTGCGTTCCTTGCACACGACGCAGGCCATGGTGATCTTCGGCCGGACGTCAGAGCTCTTGCTGGCCACGGGGCGCCTCTTCCGGGTCGTTGCTGGTGCTGGTGTCGAGTAGCGGGGGCGGGACTCGAACCCGCGACACCACGATTATGAGCCGTGTGCTCTAACCACCTGAGCTACCCCGCCGCCGGGACGGTGCCTCACGAATGAGGATCCACCCAGAGCCCCTTTACGGAATCGAACCGTAGACCTTCTCCTTACCATGGAGACGCTCTGCCGACTGAGCTAAAGGGGCAAGCGACGCATCAGGATACACAGGGCGCGCACCGTTCCCGAAATCGTCGCAGGCACCGTCCCCAGGCCCGCGGACCGCGCCAGCAGCGACCGGTCCGGCACCTTCGGGCAGGCGCCGGAATAGCCTGACCGGCACCCGGGTTGTGCAGTCAGTTGAATCCTGAACTATCTGCGAGGCGAAGCGATGCAGCTCGGAATCTTCACGGTCGGGGACCTGACGCCTGACCCGGTCACCGGTCGGACGCCGTCGGAGGCGGAGCGGATCAAGGCGACGGTGACCCTGGCCAAGAAGGCGGAGGAGATCGGGCTCGACGTGTTCGCGAC
>CADCUJ010000033.1 GCA_902805855.1 uncultured Nocardioidaceae bacterium
CAGCCCGGTGGGCTGACGGTCGGCTCCGTTTCTCTGCCAGCGTCTCTGCCAGCGTCTCTGCCAGCGCCTCTGTCCGCCGACAGGTCCGTCGGCATGTCCACTGGCATGTCCGCCGGTACGTCGACCGCGGCGGCCGCGCGCTCGGCGCGGAGGATCGCGATCTCCTCCTCGAACGCCTCCGCGGACTCGAACGCCTTGTAGACGCTCGCGAACCGCAGGTACGCCACCTCGTCGAGCTCGCGCAGCGGCCCGAGGATCGCCAGGCCGACCTCGTGGGCCGGCACCTCCGCCCAGCCCTCGAGCCGGAGGGTGTCCTCCACCCGCTGTCCCAGCCGGGACAGGTCGTCCTCGGAGACCGGGCGGCCCTTGCACGCCTTGCGGACTCCAGAGATCGCCTTCTCCCGGGTGAACGGCTCGGTCGTCCCGGACCGCTTCACCACGACGAGCTGCATCTGCTCGACGGTGCTGAACCTGCGGTCGCAGGAGGGGCAGGTACGCCGCCGGCGGATCGCGGCTCCGTCGTCGGTGACCCGGCTGTCGAGCACCCGAGTGTCGGTGTTGCGGCAGTACGGACAGTGCATCTCGCGCCGCCTCCCTTCACTCGGTTCTCCGCTTATCTCAACACCCGGCACCGACGGTTTCTGCCCTAGCAGCCCGAGCCGCTGCGGAGTGCGCTGCTGCGCCCGAAGCGACCCCGGTTGTGGGTGAACCTGTGCGTAACCCTGGGGACAACTAGCGGTCCACTGTGTAGATCCGACCACAATCTGTGGAGAACTACAGGGGTGTAACTACTAGATGTAGTGGTAACCGTACGCCCAGCCACCCGGGCGCGCAACCAGTTGCTGCCAACTTCTTCGCGGAGCAGCCGAAGGTCCGGCAAAGCCGCAGGTCAACGGCGGTATCCCGGAACGTCCCTCGGCGTGTCCCCTGGGGAATCGAACTCCGCCCGCCGGTGTTGGTGACCTACGTCACTTCGAACCCATTGGAGGTTGTCATGGCCGAACCCCTCACCGTCCTCGTCGTCGGTGCCACCGGGAACCAGGGCGGCGCGGTCGCCCGCCTGCTGCTCAACCGCGGGCATCGGGTGCTCGCGCTGACCAGGCATCCGGAGTCTCCGGCGGCGGTGAGCCTTGGAGAAGCCGGCGCTGAACTGGTCACCGGAGACCTCGAGGACCGCGACTCGCTGAAAAAGGCCGCCCAAGGCGCCGACGCCGTGTTCGCGATGGCAACGCCGTACGAGGCAGGGGTGGAGGCGGAGACCCGGCACGGGGAGAACATCTTGGCTGCGGCCCAGGACGCCGGCGTCGCGCACCTGGTCTACTCCTCGGTCGGAAACGCCGACACCTCGACCGGCATCCCGCACTTCGAGTCCAAGTACGAGATCGAGCAGCAGATCCAGGCCTCGAGCCTTCCGCACACGATCATCGCGCCGGTGTACTTCATGGAGAACCTGTTCGCGCCGTGGACGCTGCCCGGTCTCAAGGAGGGCAAGCTCGCCATGGCCCTGCCGGCCGATCGGCCGCTGCAGCAGGTCAGCGTCCCCGATATCGCCGAGTTCGCGGTCCTCGCGCTCACCAACCGCGACCGGTTCCGCGGCAAGCGGATCGACGTCGCAGGCGACGAGATCAGCGGCGTCCAGGCCGCACAGACCCTGTCCCAGGTGACCGGACGTGAGATCGAGTACGTCGAGATCCCCGCCGACCAGCGCGCCGCCATGGGTGAGGACTTCAAGCGCATGCTCGACTGGTTCGACGAGACCGGCTACAGCGTCGACATCGACCGGCTCCGTTCGGAGTACGCCGAGGTGCAGTGGACGACGTACGAGCAGTGGGCGAAGGCCCAGGACTGGAGCGTCCTGGATCACTGAACGGTCGACGAGACCGCAGTTCCTCCGAGCTGAGACCTGGACAACGGAGGTGGTTGACTGGCACAGTGCCTAACTGTGTTAGTTGAGCCGAACAGAGATAGGCAGGCCGAACGCCGTGAGGCGACTCGGCAGGAGGTGCTGGCCGCGGCCTGGGCTGTGGCTCGGGAGCAGGGGCTTGCCCAGTTGACGCTTCGCGAGGTGGCCGAACGAGTCGGGATGCGGGCCCCTTCGCTGTACTCGCACTTCGCGTCGAAGAACGCGATCTACGACGCGATGTACGCGCAGGCGTGGACCGAGCTCCTCGAGGTCGGGGCGGACTCCTACGAGAACCTGCCGTCCGAGCTGCGCGAAGCGCTCCGGATGATGGCGCACACCTACTTCGACTTCGCGGTAAGCGATCTCGCCCGCAACCAGCTGATGAACCAGCGCACCCTTCCCGGCTTCGAGCCCACTCCCGAGTCCTACGCGCCGGCGGTCAGCGCGCTACGGATGCTCAGCGACACCCTCGAGCAGCACGGCGTCCGGGGACAGGAGGACGTCGACCTGTACGTCGCCCTCATCGGCGGCCTGGTCGACTCGCAGCTCGCCAACGACCCAGGCGGGGACCGCTGGGAGCGTCTCGTCGACCGCGCGGTCGACATGTACGTGGACAACCTCGGCATCGAGGACACAGGCGATGCCGACGCCATCACCGACCGACGGAGGGAAGCGCCATGAGCAGCATGCTCGGCACGAAACAGGCCCCACGGGCACAGCTGCTCGACCACGACGTCGCGATGCGGCTCGCTGCGACGGAGTACGACAAGGTCGCGGACCTGCTGGCCCAGCTCACACCGGAGCAGTGGACGGCTCAGACCGACTGCACCGACTGGGACGTGCGCGCGATGGCCGGCCACATCCTCGGCATGGCGCAGATGGCCGCGTCGCTGCCCGAGATGGCGCGCCAGCAGATGGCCGCCGGCAAACGTGTGAAGCGGACCGGCGGGCTGTCCATCGACGCGCTGAGCGCGCTCCAGGTCGAGAAGAACGCCGGCCTCAGCACCGCGGAGTTGGTCGAGCGGCTGCGGTCGACCGGTCGGAAGGCCGCCAAGGCGCGAGCCCGCATCCCGTGGATCGTCCGTGCTCGGACCCTGCCGGACGAGCAGGTCGCCGACGGCGGCAGCGAGTGGTGGACCATCGGCTACCTCACCGACGTGATCTTGACGCGCGACCCGTTCATGCACCGGATCGACATCACCCGAGCCACCGGCCTGTCGATGGACTCGGCGGCTGACCACGAAGGCGTCATCGTCGACGACGTCGTCCGGGACTGGGCCGAGCGACACGCTCAGCCCTACACCCTCGAACTGACCGGACCGGCCGGTGGCAGCTGGGCTCGGGGCGGAGAAGGGCAAACCCTGGACGCGTTCGACTTCTGTCGCATTCTCGCGCGACGCGCGCCGGGTACCGGTCTGCTCGACGTAGAGGTGCCCTTCTGAGTCGCGCCCGCTAGCGGCGGGGACACGCCGAACTACGGCAAGATGGCGGGATGAGACCGCGCAGTCTCACGCGGCAGATCCTGTACGGCGCACTGGTCGTGCTGCTGACTCTTGCCGCTGCCCCGGTGGTCTTCCTGATGGCCCGCGACGGCATCGAGGCTGTCCGCGCCGGCGATCCGGTCACGGCGGCCCTGCGCGGTGGTGTGGCCGTCGGGGTCGCCCTGGTGCCGGTGATCGCGCTGGCGGCGTACGCGCACTGGCTCTCGGTCACCACCCGGCCCGGGCGGCCCCACGAGGAGCGCGTGCCCACGGTCGTGGAGGACTGGATCCTCGGCGCCGCGGTCGTGCTGGTGCTGGTCGCCGGCTGGCCGATCCTCACCTTCAGCTACCAGGAGTCGCGCGCGGCCTGGGCGACGTTCGAGCTCGCGGCGGCGGTCGGGTACGGACTGGTCGGCTTCGCGTACGTCGCCTTCGCGGCGTTGTGCGTCAAGCGGTACTGGGACTGGCTGCACTAGCCCCATCTCAACCGGCACGGGCCCCATCTCAACCGGCACGGGCCCCATCTCAACCGGCACGGGCCCCATCTCAACCGGCACGGGCCCCATCTCAACGGGATAACGCGTCGACGGGGGTTGCCGGGGTCCTCTATCTTGTGAGCCGGGAGCAGGAGGGGTGGGAGATGGAATCAGCTGTTGCTGCGCGCACGGTCGACCTGTGCAAGGTGTACGGACAGGGGGACGCCGCGGTGGCGGCGCTGGACCACGTCAGCGTCGACTTCTACACCGGCGAGTTCACCGCGGTGATGGGGCCGAGTGGATCCGGGAAGTCCACGTTGATGCACTGCATGGCGGGGCTGGACTCCCCCACTACGGGACAGGTCTTCCTCGGCGACGTGGAGCTCTCGGCGCTCAACGACAAGGATCTGACCAGGCTGCGACGCGACCGGATCGGCTTCGTCTTCCAGGCCTACAACCTGGTCCCCACCCTCACCGCGCAGGAGAACGTCGAGCTCCCCCTCTCCATCGCCGGGAAGAAGCCGGACAAGTCCTGGTTCGACAAGGTCATCAACACCGTCGGACTGGGCCCCAGGCTGCACCACCGGCCGAACGAGCTCTCCGGTGGCCAGCAGCAGCGGGTGGCAGCGGCCCGCGCGCTGATCTCGCGACCGGACATCGTCTTCGCCGACGAGCCCACCGGCAACCTCGACTCGGTGGCAAGCGCGGAGGTGCTCGGCCTGCTGCGCACGAACGTCGACGAGTATCAGCAGACGATCGTGATGGTCACCCACGACCCCGTCGCGGCTGCGTACACCGACCGGGTCATCTTCCTCGCCGACGGCAAGGCGGTCCGCGAGCTGCGGAAGCCGACCGTCGAGCTGATCATCGAAGAGCTGCGGGTGCTCACCGCGGAGGCGGTGGCGGGCACCGCGGCCGAAGCATGAGCGGCCTGTGGCGGGTCACCTGGCGCAACCTTTTCGCCCGCAAGCTCCGCCTGATCCTCAGCGCCACCGCAATCGTGCTCGGCGTCGCGTTCGTGTCCGGGTCGTTCATCTTCACCGACGCCATGGGCGGGGCCTTCAACGGAATCATCCAGGGCTCGACGGCCGACGTCGAGGTGGCCCCTAAGGGCGCGACCGACTTCGACTCCCAGCAGGACTTCCGCACCATCCCGGCTTCCGTCGCAGAAGAGCTGGAGCAGGTGCCGGAGGCCGGGTCGGTGCACCCGTTCAACCAGGTGCTCACCCTGTACGTGATCGGCAAGGACGGCAAGGTCGTCGGTGGCAACGGCCCACCGGGGCTGGGGATCACCGATGTCGAGACTCGCTCGGTGACCGGCAACCCGATCGTGGAGTACGTCGACGGGGAGCACCCGATGGGCGTCGACGAGGTTGCGCTCGACGTCGACACGGCCGAGAAGGCCGGTTACGGCATCGGTGACACGGTCAGGTTCGTGGCTCCCGGCGACCAGCCCGAGCTGTCTGCGGAAGTCGTCGGTCTGGTGGAGTTCGGGGACGGGTCGCTCGCCGGAGCGACACTGGCACTGTTCGACGCGAGGTCCATGCAGGAGCTGTTCTTCGACGGTCGCGACGCCTACTCCGGCATCTCGCTGAACGCCGCCGAGGGCGTCTCCCAGACCGAGCTGCGGGACGCGGTCGCCCCGCTGCTTCAAGGCGACGTCAAGGCGCGCACCGGCGACGCGGTCGTCGAGGCCGGCGAGGAGGGGCTCGAGGAGATCCTCGGCTTCCTGAACACGTTCCTGCTGGTGTTCGCCGCGGTCGCAATGGTCGTGGGCACGTACCTGATCATCAACACCTTCTCCATCCTGGTCGCCCAGCGCAGCCGCGAGCTCGCGCTGCTGCGTGCCATGGGCGCCTCCAGGCGACAGGTGAACCGGTCCGTGCTGGCCGAGGCCTTCGTCGTGGGGCTGATCGGTGCCACGCTCGGGCTCGCCGTCGGATACCTGCTGGCGCTGGGCCTGCGAGCGTTGTTCGGCATCTTCGGCCTCGACCTGTCCGACGCCGACTTCCCGATCGCCGCGCGGACCATTGCGGTCTCCTACGGGGTCGGGGTGATCGTCACGATGATCGCCGCCTACCTCCCCGCGCGCCGGGCGTCCCGGATCCCGCCGGTGGCGGCGATGCGTGATGAGGTCGCGCTGCCAGAGACGTCGCTGCGTCGCCGGCTGATCGTCGGCGTGGTCATGGTGGTGGCCGGCGTGGGGCTGATGATCGGAGGTTTCGCCGGCGAAGGCAGCACCGGGCTGCTGCTGATCGGGCTCGGGATGCTGTCGATCCTGGTCGGTGTCTCGCTGATGAGTCCGGTGATCGGCCGCCCTCTGGTGGAGGGTCTCGGCGCGGCGTACCGACGTGTCTTCGGGATGGTCGGCGGGCTCGCCGGCCAGAACGCGCTGCGCAACCCACGCCGCACCGCGGCCACCGCCAGCGCGCTGATGATCGGCCTCACGCTGGTCGCGCTGATGTCGATCCTCGGCCAGTCGGCGTCGGCGAGCACCGACGAGGCGGTCGAATCGACGCTCACCTCGCAGTTCATCGTCTCCAACGTGATCGGGTCGCCGTTCTCCACCACCGTCGCGGAGCAGATCCGCGAGGTGGACGGCATCGAGACGGTGGCGCAGTTCCGGCAGGCGTTCCCCGAGGTCGGCGGCTCTGTAGCAGCGGTCGGCTCCGCGGACCCGGAGGACCTGACCGCCGCTTTGGACCTGCCGATGGCCGCGGGCCTGCTCTCCCAGCTCAAGCCGGGCACCGTGTTCGTGAACCAGGCGGCTGCCGAGGGGCAGGGCTACGCCATCGGCGACACCGTCAAGATGAAGCTGCAGGGCGCGACGGTGCCGTTGAAGGTCGCCGGGGTCTTCCCCGCCGGCGCCGCGCTCCCAGCGGACTACCTGGTCACCCATGACACGTTCCGCAAGGGCGGCCTCACGCCGCTGGACTCGCTGCTGTTCATCGTCAAGGAGGACTCCGCGAGCACCGCGCAGATCCGTACGGCGGTCGACGAGATCACCAAGGACCTGCCGACCGTGACCCTCAAGGATCCCAGCGAGTTCGCCGAGGAGCAGAAGGAACAGATCGCACTGTTCCTGAACATGATCTACGCGCTGCTCGGCCTGGCCGTCGTCATCGCCGTTCTCGGCATCGTCAACACGCTCGCGCTCTCGGTGATCGAACGCACCCGGGAGATCGGGCTGCTGCGCGCTGTCGGGCTCAGCCGCAGGCAGCTGCGCCGGATGATCCGTCTCGAGTCGGTGATCGTGGCCGTGCTCGGTGCCGTGCTCGGCGTGGTGATGGGGGTCGCCTTCGGGATCGCGCTGCAACGAGCGATCGCGGACCAAGGCGTCGAGGTGCTCTCCATCCCGTGGATCCAGCTTGCCGTGTTCGTCGTACTCGCCGCGCTCGTCGGCGTGCTCGCGGCCGTGCTTCCTGCGCGCAGGGCCGCGCGGCTCGACGTGTTGAAGGCCATCAGCACCCAGTAGTCAATGCCCACCGACCGGGCCTCGCTGTGGCCTGTGTGTGCCATGCGGGTTCCGGTGCGTCTGGGCTAGAGACGGCGCGCCTCCCACCGTCGTACCGTCAAACGTGGGGAGGTAGGGGGTATGGCGAGGCAGGCTGTCATCGCGGGGGCGATCGCCGAGCTCGACGGGCTGGTGCGCTTGTGCGAGCAGGGATCGATCGGTGTGGTACTGCCTCGTCAACTCCTCGAAGGACTCGGCACCTTGCTCGAGGCCGACGTGGTCGAGATCTCCGGGCTCAACCCGGTGGTCCAGGTGGCCTACCTGTGCGGTCCCGACGACGGGGACTGCCACCGCGTGCTGCCCACGCCGGATCCGACCGCAACCCCCTTCTGGCGGCACTACTGGTTCACCGAGCGGAGCACGGTTGCCGGCATGCGGTGTGAGATCTCGCTGGAGCTCGCCGACTTCGCCGGACGTACGGTCCGACTGCGCTGCTGGCGGGCACACGGTCCGGACTTCGACGACCGGTCCCGGATGCTGCTCCATCTGCTGAAGCCGCATTTGGAGCACGCCTACCGGTCCTGAGGACCCGGTGCTGGCCAGCTCGCGGTGCCCTCAGGGGGAAGGGCTTGCCGAGGGCGAGCGGGTCGGAGACGACGTCGGCGTGGGAGTGGGTGCAACTGTGGTCTCGTCCTCGGTGGGCTCGTCGGACGGCTCGTCGCTGGGCTCCTCGGCCGGCTCGTCAGCCGGCTCGTCAGCCGGCTCGTCAGCCGGCTCGTCACTCGGCTCGGCTTCGGTAGCACCCTGGTCGGGAGCGGCCGGCTCGTCCTGACCGGCCGGTGCGTCCGGGTCGGTGTCCTGCGTCGACTCCCCAGCCGGAGCCTCGGTCGGCGTGGCGCCCGGCGCGTCCGGAGCCGGCTGGTCCTCGTCCGGCTGGCTCTGCTCGCCACCTCCGGTGCCGGGGATCGAGGTGCGGGTTCCCTGGTCCGATCCGCCGGTGAGCGTGGACACCGCTCGGCCGGTGATCAGCTCGAAGGTCACGATCACCACCATCGCCACGACGAAGATGGCTCCGGCAGCCAGTGCGATCCGCTTCCAGCTGAGGTCTCGGGCGACCTGGCGCCAGCTGTCTCGCTCGGGTTCGGTCGTCGCGGCGGCGTCGGGATCTCGCTCAGACTGGGTGACGTCCTGCTCGGCGAGGTCCTGCTCGGCGAGGTCCTGCTCGGCAAGGTCCAGAGGCCGGGTCCGCTCGGTCTCGTCTACCTCTGATGCTGGGTCGATAGAGGTGGTCGCAGTTCGCTTTCGGGCACGGGCCCGGACGGCGGCCTCCCGTGCCGCTGCGCTCGCCGCCGCCACCCGCTGTTTGCTCTGCTGGATCGAGTGCGCGTAGACCGCGCCACCCACCGTCGCGACCACGCTGCCGACCGCCGCGCCGATCAGCGTGCCCGCGACTCCCACGGTCGACAAGAGCACGGCGGACGACACCGCGGCCAGGGCACTCCCGGCGGCCTGGACCCAGTTCACGTTCAGGCGTTGCTGCTCCTCACTCACTGCTCCCAGTATTCCGAGTGCACCGCTGCACCGACGAATCGCTGTGGACCTGCTCGACGTGACCTTGACCACCGCCCCCGTTGAGATGGGCCCCGGGCGTTGTTGAGATGGGGCCCGTGCCGGTTGAGATGGGGCCCCGCGCCTGTTG
>CADCUJ010000034.1 GCA_902805855.1 uncultured Nocardioidaceae bacterium
CGGCAGAGGAGCGGATGCTGAGAAACCGTGCCTACGCGGCGGGGGATTGCTGGAACCGCCGCGCGGGGCGCTGAGGCAGAGCGGTCCCATAGGTACAACCACTCCGGAATGGCCTACCCAACCGCCAATCCGAGGACCAGGTGTCCTGCTAGTCCTGCTATCCCGGCAGGCACCAGCCACCGGGCGAGGGGGCCGTACTGGCCTCGATGCCGACCGAGCCCGACCGCCAAGAGGAGCGCGACGACGACGAAGAACACGGCGGTCGATGTGTAGCCCAGCCGAAGGTGGTACGCGACCACGGCTTCGCTCGCATACGCAGCGACCAAGAGGGCCGCTCCCAAACCGGCAGGCGCCGCTCGCCACCAGACGTAGCCCGCGGCACCGAAGACGGGGCCACCCACGACCGCACACAGTCCCCACAACGTGACGGAGCTCATCGAGACGCCGAAGCCGCGCAAGTCCGCGGTGACGTAGTAGGCGACGACCTCCAGCGTCGTTGCAGCTACCCCCACCAACATCGCAGTCGAGAGCTTCGACTGGAGCGCGCCCGCGACGAAGGCGGTCGTCAACCACGGGCTCGCGGCGTTGACCATCGCCAGCCAGGGGAAGTCCAAGTGTGCTTGCAGGAGCGAGGTGATTAGACCGACGGCAACTCCCATGGCAAGGGCGAGGAGCACCGCGCCAAGGCGACGTTGTTGCTGCAAGAAAGTTCCCAAGGGTCAGGAGTGGACCACGCGAAGCGAGCCTAGCCTCCGTCCGCACTGGCATGTCCGCGCGGATCGCGGCATGAGCGGGTCTGCACAGGGTCTGGCCTGCGGGGCTGCTGCGGTCACGGGGATGTGTCCTGGAACCGCGTTCGTAACGCATCCTGGACGCCCTGGTTCCACACTGGGGACATGACGCGCGTGCGACATGGGGTTTACGTCCCTGCGGGTGCGCGACCATGACTGGGCCTGCGATCTCGGCGCACACTCTTGCGATCTGGTCTGCCTTCCTGGTCGCCATCGCTTGCGCGGGCGGCCGTTTGGTGCTCGCGATCGTTAGTCCTGAGGCGGGCTCTGCCGGTGACGCATTCGGCGGAGGTGTTCCGCTGGCGGTGCTCGATGCCCTGATTCTCATCCTGTTCGCCACGGTTGGTCTGGTCGTGGCTCGCAAGCGGCCTACTAACCCGGTTGGGTGGATACTCTGCGTCATCCCGCCGACTCTCGGGGTGCTTCTTATCAGCAACCGGCTGTACGACTGGCTCGCTGCTGACGGGCTCGCTGCTGACGAGTCGGGGTGGGCCGGTCCCGAGCTGGTCGCCTGGGTCGCGAGTTGGATCTGGATCCCGTTCGTGCTCGCTGCGCTGATCCTGTTCCCCCTGCTCTTTCCCAGCGGCAAGGTGCTTACCCCGCGTTGGCGGCTTGTGCTGGTGGCGGTCGCCGTCGCATTCCCCCTCCTATTCGTTGGCACCGCCTTCGAGCCGGGACGGTTGAGGGACTACCCATTCGACAACCCGTTCGGCGCTCCCAGCCTGTTCCGCACCCCGGTGCGGATCCTCGGCGCCGTGGGTTTCGCGTTGATGGTTGTATCCACTTTCGCCGCGGCTGCTTCTCTGATCCTCCGCTTCCGGCGGTCGCGTGGCGAGGAGCGGCTGCAATTGAAGTGGGTGACCACGGCCGCCGCTGTCCTCGTCCTGACGTTCTTCTTGCCGACCGAACTCGTGGTGGGTGAGAGGGGCGGGTTTGTCGCGATCTTGCTTGGATTAAGCCTGGTGGAGGTCGCGGTAGGCATCGCGATGCTGCGCTACCGCCTCTACGACATCGACCTGGTGATCAACCGGGCGCTGGTCTACGGCTCCTTGACGGCAACCCTGGTGGGCACCTACGCCGGCACCGTGTTGGTGCTGCAGTGGGTGCTGCAGTTGGTGCTGAGCGGGGTCACTGAAGGGTCACAGCTCGCGGTTGCCGCCTCGACCTTGGCGGTAGCAGCACTGTTTCGACCGGTGCGAGCGCGCATCCAGCGCGTGGTAGACCGGCACTTCTTCCGGAGCCGATACGACGCAACACTCATCGTCGAGGCGTTCGGCACCCGGCTCCGTGACGAGGTCTCCCTCAGCACCCTGAGCACTGATCTAGTTCACGCGGTCCGCGACGCGGTGCAGCCATCCCACGCCACCCTCTGGCTCCGATCCGGAAGGCATCGAGATGAAGCCCATAGCGTCCGCTCATCGGCATGTGCGGACGTTTCCACCGGTGTCTGACGGGACAGCAGGCCGGCTCAGGTCGAACATGCAGCGAAACTTTGGTCAACCGGCGTAACCAAGCCGAGTGCCTGTCGTTGAGAAGTCAGATCCGGTGGCTTTGCTCCCTCCTACGCCGGGTCTGCAAGGTCCAGCCGGCCCCGCAACGGGACGGATGGACAGTTCAGGGCCCGGCCACCCTCCCTCCCCGGTCGGGCCCTGATCATCTCTTGGCTCCGTCGTCATCCGAGATCGGGGGATCAGGACACGGCGACGATCGGCAGCCGCAGCGCCCCGACGGCGGCCTCCGGCACCGAAGGCATCCGCGGCGGCACTGGCGCGATCCGCTGGTAGGTGTCGCCGAGCTTGGGACGCGGATCCTCTTCGCCATGGTTCGGCCAGTAGGCCATCGCCCGCTCGGCTTGGGCCGTGATCGTCAGCGACGGGTTCACCCCCAGGTTCGCCGAGATCGCGGACCCGTCCACCACATGTAACCCGGGATGACCGAAGACGCGGTGGAAGGGGTCGATCACCCCGGTCTCCGGACTCTGCCCGATCGTGCAGCCGCCGATGAAGTGCGCGGTCAGCGGGCGGTTGAACGGCTCTCCGATCGAGCCGCCGGGCTGCCCCCCGATCGCCTCGGCCATCTTGCGAACTGCCTCGTTGGCCACCGGGATCCAGGTGGGGTTGGGGATCCCGTGTCCCTGCCGCGAGCTCAGTGACCAGCGACCGGTGAGGCGGCTTCGCCGTGGGAAGGTGATGATCGAGTTGTCGATGGTCTGCATCACCAGGGCGATCACCGTCCGCTCCGACCAGTGCCGCATGTCGTAGAGATCGACCACGCGTCGCCGTTGCCGCCACATCTCCCTCACCCACGTCCGCCACCGGGGGGCGGGTCCGTCGCCGTCGGTCAGCACGGTCTGCAGCAGTGACATCACGTTGGAGCCTCGGCCGTAGCGAACCGGCTCGACATGGGTGTCCTCGTCGGGGTGGAACGACGAGGTAATCGCGATTCCCTGGCTGTAGTCGACCCTGGTGTCCGGAGCGATCGCGCCCAGGATCGACTCGGAGTTGGTGCGGGAGAGGTGACCCAGGCGGTCGCTCAGCGACGGCAGCTGCCCCTCGTCGCGCATCCGGTGCAGCAGCCGCTGGGTGCCCAGCGCGGATGCCGAGAAGACGACCTGCTCGGCGGTCAGTGTGCGGGTGACGGTGCTCGCCCGAAGCCGGCGGCGCAGCCATCTGGCTTTCGTGTACCGCACCGTGACCGCGTACCCACCATCCGGGAGCGGACGCACCTGGGTCACCGTCGTCAGCGGGTGGACGACAGCGCCGTTCTGCTCGGCGAGGTACAGGTAGTTCTTCACCAGCGTGTTCTTCGCGTTGTAGCGACAGCCGGTCATGCACTCACCGCACGCCCGGCAGGTGTGCCGGTGCGGACCGGCGCCGCCGAAGTACGGGTCGGGCACCCGCTCGTACTTCCCCCCTGCGTCCTTCGCGGGACCGCCGAAGAAGACCCCGACCGGAGTGGGCTGGAACGTGTCGCCCACCCCCATGTCCCGCGCGACCTTCTCCATCACGTCGTCTGAGGGTGTGCGCAGCGGGTTCGTGACCACTCCGAGCATGCGCTTGGCCTGGTCGTAGTACGGCGCCAGCTCTGAGTGCCAGTCGGTGATGTCGCGCCACTGGGGGTCCTGGTAGAACGCGGGCATCGGCTCGTAGAGCGTGTTCGCGTAGACCAGTGAGCCGCCTCCGACGCCGGCGCCGGACAAGATCATGCAGTCCTTGAGGGCGTCGATCCGCTGGATCCCGTAGCAGCCGGCCACCGGCGCGAACAGGTACTTCCGCAGGTCGAAGGAGGTCTTCGGGAGGTCCGCGTCCTCGAAGCGGGCACCGGCCTCGAGCACGCCGACGCGATATCCCTTCTCGGTCAGCCGCAGGGCGCTGACAGAGCCGCCGAAGCCGGATCCGATGACGATGACGTCGTAGCTGTGGTCGGGAGCCACCTGCCTCACTTCCGACCGAGCTTGTTCAACAGTCGCATGCTCGCGGTCAGCGCCTTGGCGTAGGACTCGTCACTCATCCGCAGCATGGGTGCGAGCCGGATCAGCCGCTGAGTGGCTACCGACTGGCTCTCGGTGTAGCGGTGGATGCCCTCGGACCCCTGGCGGCGGCCGATGCCGGAGTCGGCCATGCCACCCATGGGGGAGTCGATGCTGCCGAACGTTGCCGCGTAGGCCTCGTTGATGTTGACCGTCCCGCACCGGATCCGTCGAGCGAGCGCGCGCGCACGGGCGCCGTCCCGGGAGTAGATCGACGCGTTCAGCCCGTACCCTCCTGCGTTGGCGCGGGCGACCGCATCCGCCTCGTCGTGGAAGCGGTAAAGGGCGATCACCGGGCCGAACGTCTCGTCCCCGAAGCAGGTCATCCCCGGGGTGACGCCCTCCAGGATCGTCGGCTCGAAGTAGTAGGGGCCGATGTCCGGGCGTGCGCTCCCGCCGATCAGCACCCGGGCGCCCTTGGCTACAGCGTCCTCGATGTGGGCGACAACCGTGTCGAGCTGCTGCTGGGAGATCAGCGAACCCATGTCGCTGCCCCAGTCGAGGCCGGTCTCGAGCTTCATCGCCCTGGTGCGTTCCACGAACCTGGCCACAAAGCGGTCGTAGATCTGGTCCGCGACGAACATCCGCTCCATCGATACGCAGAGCTGGCCCGCGTTGGAGAAGCTGGCACGCACGGCGCCCTCGGCCGCCCGATCGATCTGCGCGTCCCGCAGTACGAGCATGGGGTTCTTGCCGCCCAGCTCCAGCGAGCAGCCGATCAGCCGGTCCGCACACTGTTTCGCGATCAGCCTGCCGGTAGCGGTGGAGCCGGTGAAGCAGACGTAGTCAGATCGAGCGATCATCGCGGGACCGAGCTCGGGCCCAGGGCCGGCCACCACCTGCCACAGGTCACCCGGGATCCCGGCCTCCTCAAGCAGCCGGACGCCCAGCAGCGCGGACAGCATGGTCTGGGCGTCTGGCTTGTGGACGACCGCGTTCCCCGCCATCAGGGCGGGCAGTCCGTCGCACAGGGCCATCGTGAACGGATAGTTCCACGGCGAGATGATGCCGACGACGCCCTTGGGCACCCGGTTCACCTCGACGCGGGTCAGGCCGGGAACCATCCCCGCCTTGCGCGTGGTGTCGAGGTGCTGGTGACCGGTGCGTGCGTAGTAGCGGGCGGTCAGCGCCACGTGCAGCGGCTCGTCGAAGGCATGCTTACGCGCCTTGCCGGACTCCCAGCAGACCATGTCGGTGATCTCGGCCTGGCGCTCCAACAGGAGGTCGTGCAGCCGAAGCAGGCGGGCGGCCCGCTCGTCGATCGTGGTCGCCGCCCATCTCTCCTGCGCTCGCCGGGCGCGTGCGTAGGCCCGCTCGACGTCCTGCGTGCTCGACTGCGGGATCATCGCCAGTGGCTGGCCGGTGAACGGACAGTACGTCGGCTCGCTGCGACCGGTGCTGGAGACCACCCGTTCTGTGAGCGTCCTCACCTGGGCCGGTTCCAAGGCGTAGGAGGCCGTCGGGTCGTGCTCCGGGTCGGCCGGACCTCGCAGAGCACCAGGCGCCCCGAGGGGGCCGGCTCCGCGACCGCTGCCGCCGGTCGGCTCGGGCGCGCTCATGCCTCGAGAATATGTGACCGAGTCGCGGCCGACTACCCGACGGTAACCGCTGGCCGCGCTGGCCCCTAGCGCCGAGGCGAAGATCACCCTCCGGTAAGTGGCAATCCGCGTGGATGGTCCCTACTCGAGCGATACACTTGAACTTGCAACTACCAAGACCACGACAAGGAACCCCCATGCCTGCACGGCTCTCCCCCGCCCTCGGACTCGATCTAGCCGCCGCCCACGCGGACGACCTGATACGAGAGGCTCAGCAGCGCGCGCAGGCCGCATCCGTGCGCCGGACCCGGACTCGGCGGTCCGCCAAGCGGCGCTAGCCGTCCGCAGCCCGGCGAGCCGGTCACTGGACGATGACCTCGACTCGCTGGAACTCCTTGAGCTCGGTGTAGCCGGTGGTGGCCATGGAACGGCGCAGCGCGCCGACCAGGTTCATCGTTCCGTCGGCCATCCCCGAGGGACCGAACAGGATCTCTTCCAGCGTCCCGACGACCCCGATCTCCACCCGCTCCCCTCGTGGCAGTTTCGAGTGCCAGGCCTCGGCTCCCCAGTGGAACCCCTGTCCCGGGGCCTCCTGGGCGCGGGCGAGAGGTGAGCCGACCATCACCGCGTCCGCACCGCAGGCGATTGCCTTGGCCACGTCGCCGCTGCGGCCGATGGAGCCGTCGGCGATGACGTGCACGTAGCGGCCGCCGGACTCGTCGAGGTAGTCCCGGCGGGCGGCGGCGACGTCCGCGACCGCGGAAGCCATCGGCACCGCCACCCCCAGCACGGTCCTCGTGGTGTGCGCGGCTCCACCACCGAAACCGACCAGCACCCCCGCTGCTCCGGTGCGCATCAGATGAAGTGCCGCCTGGTAGGTGGCGCACCCGCCCACGATCACCGGCACGTCGAGCTCGTAGATGAACTCCTTGAGGTTCAACGGCTCGGCCTGGCCCGAGACGTGCTCGGCAGAGACCGTCGTGCCCCTGATCACGAACAGGTCGACGCCCGCGTCGACCACCGCCTTGGCGTGCTCCTTGGTGCGCTGCGGCGACAGGGACCCGGCCACGGTGACCCCGGCCTCGCGCATCTGCTTCAGCCGTGAGGTGACGAGCTGGGACTTGATCGGTTCCGCGTAGATCTCCTGCAGCCTGCGGGTCGCCGCGGTGCCATGCAGGCCGGCCACCTCAGCGAGCAGCTCCGTTGGATCTTCGTACCTGGTCCAGAGGCCTTCGAGGTCCAGCACACCGAGGCCGCCGAGCTTGCCGAATGCGGCGGCGGTCTCCGGTGACATCACCGAGTCCATCGGTGCCGCCAGGATCGGCACCTCGAACCGGTAGGCGTCGATCTGCCACGCGACCGAGACCTCCTCGGGGTCCCGGGTCCGCCGACTCGGGACGATCGCGATGTCGTCGAAGGAGTAGGCCCGACGGCCGCGTTTGGCCCGCCCGATCTCGATTTCCTGCATTGCCCGACCCTATCCACCGGACGCTGCTGCGACGACGGTGGCGCGGTCCCCGGCTCCGTCGGGTCAGCGGCCGCTGTAGTTCGGCGCCTCGACCGTCATCTGGATGTCGTGCGGGTGGCTCTCCTTGAGCCCGGCCGAGGTTATCCGCACGAACCTGCCCCGCTCCTGCAGCTGCGGGATCGTGCGCGCGCCGACATAGAACATCGACTGCTGCAGCCCGCCGATCAGCTGGTGCGCGACCGCCGAGAGCGGTCCCCGGTAGGGCACCTGGCCCTCGATCCCCTCCGGCACGATCTTGTCGTCGTGGGCGACGTCGGCCTGGAAGTAGCGGTCCTTGGAGTACGACGTCTTTCCGCGCGAGGCCATCGCGGCGAGCGAGCCCATTCCCCGGTAGGACTTGAACTGCTTGCCGTTGACGAACACCAGGTCCCCCGGGCTCTCGTCGCAGCCGGCGAGCAGGGAGCCGAGCATGACCGTGTCCGCCCCGGCCACGAGCGCCTTGGCGATGTCACCGGAGTACTGCAGACCCCCGTCTGCGATCACCGGCACCCCGGCGGGACGGCAGGCGAGTGACGCCTCGTGGATGGCGGTCACCTGAGGAACGCCGACGCCGGCCACCACCCGCGTCGTACAGATCGAGCCGGGCCCGACGCCCACCTTGACCGCGTCCACGCCGGCGTCGACGAGTGCCTGCGCACCGGCTCGGGTCGCCACGTTGCCACCGACCACCTGTACGCCGCGCGTCGCGGGGTCGCGCTTGAGGCGCTCGACCATCTCCAGCAGCAGCCGGGCGTGTCCGTTGGCGACGTCCGCGACGAGGACGTCGACGCCGGCCTCGACCAAGGCGGTCGCTCGCTCCCAGGCGTCGCCGAAGTAGCCGATCGCGGCTGCCACCATCAGCCGTCCGGAGTCATCCTTGGTGGCCTTCGGGTACTGCTCGGACTTGACGAAGTCCTTGACGGTGATCAGGCCGGTCAACCGGTCAGACTCGTCGACCAGCGGAAGCTTCTCGAGCTTGTGCTTGCGCAGCAGGGCGGCTGCGTCCTCGGGCTTGATCCCGGCCGGCGCCGTGACCAGCGGCATCGGGGTCATCACCTCGCGGACGATCCGAGAGCCCCACTGGGTGACCGGCACGAAGCGGAGGTCACGGTTGGTGATGATGCCGAGCAGGATGCCTTCACCGTCGACCACCGGCAGCCCGGAGATGCGGTAGCGAGCACAAAGCCCGTCGAGGTGCTCCAGGGTGGCTTCCGGTCCGATCGTGACCGGGTCGGAGATCATCCCCGACTCCGAGCGCTTCACGAGCTGGGCCTGCCCCGCCTGGTCCTCCACCGTGAGGTTGCGGTGCAGCACCCCGAGCCCGCCCTGCCGGGCCATCGCCACCGCCATCCGCGACTCGGTCACGGTGTCCATGGCGCTGGAGACCATCGGCAGCGCGACGGTGAGCTGCCTGGTGAGCCTCGCGGTGGTGTCCACCTCGCTGGGGACCACGTCGGTCTCGCCTGGGAGCAGGAGCACGTCGTCGAAGGTGAGGCCGAGGGCGGCGAACGGCTCAGGCACTCCGGCGGCGGTGAGGTTCATCGAATCGTTCCAAGGCAGTAGACGACCATGCCTCAGTCTAACGACCCTCCTCGCTCCGGCGGCCTAGCGTTGG
>CADCUJ010000035.1 GCA_902805855.1 uncultured Nocardioidaceae bacterium
TGTCATGCCCAGCAAGGTACCCGAGCGTCAGGAGGACTAACGCACCTGCTCCGGGGCGTCCTCGGTGACTCCGGCGGGCTTCGGCGCGACGCGTCCGGCGACGCGGGCCACCACCCGCTGGTAACCGACGCCTCCCACCCGCACCAGCAGGTCGAGCAGCCTGGCGTCCCGGCCGACCAGGATCCGCGGCCGGTCGGCCAACATGCCGTCGATGATCACCGAGGCGGCCTTCTCGGCCGAGGTGATCGCGAGCCTGTCGTCGAAGAACTCGGCGACCCTGGCGGCGTCGTGGGACCGGGTCGCGCGGGCGTTGCGGACGAGCGCGGTCCGGATGCCTCCGGGGTGGACACAGGAGACCTGGACCGGGTGCCCGGCGACCAACATCTCCTGACGCAGCGCTTCGGTGAACCCGCGGACCCCGAACTTCGAGGCGTTGTAGGCGGTCTGGCCAGGCATGCCCATCAGCCCGAAGAGGCTGGAGATGTTCACCAGGTGCCCGTCGCCGCTCTCGATGAGGTGCGGCAGGAACTCCTTGGACCCTTGCACGACACCCCAGAAGTTGACCGCCATCACCCACTCGAAGTCGTGGTAGTCCATCTCCTCGAAGTCTCCGTGCAGCGCGACACCGGCGTTGTTGACCAGCACGTTGACCCGGCCGAACTGCTCTCTGACCGAGGTGGCGTAGGCGGCCATCGCGTCCCGGTTTCGCACATCCAGCCGGTCGGTGCGGATCTCGCGGGCCATCCGGGTGCGCGCGCGTGCCGCGGTCTCCGCCAGACCCACCTCGTCGATGTCGGACAGCGCGAGAACGCCGCCCTTAGCGGCTGCGTTCATCGCCAGCTCGCGTCCGATGCCGGAGCCGGCTCCGGTGATGACGACGACCTTGTCGTCGAGGCTCCTCATGTGGGCTGCTCCACCCGGTCGGCGTCGGGACGCGAGGCGTGGTGGGCGGTGACGTCGTGCTCGTGAACGTCGAAGCGGGCGGTCAGCGCGCGGAACCTGAAGGTGGTCCGCGGCCACAACGTCACGTTGCGTCCCTGCGCGTCGAGGTACCAGCTCGAGCAGCCGCCGGTGTGCCACACCGTGCGCTCCATTCGGCGCTGGATGTCCTTGGTCCACCGGTCCTGAGCCCCCCGGGTGGGCTCCAGCGACGCGATGTCCCGCGCTCGCATCTGCCTGAGCGCGTCCAGCACGTAGGCGATCTGGGACTCGATCATGAACACCATGCTCGAGTGCCCGAGGCCGGTGTTCGGTCCCACGATGAGGAACAGGTTCGGGAAGCCGCGGGTCATGGCGCCCTTGTGTGCCGACATCCCCTCGCGCTCCCACTGACGTGCCAGGGTGAGGCCCCCACGTCCGGAGATGCGGTGGGCGATCGGCAGGTCGGTGGTGTGGAAGCCGGTTGCGTTGACGAGTACGTCGACCTCGCGCTCGGTCCCGTCCTCGGTGACCACACCGCTCGGCGTCACCTTGGCGATCGGTTCGGTGACCAGCTCGACGTTCTCGCGGTCCAGGGCCGGGTACCAGTCGTTGGAGATCAGGATCCGCTTGCAGCCGATCTCGAAGTGCGGGGTCACCCGCTCGCGCAGGTCCGGGTCGCTGATCCCGCGGCGGATGTTGGCCAGCGAGGCCTTCTTCGCCGGCGCTGCGAGTTTCGGGTTGATCGTGAACGCGGGCACCATCGTCTCTCGGGCCCAGAAGATCGCCGTGCGGTAGAGCCTCTGGACACCGGGAAGGTGGCGGAACGCGAACAGCTCTGCGCGGGTGTAGGGCCGGTCCCGGCGCGGCATCACCCAGGGGGCGGTGCGCTGATAGACGTCGAGCCGCTCCACCTGGCCGGCGATCTCCGGCACGATCTGGACCGAGGAGGCGCCGGTGCCGATCACCGCGACTCGTTTGCCGGACAGGTCGTACGCGTGGTTCCAACGCGCCGAGTGGAAGACCGCGCCCTGGAAGGAACCGATGCCGTCGATGTCGGGCATCTTGGGCTCCGACAGTGCTCCGGCCGCGGAGACCAGCACGTCGGCGGTGCACTCACCGGCCGAGGTGCGCACCCGCCACCGCTGTGAATCCTCGTCCCAGGCACCTTGGTCGAAGCTGACCCCGAAACGGAACCTGCCCAGCACGCCGGACTCTTGGGCGACCTCGCGCAGGTAGTCCTGGATCTCAGCCTGAGGGGAGAAGGAGCGCGACCATCCCGGGTTGAGGGCGAACGAGAACGAGTACAGCTGCGAGGGCACGTCGCAGGCCGCCCCCGGGTACGTGTTGTCTCGCCAGGTGCCGCCAACCTCGTCGGCACGCTCGACGACCAGGAAGTCGTGCACGCCCTTCTCGGCCAGTTTGATCGCCATACCGAGCCCACCGAACCCGGCACCGACGACGAGAACCGCGACGTGCGGCGGAAGTGGAGCGACGGTTCCCGCGAGGCTCGGGTCGTCGCCGTGGGGGTTCATGCCGCCCGAAGATACCGGTATCGGCGTTCCCGGGCGGGTCCCTGACCGGCTAGGTGAAGATGCTCACCCCGCCCGGCCCCACCAGCAGGCCGACGACGATGAGCACGATGCCCATCACGACCTGTGACCGCAAGATCGACACGATGCCGGCGATCACCAGCACGACGGCGATGATCCACAAGATGGTCCCCATGGTTGCTCCCTCCTGTCGACAGGACGTGTGCCCCGGCCCGATGCCTCGAAACCCGCGAGCCTCGCGATTTTGCCGAGTCGACGCCGGCGCTATTTGTCAGGGCGACTAGATAGGCTCCTGCGGTGGTGTACACCAGCGAGCATCCGATCTTCGCGGTCACCGTCGACGTCGTGGCGCTCACCATTCGCGAGGATGCGCTGTGTGCGCTGATGGTGCGCCGCGGCGGCGAGCCGTTCGCCGGGCTCTGGGCGCTCCCTGGCGGCTTCGTCGAGCCCGACGAGGACCTACGAGCGGCCGCGCTTCGGGAGCTGCACGAGGAGACGGCAATCTCGGCAGCTGATGTGCGGCTCGAGCAGCTCGCGTCGTACGGCGAGCCGGACCGTGACCCTCGCGGGCGGACGGTGAGCGTTGCCTGGCTCGCGGTGCTCCCGCACGCTCCGGAGCCACGCGGTGGGTCCGATGCCGCCAGCGCCGACTGGCGGCCGGTCGACGAGCTTCTCGAAGCAGAGCACCTCGCCTTCGACCATCGCGAGATTCTCTCGGCCGGGGTGGAGCGTGCGCGGGCACGGCTGGAGTACACCGGGCTGGCCACCGAGTTCGTCGATGCGCACTTCACGGTCGCCGAGCTCCGTCGGGTCTACGAGGTGGTGTGGGGCCGTCGGCTCGACCCGGGCAACTTCCACCGGAAGGTGACCCGCACCGCGGGGTTCGTCACCAGGGTGGGGGAGTTCGTGAACCGCGGGCCGGGGCGGCCGGCCGAGCTGTTCCGGTTCGGCGGGGCGCAGGTGCTCTACCCGCCGCTGTCGCGGTGGACCTTCGGTTGAGCCCGCAGGACGCGGAACGGCGCACGGCTCTGGTGCCGCCGATCCGCTACCCCGAAGAGCTGCCGATCTCAGCGAGCAGGGACGTGATCGCCGAGGCCATCACGCGCCATCAGGTGGTGGTCGTCGCCGGGGAGACGGGGTCCGGGAAGACCACCCAGCTGCCCAAGATCTGCCTCGACATCGGGCGCGGAGTCGGTGGCCGGATCGGGCACACCCAGCCGCGCCGGATCGCCGCACGCAGTGTCGCCGAGCGCATCGCCGAGGAGCTGGGGGTCGAGCTGGGGACCACCGTGGGCTACCAGGTCCGGTTCAACGATCACTCGAGCCCGGACACGCTCATCAAGCTGATGACCGACGGGATCTTGCTGACCGAGCTTCAGCACGACCGGATGCTGTCTTCCTACGACACGTTGATCATCGACGAGGCGCACGAACGCAGTCTCAACATCGACTTCATCATCGGCTACCTCAAGCAGCTGCTGCCGCGACGCCCGGACCTCAAGGTGGTGATCACCTCAGCGACCATCGACCCGCAACGGTTCAGCCGGCACTTCACCGACGCCGACGGTGTCCCGGCCCCCGTCATCGAGGTGTCCGGTCGGACCTATCCGATCGACGTGCGCTACCGCCCGCTGGTGGAGGAGTCCTACGACGACGACGAGGGCGAGCCGGTGGTGCGTGACCAGACGGAGGCGATCGTCGACGCAGTGGACGAGCTGGCCGCCGAAGGGCCTGGTGACGTGCTGGTCTTCCTGCCGGGCGAACGCGAGATCCGTGACACCGCGGACGCGCTGGTCGGCGGGCCGCGGAGCACACCCGGCTTCGAGGTGGTCCCGCTCTACGCCCGACTCTCCGCTGCGGAACAGCACCGGGTCTTCGAACGGCACAGCGGGCGCCGCGTCGTGCTCGCCACCAACGTCGCCGAGACGTCGCTCACCGTGCCAGGCATCAGGTACGTCGTGGACGCTGGCTTCGCGCGGGTGTCGCGCTACTCCGCCCGCACGAAGGTGCAGCGGCTGCCGATCGAGCCGATCAGCCGGGCCTCCGCCAACCAGCGAGCAGGACGATGCGGCCGCGTGGAGGCGGGGGTCTGCATCCGGTTGTACTCCGAGGAGGACTACCAGAGCCGCCCGGAGTTCACCGACCCGGAGATCCTGCGTACCAACCTGGCCTCGGTGATCTTGCAGATGACCTCACTCGACCTGGGGGAGGTAGCCCGGTTCCCGTTCGTCGACCCGCCGGACCAGCGCAACGTCAAGGCGGGCGTCCAGCTCCTCGAAGAGCTCGGCGCCCTCAGCGGGTCGAGGTCGCGCCATCGGCTGACCCGACTGGGACGTCGGCTGGCGGTCCTGCCGGTCGACCCTCGGCTGGCGCGGATGATCGTCGAGGCCGACCGGAGGGGCGTGTTGCGCGAGGTGCTGGTGATCGTCTCGGCGCTGTCGCTCCAGGACCCACGGGAACGGCCCGTCGAACACCGGGCGCGAGCCGATCAGCTGCACGCGCGGTTCGCAGACAAGCAGTCGGACTTCCTCACGCTGTTGAATCTGTGGCGCTACCTGCGCGAGCAGCAGCGCTCGTCGAGCTCGAGCGCGTTCCGGCGGATGTGCCGCGCCGAGCACCTGAACTACCTGCGGATCCGGGAGTGGCAGGAGCTGGAGTCACAGCTGCGCCGGACCACCAAGCAGCTGAAGCTCAGCGGCGGCCCCCCGCCACCACGGTCAGGTCAAGACGAGGACGCGATCCATCAGTCGCTGCTCGCCGGCCTGCTCTCGCACGTCGGGCTGCGCGACCCGGACCGGCGCGACTACCTGGGAGCCCGCAACGCCAGGTTCTCGATCTTCCCGGGCTCGGGGCTGTTCAAGAGCCAGCCGCAGTTCGTGATGGCGGCCGAGCTCGTCGAGACCTCCAAGCTGTGGGGCAGGGTGAACGCCGCGATCGCGCCGGAGTGGGCCGAGGAGCTGGGCGCTCACCTGGTCAAGCGCACGTACTCCGAGCCGCACTGGTCGAAGCGGAGGGCGGCGGTGATGGCCTACGAAAGGGTCACCTTGTACGGCGTCCCGCTGGTCGCCGACCGCCTCGTCTCGTACGGCAAGGTCGACCCGGCACTGGCCCGCGAGCTGTTCATCCGGCACGCGCTGGTGTACGGCGAGTGGCACACCCGGCAGCGGTTCTTCGCACAGAACCGAGCGTTGCTCGAAGAGGCCGAGGAGCTCGAGCACCGTGCCCGAAGACGCGACATCGTCGTCGACGAGCACGCCCTGTTCGACTTCTACGACCAGCGCGTCGGCAGCGACGTCGTCTCCGGAGCGCACTTCGACTCCTGGTGGAAGCAGGCAAGGCGAGAGGACCCCGACTTGCTGAGGTTCGACGCGTCGATGCTCGTCACCGAGTCTGCGGCGAGGGTGAAGGAGGCGGACTACCCCGACCTCTGGCGCGAGGGTGAGCTGAGCCTGCCGCTGTCCTACCAGTTCGACCCCGGCTCGGCGGCCGACGGCGTGAGCGTCCAGATCGACCTCGCCGTGCTGCCCCAGGTGTCGGCCGCAGACTTCTCCTGGCAGGTGCCCGGACTTCGTGAGGAGCTGGTGGTCGCCCTGATCCGGTCCCTGCCCAAGGCACTGCGGACCAGCTTCGTGCCCGCGCCGAACCATGCGCGTTCGTTCCTCGAGTCGGTGACCCCCGGTGACGAGCCTCTCCTGGACGCCCTGCAGCGTCACCTGCGAGCCACCACGGGCGTGGTCGTGCCGCGGGAGGCCTGGGACTGGGCGAAGGTACCTGCGCACCTGCGGGCGACCTTCCGGGTCGTCGGCGAGTCCGGTGAGACGCTCGGTGAGAGCAAGGACCTCGACGACCTGAAGCAGGCCCTGCTTCCGTCGGTCGACGAGGCGATCGCCGAGGCCACCGGCTCCGGCGGCCGCATCGTCACCGGGCAGGTCACCTGGAGCTTCGGCACCATCGAGCGCACATTCGTCTCGCCCCGCGCGGGTGATGAGGTCCAGGGTTACCCGGCGCTGGTCGACGAACCGACCCCGACCGGCGGCGGCACAGTCGGACTGCAGGTGTACGGGTCCCCGGGGGAGCAGCAAGCGGCCCACCGGCTCGGTCTTCGCCGGCTGCTGCTGCTGACGGTCGGCTCCCCGGCGAAGTCGGTCGTGGACGGGCTCGAGAACACCGACAAGCTGACCCTGGCCACCTCGCCGTACCCGTCTGTGCGTGAGCTGGTCGAAGACACCGTCGCGGCGGCCGTCGACGCCCTCGTCGACGAGCTCGGGCCTGCCTGGGACCAGACCGCCTTCGACCAGCTGGTCGTCGCGGTGCGCCAGCGGGTCGCTGACCGGACCCGATCGGCGCTGCACGACGCCACCAGGGCCCTTGTCGCGTGGCGCGAGGCCGACCGTGCCTTGAGCGGGTCCACCGACATCGCGATGCTGCCTGCACGGGCCGACATGTCGGCGCAGGCGGGGCGGCTCGTCTACCGCGGCTTCGTCGCCGACGTGGGCCTGCGGCAGCTGCGGGAGCTGCCCCGCTACTTCCGGGCGATCATGGTGAGGCTTGAGAAGCTTCCGGCGTCCGTCGGGCGGGACCGGTTGCTGATGGACCAGGTGGCGCACCTGCAGCAGGCGTACCTGAACCGGGTCGACGCGCTGCCACCTGGTCGACCCCCCGGCTCGGAGCTGGTCAAGGTCCGCTGGATGCTCGAGGAGCTGCGGGTCAGCCTGTGGGCGCAGCAGCTGGGGACCGCCTTCCCGGTGTCCGACACGCGCGTGCGTCGCGCGCTCGAGGCGGCCTGAGCGCTGCCTCAGTCGATCGGGCGACGACGCAGCGACTTGGTCTGAGCACGCCTTTTCTTGCCCGCCAGGCGGCGTTCGCGCGCGGCGCGCGACGGTTTCGTCGGGCGCCGTCGGGGTGCGGGAGGCGCCAGGGCATCGGTGAGCACCTCGACCAACCGGGCGCGTGCGGCCGCCCGGTTCCGGTGCTGGGACCGGTACTCAGAGGCAGTGATCCTCAGCTCACCGTCGACCAGCCGGTGACCGAGCCGCGCGAGCGCCCGGTGGCGCAGGTGAGCCGGGATCGAAGGGCTGGCGGCCAGGTCGAACCCGAGCTCGACCCGGCTGTCGGTGGTGTTCACCGACTGACCCCCCGGTCCGCTGGAGCGGCTGAACCGCCACGACAGTTCCGAGTCCGGGATCTCGACGCCACGCACCCGGATCGGCGCGTTCACGGCGCCTTGCCTGGATCGCGGTCGGCAACCCTCGGCTGGGCTCCCACCTGCGCGACACATCGTGCCGCGGCGGCCATCGCCGGCTCGACGCCGCCGAGGAGGTAGCCGGCGGTCAGCGCGTCTCCGGAACCGGTCGCGTCCACCACCGGCCCTGGTGAGGCGCGATGACGGTCCTCGACGCCGTCGATCACGAAGCTGGCGCCCCCGGACCCGTGCTTGAGCACCAGGACCGAGGTGCCGCCGGAGCCCACGGGGTCCCAGGCCCCGGCAGCTGGCTCTTCGTCCTCTGCGTTCGTTGCGGCCCACTCCTCGTCGTTGGCGAAGATCGCGGCGGGCTCCAGGCTCTGCCACAGCCGGCGGAAACGCGCGGCACCGTATCCGCGGATCATGGACGCAGAGGAGAGGTCCACCGCGACCCGGGCGCCTTCCGCGCGCGCAGCAGCGGCGACCTCGACCAGTAGCTCCGGCTCCGGGCAGCGCAGCAGCGCGTAGCCCGAGACGAAGACCCAGTCGGCACCGTCGAGCCAGTCGCCGGGGGAGATCCCGCTCAGCCAGTCGAGCGAGCCGGGGTCGGAAGCCAGCGACCTCGTGCCCTGGGTCACCAGCGACATCACCACCCCGGGGTGGCTGGTCTCCGGGCCGTGCAGCTCGACCCCGGCAGCAGCCAGGTGCTCGGCGACCAGTCTCCCGGCGCCTTCTCGCGAGCGGGGCCCGAACACCCTGGCGCGGCCGCCGAGAGCGCTCACCCAGGCCGCGACGTTCGCGGCCTGGCCACCGGCGGCCAGCACGATGCCGGCCGGGGTGTCGTCGTCGGCGACCAGCCCGGCGTGCGCGTCGACGACGACGTCGAGCATGACGTCGCCCACACAGCACACCAGCACCTACCCACCTTCCCCCATCCCTTTCCCGTTGAGATGGCCCCCGTGCCGGTTGAGATGGGGCCCGTGCGCGTTGAGATGGGGCCCGTGCGCGTTGAGAGGGGGCCCGTGCGCGTTGAGATGGGGCCCGTGCGCGTTGAGATGGGGCGCGTGCGCGTTGAGATGGGCCTCCGAGCGGCCATCCGGCACAATCCGCGAGATGGAACTCCTCGATCCGCCCG
>CADCUJ010000036.1 GCA_902805855.1 uncultured Nocardioidaceae bacterium
GCCCGTACCGACCCCACCGACGTCGCTCGCGTCGAGGACCGTACCTTCATCTGCTCGGTCGAGGAGAAGGACGCCGGACCCACCAACAACTGGATGGACCCCGGCGAGATGAAGGCCACCATGGCCGACCTCTACAGCGGCTGCATGAGGGGCCGCACCATGTACGTGATCCCCTTCGTGATGGGTCACCTCGAGGCCGAGCGACCGATGTGCGGTGTGGAGATCACCGACTCGGCGTACGTCGTCGTCTCGATGCGGGTGATGGCGCGGATGGGTGCCGACGTGCTGCGCAAGATGGAGGAGATCGACGCCGAGTTCGTCCCCTGCCTGCATTCGGTCGGCATGCCTCTCGAGCCCGGGCAGCGCGACGTTGCCTGGCCCTGTAGCGACACCAAGTACATCTCGCACTTCCCGGAGGAGCGGGCCATCTGGTCCTACGGGTCCGGGTACGGCGGAAACTCCCTGCTCGGGAAGAAGTGCTACGCGCTCCGGATCGCCAGCGTCGTCGCCCGCGACGACGGCTGGCTCGCCGAGCACATGCTCATCCTCAAGATGACGAGCCCCGAGGGCGTGACCAAGTACGTCGCCGCCGCGTTCCCCAGCGCCTGCGGAAAGACCAACCTCGCCATGCTCACCCCGACGATCCCGGGCTGGAAGGTCGAGACGCTCGGCGACGACATCGCCTGGATGCGGGTCGGCGACGACGGCCGGCTGTACGCGATCAACCCGGAGTTCGGCTTCTTCGGGGTCGCCCCGGGCACCAACGAGAAGACCAATCCCAACGCGATCCGGACACTGGAGCGCGGAAACTCGGTGTTCACCAACGTCGCGCTCACCGATGACGGTGACGTGTGGTGGGAGGGCATGGAGAACCGTCCCGACCATGCCACGTCCTGGAAGGGTGAGGACTGGACCCCCGAGGACGGCGCGAACGGCGACCTCAGCTCCCACCCGAACAGCCGGTACTGCACACCGATCAAGCAGTGCCCCATCCTGGCCCCGGAGTACGACGACCCGAACGGTGTGCCGATCGACGCGATCCTGTTCGGGGGCCGGCGGAAGACGACCATCCCGCTCGTCACCGAAGCACGCGACTGGACCCATGGCACCTTCATGGGGGCGACCCTGTCCTCTGAGACCACGGCCGCCGCGACCGGGGCGGTCGGCGTGGTGCGCCGGGACCCGATGGCGATGCTGCCGTTCATCGGCTACAACGCCGGGGACTACCTCAACCACTGGATCACGGTCGGCAAGGTGAACGACGCCGCGAAGCTCCCGAAGATCTACTACGTCAACTGGTTCCGCCGCGACACCGACGGAGACTTCCTGTGGCCCGGCTTCGGCGAGAACAGCCGCGTCCTGAAGTGGGTCGTCGAGCGCATCGACGGGCAGGCCGCTGCCGAGGAGACCCCGATCGGCTACGTCCCGACGCCCGACGCCTTGGACACCGAGGGCCTGGAGATGACCGACGAGGAGCTGTCGGCCGCGCTCGCGGTGGATGTCGAGGAGTGGCAGGCGGAGATCCCGCAGATCACCGAGTGGTTCGAGAAGTTCGGGCAGAGCCTGCCCACGGTGTTGTGGACCGAGCTCGACGCGCTGAAGGCTCGTCTGGGCAGCTAGCCTCCCCGCTCACCGGGGTCCTTCGGTCACCGTGTTTTGTCGATCCGGGAGACGCCACGGCTCCTCGGGCATACTCTGGAAGGTAAAGAGCCAGTGGGGAGGCACTTTCTTTGGCGAACAGTTTCGGTCCGGAGCAGCGGCGGCTGCTCGACACCGTGGCCGCCGAGCTCTACGGACAGATCGCCGACCTCGGCTGGGTCGCCGAGTCCGACCCGCTGCTCAGTGGTGCCGACGAGGCGAAGACCGCGCGCGACCTGCTGGTCGACATGGGCCTGCTCGCCCACGACCAGGAGCAGGCCCGGTTCTACCCGGTGGACCCTGCCTACGTCCAAGCCCAGGTGGTCGTGCCTCTCGGCACCCGGGGCACCGAGCTGCTCGCGGAGTCCGCGCGCTGGGCCGACACCTTCTCCTCCCTGGCACGCACCTACCGACAGTCCTCCCAGCTGAAGGGGCAGCCGCTGGTAGAGCTGGACGGCCCGGCCAGGATCAACACCTTCATCCAGGCCGCGCTCGCGGACTGCCGCGAGGAGCTGTTGACCGCTCAGCCGCACGGACGTCGCCCGCAGAAGGTCCTCAAGGAGGCCGTCGACCGCGACCTGCACACGCTCGGGCGGGGGATCGAGATGCGCACCTTGTACCAGCACGCCGCCCGGCACAGCCCGGCCACCCGGGAGTACGTCACCCAGGTCATCGCCGGCGGGGCCGAGGTGCGCACCCTGGACGAGTTCTTCCGCAGGCTCATCGTGATCGACCGTCGCCTGGCCATCGTGCCGAGTGAGAACGGCGACCAGCGGGCCCTGGCCATCTACGAGAAGTCGCTGGTCGCCTACCTCGTCGACATCTTCGAGCGCTCCTGGGAGCGAGGCCTCCCGTTCACCGACAACGAGTCGCAGACGCACCGCGACATCGCCGCCGACACCAGGCGGATGTCGATCCGGATGCTGGTCGAGGGTCACAGTGACCCCGCCAGCGCCAAGCGCCTCGGGGTCAGCACCCGCACCTACGCCGCGTACATCGCCGCCCTCAAGGAGGAGTACGGCGTGGACACCCGCTTCCAGCTCGGCTACGCGATGGGCCGAGAGCGGCCGGCGGGCGAGAATGCGGGACAGAGCCCCGGAGAAGGCGCCGGAGAAAGTCCCGAGGGCGCCGGGGCGTCCCAGCGTCCCGCGACCGGGAACGGCCGACCGGCCACGGCCGAAGGCTGAGCCCGGCACAGGCTGCCCCGAATTGATGCGAGGGCAGTCATGTCTGGGGAAACATGCTGCCCTCGCAGGGGATGAGACGGGCCGGGGGATGGCACTGAGGTCGAACGGCCGGGGGGAGGCGTTCGCCTCGTCTCACGCTATCTAGTTGGTTGTCTTACCGGACTCAGCTGGCCGCTTGCCTCTGGGCTGCCGGCCGGCTGGCTGGTCAGCCCCAGCCGGTGTCCTTCTTCTGGGCCGAGGGGCTGTCGTCACGGACCTTGCCCCAGCCGGTGTCCCTGGCCTCGGCAGGAGCCGACAGTGACCCGAGCACCATCACGGTCGCCGCGATCGTCCCGGCGAATGCCTTGACTGCAAATCGTGTCTTGTTCATCAGTACCCCTCTTTGGTGATCACTGGTGGCCCCACTTGGCTTGATTCCCTGGTTGGCTGGCGGGCGAACCTCGGATCGCCTGTCACCAGTGTCAGCCATGAGGCACATGACTTACCAGCACATTGCACCCTCACGATTTTGCACTGCACTTTCCTGCAAAATCGTGATTCTTCGGACAACCGGCTGAACATCTGCCATTCTGCGCTCCGCCACCTCGAACCCAGCAAACTGAGCGTGAAACCAGGCTCAGAGGCGTTCCGCCAGGAGCAGGCTGCACATCATTGCGTACTTGTGCAACGAGGGCAAGCACCTTCGGCGTTCGTGTCCGCCACCGCGCGATCGACGCTACCGTGAACCGCAACGCCATGAACCGCGTCGCAACATCACCGGCCTCGGGCGAAGGCAGTTCGGTCCTTCGTACGGCTCGGTGCCACGACCTTGGAGGGAGAGGCCGTGGCCGGGCCGACGAAGTGCCGGCCCGGCCGCTGACGGAGTCGGCGGAGGTGGCGGGATTTGAACCCGCGAGAGGGGTTTGCCCTCAACCCGCTTAGCAGGCGGGCGCCATAAACCGGACTAGGCGACACCTCCCGACAGCGGGTGACACGCTACCGGCCCGCTGGAGGACCGAGCGAATCGAGTCCCCGTCGGGCAGGCTCGCACGTCATCGGGTCTCCGGCTGGCTCTTGTCACCGACGTGGGAAACGCCCAGACTCAGAAGCCCACCCCAGCACGCGCCTGTCGGAGGTGGCCGTGACCGGTCTGGAACACGCCATCGTCGGTTTGCGGCAAGCCCTCGGCGTCCCCCGCCGCGACGACCACTGGCGCCGCCTGGTGCACCGCCGTATCGCCGCCGTCGCCGACGCCCTGCGTCTCGAATACTCGCTGCCCGGCGACGACTCATGGCTTGCTCCGCGTGAGCTGCTGCTGCTCCGCGAGCGGGAGCGTCTGACCCGCAGGGTCACCGCCTTGGGGCGGGCGATTCTGGAGTCCACGGACCGGGAGCCGGTACGTCGCCAGTTCGATCGGCTGCTACGTGACCTCGAGCACCATCGGCAGCGGCTGAACGACCTCGCCTACGACACCGTGGCACTCGAGCTCGGTGGCTCTGACTAGCGCATCGGCTGCGCTGACCGAACCGCCTCCTGCACCTCGACCATCTGCGACATGAGCAGAGGGGGCGGGATTCGAACCCGCGGCTGACATCTCTGCCAGCGACCGCTTTCAAGGCGGTTCCGATCGGCCACTCCGGCACCCCTCCTTGCAGCCGCTGAGTCTAACCGCGCGGTCGTGCAGGGACACCGGGCCACCCGAACCTCACAGGGTGACGGTCACCAAGATGTCGCCCTCCTGCACGACGTCACCGGCGCTGACCCGCACCGCGGACACCGTGCCGGCCGCCTCGGTGAGGACCGGAATCTCCATCTTCATCGACTCCAGCAGGACGACCGCGTCGCCCTCACGCACCCGGTCACCGGGGGAGACGGCCACCCGCATCACGTTGGCGACCATCTCGGCGACGATGTCGAAGGTCTGCTGAGGTCGGGCCATGCGGCGGAGGCTACACGCGTCGCCCCGGCAGGGGACCTGCCCGGCTCACAGCAAGGCCTGGGCCCTGCCCGGCTCGCAGTGGCCGGTGACCTGCCGCCGTCGGGTCCTACGGCGTCCGATGCCACCGGAGAAGAACCGGTCGATGCCGATCAGGATGAGACCCAGCCCCAGCCCCACCGCGATGCTGAAAGTCAGTGCCACTGCGGTCTCGGCGGGCGACCGGGTCGGGTGCAGCAGCGAGGCGGCCACTTCGGCCAGGCCCGGCGCGGCAAAGGCGCACGCCCACCAGCCATCGCGGAACCGGGAGCGGGTGAACACACCCCAGGCGAGGGCAGGCACGCCGACAAAGGCAACGAGGGGGACCGGCGCCACTCCTGGGATGCCGGGCAGCTCGGCGACGGCGAGCTCGACGTTGCTCAACAGCTCCGCCGGCCCCCAGCGGGCCAGCGCCTCCGCATAGCCGACCGCCAGCACGACGGCCACCACGCCGGTGACCAGCATCACCTCCCCGCGTCGCGTCAAGGCGTGCCTTCCGTGGGCCAGCCGCTGCGCCAGGAGCAAGGCGACCGCCAGGGAGAGTCCGATCGAGAGGTACCGGACCCGCTCGAAGGACACCTCTGGGTGGTAGCCCACCACCGCACACGCTCCCACGGCGGCGATGGCCGAAGCGAGCGCACATTCCCGCAGCAGCCCGGGCAGTCGGCCTGCAGGGATGGTCACCAGCAATCCGAGCACACCGCTCAACACAGCGGTCGTCACGGCTGCGCCGGCGACCAGCACCGGCGACCCGGACAGGACCGCGGCGCAGGCAAGCACCAGCGCGAGCAGACCGCTGAGCCCGACCCGACCCCCCGTCCGCGCAGCCACTGCGACAGCGCCGCAGGCGGTCAGCAACACGGCACCGCCGGCTCCGAGCCGGCCCGGCAGCGCGAGGGCGGTACCGCCGATGGGCAGTGAGAACGTCCGGGGCGAGGCCAGCAGCACGACGGCGAGCCCCGCCGCAGCGACGAGCAGCCAGCCGACCCGAGCCAAGCGACCACTCATGTCCGGAGCCGCGGACTCGGGGTCACTGCCGGATGCGCCGGTTGGCCAGGGACGGGTTCTCGTCCCGCGTTCGGTCCAGCAGTCGTCTCTCGACGGCGGCCTGCACCACCTGTTCGCCGTCCTCGAGCCCCGCCAGGACCTCGCCGGTCGGCGAGACGATCATCGAGTGCCCGCAGTACCTCGGGCCGGGCTGGGCGGCCGCGGCGACGAACACCGTGTTCTCGATCGCGCGCGCCTTCAGCAGGGTCCGCCAGTGGTCGACCTTGCCCGGTCCGGCCACCCAGGCTGAAGGTACGAGGAGCACCTCGGCACCCCGGTCCACGAGCCAGCGTGCCAGCTCCGGGAAGCGCAGGTCGTAGCAGGTCATCAGGCCGAGCCGGAAGCCGTGCAGCTCCACGACGACCGGCTCCATCTCGCCGGCGAGAAGTCGTGCGGACTCCTGGTAACCGAACGAGTCGTAGAGATGGATCTTGCGGTACTTGGCGCGGAGCCCGGACCGGTCGACCACCGCCAACGTGTTGTACGGACGGGCAGCATCCTCGCTGCGCTCGAACATGCCCGCCACGATCAAGACGCCGTGCCGGTCCGCGAGCTCGCACAGCCGCTGCACGAACGGGCCGTCCATGTCCTCGGCGACCGCCGAGATGTCCGAGCCGGGGTCGCCGAAGTCTCTGGCGAAGGCCTCCGGGAACACCAGCACGTCGACCGGTTCGCCGGCGCCGCCCGCGACCGTGTCCGCGACACCGAGGAGGCCGCGGTTCTCCTCCGGGTCGAGGGTGGAGGCACGCTGGACCAGCGCGACCTGGAGATGCTGGTCAGTCGAGGACACGGGACCAGCCTGCCACTCGTCGCCGGACCAGGCGGCACGCACCGGTTCCCAGGCCCGGTTGCCAGACTGGGACGGTGAGCGGTTTCCCGCGCCATCGGCACCCGGCTTCGACACCCTACGGTTCGGGGCGGCTGTCGGCCGTAGTGCTGGCGGGCGGCTCTGGCGTCCGCCTGGGTGGTGCCGACAAGGCGTCGATCGAGGTCGGCGGCATCACGCTGCTGGAGCGGGCGATCAGCGCGACGGTCTCGGCCGAGGAGGTGGTGGTCGTCGGCCGGCAGGTCCGCACGTCGCGTCCGGTCACGTGGACCCGTGAGGATCCGGCTGGCGGAGGCCCCGCTGCCGGCGTCCTGTCCGGGCTGGACGCACTGCTGAGGACCCCGGAGCTGGTCTGCGTCCTGGCGGTGGACATGCCTCGGGTGACGCCCTCGACGGTGTCCCGCCTGCTCGACGCGCTCGGCGAGGACGTCGACGCATCGGTGCTGGTCGACGAGGGTGGCCGCCGACAGCCGCTGGCCGGTGTCTACCGCTTCGCTGCCCTGACGGCGGCACGTCCGGACCGACGCGAGGACGAGCACGGACTCGCGATGCAGGCGCTGATCGGGTCGATGACCGTGGCCGAAGTCGCGGCAGTGGGCAACGAGGCCCGGGACGTCGACACCTGGCGGGACCTGCGAGACCTGTGAGGTGGGCGGCAGCGGTCGTGCGGGCGCGACTGCATCGCCTGGAGACCGGCTGGAAACCGCGGCGATCCGCCGTCCACTCTTGCGAAGCCGAGCGTTTCGGATAACGCTGGAGAGCGTGACCTTGCACGACTGGATCGATGAGCTCTGCGACGCCCTCGAGCTCGATGCCGAGGTGGACGAGGCGCTGGTCCTCGACCTCGCGCGGGCGGTGGCGCACTCGGTCGAGCGGCCGGCTGCACCGGTGACCACCTTCCTGGTCGGCTACGCGGCGGGTCTGCGCGGCGGTGACGTCGAGGACGTGGAGGCGCTCGCCGGCCGAGCGCAGGTGCTCGCGGAGAAGTGGAGCGGGGAGGACGTCAGCGCTGACGACTTCCGAGAAGAGGATCTCGTCGGCACCGAGTGATGCGTGCCGTCATCGCGTCCGACCCAGGTGAAGCCGACGTCCTCACGATCGTCGACCGGGCAGACCCGACGCCGGGTGAAGGCGAGGTCGTCATCGACGTCGTCGCTTCGGCGGTGAACCGGGCCGACATCCTGCAGCGGCAGGGCAGCTACCCGCCGCCTCCTGGTGCCTCGGACGTCCTCGGCCTCGAATGCTCCGGAGTGGTCAGCGCCGTAGGACCCTCGGTTTCGCAGTGGTCCGTCGGTGCCGAGGTGTGCGCCCTGCTGAGCGCCGGTGGGTACGCCGACAAGGTACTCGTCCCCGCAGGGCAGGTGATGCCTGTGCCCGCGAGCGTCGGACTGCGCGATGCCGGCGCGCTCCCAGAGGCCGCCTGCACGGTGTGGTCGAACCTCTTCATGGTGGCCGGGCTGCAGCCCGACGAGACGTTGCTCGTGCACGGAGGCTCCGGCGGGATCGGGACCATGGCGGTCCAGCTCGCCTCCGCCTTGGGCGCCCGCGTGCTCGCGACGGCGGGATCGGCGGACAAGCTCTCCCTGTGCCGCGAGCTCGGCGCAGACGTTGCGATCGACTACCGCGAGCAGGACTTCGTGGCGGAGGTGAAGTCGGTGACCGGCGGCCGGGGTGCGGACGTCATCTTGGACAACATGGGCGCCTCCTACCTCGACCGCAACATCTCAGCGCTGGCCACCGAGGGCCGCCTGGTGGTCATCGGCATGCAGGGTGGGGTCAAGGGCGAGCTGAACATCGGCAAGCTCCTGGCGAAGCGGGGCGCAGTGATCGCCACATCACTGCGGGCACGCCCGGTCGAGCAGAAGTCGGCGATCTGCTCCGCCGTGGTCGAGCACGTGTGGCCACTGATCGCAGACGGCGCCGTGTCGCCCGTCGTACACAGCGCGGTGCCGCTGGAACAGGTGGCGCAGGCGCACCGGGTGATGGAGGCAGGAAGCCACGTCGGGAAGATCGTGCTGATCGCCGCCAAGACCTGAGGGCGAAGCGGTGACTGGTCGACGGGTAGTGGTGCCGGCGGGTCAGTAGGGTGGGGGGATGACCGAGCAGAACCAGCCGGAACCCGGAAACAGCAGCGACCCCCGGGTCGTCGTGGTCGGCCCCGACGGCCTGGCGATGTCTGGGTCGCCGGCCGGCTCGTCGAGCTCCGCGGACGGCGACGGCGAGGCCGACGCCGAGAGGGCGGTCACCGACCTCGTCGAGCAGCCGGCCAAGGTGATGCGGATCGGCAGCATGATCCGGCAGCTGCTCGAGGAGGTGAAGTCGGCTCCGCTCGACGAGGCGAGCCGGGCGCGCCTGAAGGACATCCACAAGTCCTCGATCAAGGAGCTGGAGGCCGGCTTGGCCCCGGAGCTGATCGACGAGCTCGAGCGGCTCTCGCTCCCGTTCACCGAAGAGACTCCCTCGGAGGCTGAGCTCCGGATCGCGCAGGCACAGCTGGTCGGCTGGCTCGAGGGCCTCTTCCACGGAATCCAGACCGCCATCTACGCCCAGCAGGTGGCCGCCCGAGCCCAGCTGGAGCAGATGCGCCGCGCGCTGCCCCCGGGGATGGTGCCGGACGAGGCGATCCAGGCGGCCCAGCAGGCCGCGCAGCAGGCGGCCGAGCAGGCCGGACAGGCTGGTCGGCAGGGAAGCCGCGACGACCAGGGTGGTCGTGGCGGGATGTACCTCTGAGTCAGCCGGTGAGGCGGGTCGCTGTCGCGACCAGGCGCAGGTCGGGCTAGACCTCTTCGCGGTCGGTACGCCGGCGGATCTTGCTGCCCAGCCAGACCAGCGGGTCGTACTTGCGGTCGGCCACCCTCTCCTTCATCGGGATGATCGCGTTGTCGGTGATCTTGATGTTCTCCGGGCAGACCTCGGAACAGCACTTGGTGATGTTGCACATCCCGAGTCCGGCCGCTTCCTGGGACAGCTTGCGCCGGTCGTTCGTGTCGAGCGGGTGCATGTCGAGCTCGGCGTAGCGCAGGAACAACCGCGGCCCTGCGAAGGCGGGCTTGTTCTCCTCGTGGTCGCGGACGACGTGGCAGGTGTTCTGGCACAAGAAGCACTCGATGCACTTGCGGAACTCCTGGCCGCGTTCGACGTCGGCCTGCTGCATCCGCCGCTTGCCGTCCGCGTCGCGGGGAGTCGGCGCGAAGGCGGGCACCTGCTTGGCCTTCTCGTAGTTGAAGGACACGTCGGTGACCAGGTCCCGGATCACCGGGAAGGACCGCATGGGCGTCACGGTGATGGTCTCGGCCTCGTCGAAGTCGGCCAGCCTGGTCATGCACATCAGTCGGGGGCGGCCGTTGACCTCCGCGCTGCAAGAGCCGCACTTGCCCGCCTTGCAGTTCCAGCGGACAGCCAGGTCGCCGGTCTGCGTCGCCTGCAGCCGGTGGATGGCGTCGAGGACCACCTCGCCTTCCTCGACCTCCACGGTGTAGTCGCCGAGTTCGCCGCCGGAGGAGTCCCCGCGCCATACGCGCAGGTTGAGGTCGTAGCCCATCAGGTCCTTCCTGTCCGCTGGTGTCCAGCACGTTGCGGCCGGCCGAAGTGTGCTCTGCTCATGAGCGATCCTCGAACAGTGGCTTCAGCTCGTCGGGCATCTCCGGCAGCGGCTGCCGCTTCAGCTCGATGGAGCCGGCCGAGTCGTTCCAGGTCAGGGCGAGGTTACGCGCGCCCCACGCGGGGTCCGGTCCCGGGTAGTCGTCGCGGGTGTGGCCGCCGCGGGACTCCTCGCGCTCCAGCGCCGCCTTCGCGATGCACTCGGACACGAGCAGCATGTTCGGGATGTCCAGGGCCAGGTGCCAGCCGGGGTTGTACTGACGATGCCCCTCGACGGTGAGGTACTTCGCGCGCTCCTTGAGCTTGTCGATCTCAGCGAGCGACTCGGTGAGCTCCTCACCGGTGCGGATGATCCCGACCAGCCGCTGCATCAGGTCCTGCAGGTCCTTCTGGATCGTGTAGGGGTTCTCGATCGCGCCCTCCACCGAGAACGGCGCCACAGCGTGGTCGGCCGCGGCCCGCACGTCGTCGTCGACCAGGGCCGGCTTGCTGTCCGCGGTCCGGAAGGCGTGGTAAGCCGCACTGTGACCGGCTCGGCGTCCGAACACCAGCAGGTCCGACAACGAGTTGCCACCCAGCCGGTTCGAGCCGTGCATCCCGCCGGCGACCTCGCCGGCCGCGAAGAGTCCCGTTACCGACGACTGCTCGGTGTCCGCGTTGACCTCGACGCCACCCATCACGTAGTGGCAGGTCGGTCCGACCTCCATCGGGTCGGTGGTGATGTCGACGTCGGCCAGCTCCTTGAACTGGTGGTACATCGAGGGCAGCCGGCGACGGATGAACTCGGCGTCCCGGCGGGAGGCGATGTCGAGGAACACCCCGCCGTGCGGTGATCCGCGGCCCGCCTTGATCTCGGAGTTGATGGCCCGAGCCACCTCGTCGCGAGGCAGCAGCTCGGGCGGGCGCCGGTTGTTCTTCTTGTCGGCGTACCAGCCCTCGGCCTCCTCGACGCTGTCGGCGGTCTCCGCCTTGAAGTACTCCGGGATGTAGTCGAACATGAACCGGTTGCCCTCGGAGTTCTTCAGCGCACCACCGTCGCCACGCACCGACTCGGTGACCAGGATGCCCTTCACCGAAGGCGGCCACACCATCCCGGTGGGGTGGAACTGCACGAACTCCATGTTGATCAGGGATGCGCCGGCCCGCAGCGCCAGAGCGTGCCCGTCACCGGTGTACTCCCAGGAGTTCGAGGTGACCTGGTAGGACTTGCCGATCCCGCCGGTCGCGAGCACCACCGACGGGGCTTTGAAGACCACGAACCTGCCGGTCTCGCGCCAGTAGCCGAACGCGCCGGAGACCCGCGAGCCGCCGCGCCCCGACTCGGTGAAGACCTCGGTGACCGTGCACTCCATGAAGACGTCGATGTCGAGCGCGACCGCCCGCTGCTGCAGTGTCCGGATCATCTCCAGACCGGTGCGGTCCCCGACGTGCGCCAGACGTGCGTAGCGATGGCCGCCGAAGTCACGCTGGGAGATCAGCCCGTCCTCGGTGCGGTCGAACAGCGCCCCCCACTCCTCGAGCTCGATCACCCGCTCGGGTGACTCCTGCGCATGCAGCTGCGCCATCCGCCAGTTGTTGAGCATCTTCCCTCCGCGCATCGTGTCGCGGAAGTGCACCTCCCAGTTGTCGTCCGGGTAGGCGTTGCCCATCGCCGCCGCGATGCCGCCCTCGGCCATCACGGTGTGCGCCTTGCCGAGCAGGGACTTGCACACGATGGCGACCCGGGCACCCGCATCCTTCGCGGCGATCGCCGCGCGGAGGCCGGCGCCGCCCGCGCCGATCACCACGACGTCGTACTCGTGGGCCTCGAAGCCGTGGCCGCCCTGCTCTGCCGAGGGGTCCATCCGGTTGCCGGTCATCGGGTGCCGTAGTGATTGAGCCATGCCCTAGAAGAACCTCAGATCCGTGATCGTTCCGGTGGCGAGGAGATAGACGTAGAAGTCGACGAGCGCAACGGAGAACAGCGAGACCCACGCGTAGCGGGCGTGCTTGGCGTTCAGCCGCGACACGAAGGTCCAGGCGCGGTACCGGACCGGGTGCTTGGAGAAGTGCCGGAGCCGGCCGCCGACCGCGTGCCGGCACGAGTGGCACGAGAGCGTGTAGAGCCAGATGTAGACCACGTTGATCAGCATCAGCAAGGTGCCCAGTCCCGCGTGGCCCCACTCCTTGTCCTCGTCGCGGAAGGCGAGCACGAGGTCGAAGGTGAGAACCGCGGCGACGAGCACCGCGGCGTACCAGAAGTAGCGGTGCAGGTTCTGCAGGATCAGCGGCAGCCGGGTCTCACCGGTGTACTTGGCGTGCGGCTCGGCGACCGCGCAGGCAGGCGGCGAGAGCCAGAACGCCCGGTAGTAGGCCTTGCGGTAGTAGTAGCAGGTCATCCGGAAGCCGAGCGGGAAGATCAAGATGATCAGCGCCGGGGACAGCTGCCACCAGCTGAACGGCTGGCCGAAGTCCGAGGACCCCTCCACGCAGTTGGTGGTCAGACAGGGCGAGTAGAACGGCGAGAGGTACGGCGAGGAGTAGTAGAACTCGCCCGCGAAGGCTCGCCACGACGCGTAGACGACGAACGCCGAGAACACCACGAACGTGGTGAGCGGCGCCAGCCACCAGTTGTCCTGGCGCTGGGTCCTACCCGATACCTCGGCGCGTCCGTGACTGCTCACGCCTGTCGACATGCAGTGCTCTCCTTAGCGAACGACGTCACCGCGCGTGCTGTGCCACGATGCGTCCTGAGCAGCCATGTTTCGCGACCCTTCGTGACCTCGGCCCGACGGGCAAAGTCTGTCATAGGCTCCAAAGGCGGTCGGGACCGCCATCTGCTCGATCGGACCCCGTGGGTGCTCAGAACCAGCGGGCGATCTCCGTGGCGCATCCGTCGTCCTCGACCGTCCCGGTCACGGCGTCCGCCACCTCCTGCACCACCGCCGGCGCCTGGCCCATCGCCACCCCACGGCCGGCCCACTCGAGCATCTCGATGTCGTTGCGTCCGTCCCCGATCGCGAGCACGTCTGCGGCTGCCACGCCGAGGATGCCGGCGATCTCCTCCAGGCCACTGGCCTTGCTGACGCCCTCGGGTGCGATGTCGAGCCACGCGGTCCAGCCGATGAAGTAGTTCGTGCCATGCAGACCGAGACGCTTTGCGAGTGTGACGAAGTCCTCCGACGTGGAGTCCGGGTCACGGATGATGACCCGGCTCACCTCCTGGGCGAAGATCTCCTCGATCGGCGTCACGATCATCTCCCCGTCGAGCTCGCCCTCGGGGAAGTGCCGGTTCACCCGGTAGCCGACACCGTGCTCCTCCACCGCGACAGCGGCTTCCGGCACGTGCTCGAGGACGGTCCGCACGGCTTCCCGGGCATCGAAGGTCACCTCGGTCAACACCTTCATCGGTGGGTAGGAGAGGGTGACCGCACCGTTGGAGGCGACGACCAGCGCTGGGTCGGTGGCCTCGCGCGGGAGGTTCAGGTGGTCCAGCACCTGACTCATGCTCAACGGCGAGCGCCCACTCGCAAGCACGACGTGGCATCCCGCGTCGACGGCGCGGTCGACCGCCTCGCGCACGGCCGGGGTGACCTGGTCGGCGCTGAACCCGGTGCCCGGCATCGGGATCAGCAGGGTCCCGTCGATGTCCAGAGCCAGCAGCTTCGGGGTCCACCCCCCGGTGGGTGACGTCGGCTGACCCGGTTCCTCAGCCACCGATGGGCTCCAGGACCTCGCGGCCCTGCAGGTAGGGCTGGAGCGCGGAAGGTACCCGCACCGAGCCGTCCTCCTGCTGGTGCGTCTCGAGGATCGCGACGATCGGTCGGGTGATCGAGACCAGGGTCCCGTTCAGCGTTGCCAACGTCCGGGTCCCGTTCGCGAACCTGCCCCGGATGTCGAGTCGCCTGGCCTGGAAGTCGGTGCAGTTGGAGGTCGAGGTCAGCTCGCGGTACCTGCGCTGGGTCGGGATCCACGCCTCGCAGTCGAACTTCCGCTCAGCAGAGAGGCCGAGGTCACCGGCTGCGACGTCCACCACCCGATAAGCCAGCTCCAGCTTCGCGAGAAACTCCTTCTCCCAGGCAAGCAGGCGCTGGTGCTCGTCGTAGGACTCCTCGATGCTCGTGTAGGAGAACATCTCCACCTTGTCGAACCAGTGCACCCGGAAGATGCCGCGAGTGTCCTTGCCGTGCGAGCCTGCCTCCTTGCGGTAGCAGGGGCTGAACGCGACGTAGCGCAGCGGCAAGGAGTCGGCGTCGAGAATCTCGTCGCTGTGGTACGCCGCCAGCGGCACCTCCGAGGTCCCCACCAGGTAGAGGTCCTGACCCTCGATCCGGTACACGTCGTCGGCCGCCTGCCCCAAGAAGCCCGTGCCCTCCATCGCTCGAGGCTTCACCAGGGCCGGCGGGATCATCGGGGTGAAGCCAGCCGACCGGGCCTGGTCCATCGCCATGTTGACCAACGCGAGCTCGAGGTCGGCGCCCACGCCGGTCAGGTAGTAGAACCGTGAGCCGGACACCTTCGCACCCCGCTCGACGTCGACGGCGCCGAGGATCCGGCCGAGCTCGACGTGGTCACGGGGCTCGAAGTCGAACTCCCGGGGGGTGCCGACCTCCTCGAGCACGACGAAGTCGTCCTCCCCACCCTCCGGCGCCTCGTCGGCGGCGACGTTGGGAATCGACAGGACGAGCTCGCGGTAGGCCTGCTCCGCCTCGCTCTGCGCCGCCTCCGCTCGTCTCACCTCGCCGGCCAGCGGCTTGGTCCGCTCGAGAAGCGCCTGCTTGTCCTCGCCGGAGGCGCCGGCGACCTGCTTGCCGAGCTGCTTCTGTTCCGAGCGGAGTCGTTCGAACTCCGCGATCGCGGCGCGTCGCCGTCCGTCCGCTGCAAGGGCCTGGTCCACGACCGAGCTGGACAGGCCCCGCTTGGCCTGTCCCTTGCGGACACGGTCGGGGTCGTCGCGGAGTAGGCGGGGATCGATCACCCGCAAAGGATATCCACCGAGCAGCCGGCTTCCCCGGCTGACGACCGCGGTGACCTGCGACGACCCCGCGGACCTGCCGGGCCTTCGTGGGCCGGGAGGTCGTCATACTTGACCATCGTGTCCGCCTCCGCCAGCGCCAGTGCCAGAGCCGGCGTCCGGAACCGGCTGCTGTTGGGGGCGGCGCTGTGCCTGGCCGTACTGGTCACCTTGTCGGTGATGGTCGCGGTCGAGTGGGCCCCGCTGCACGACGTGGACGCCGCGATCGGTGCCAGGCCGCGGAGCCTGACCCTGCAGCACTCCTGGCTGCTGCACCTGATGCAGCTCGTCCAGCTGCTGTTCGCCACCATCTCGATGAACGTCTACGCCATCCTCGTGGTTGCCGCTCTGCTGGCCCGCAAGCACCAACGCGCGGCGTTCTGGACAGCCGGCGTCATGACAGGCGCATCGCTGTCGACGTTCCTGCTCAAGCAGTACTTCCGGCGAGAGCGGCCGATCCTGCGGGACCCGGTCGAACAGCTCGAGACCTTCGCCTTCCCCTCCGGACACGCCACCAGCATCGCCGCCGGTATGGGTGTGGCCACGGTGCTGACCCTGATGCTGGTCCGCCGCCGTGGCCTGCGACGGGGGCTGGTGGCCGGATACGTGCTGCTCGCGCTGGTCGTCGGGGCGAACCGGGTCTTCCTCGGAGTGCACAACACCTCGGACGTGGTGGCCGGGTACTCGGTGGGCCTGCTGTGGCTGCTCGTCGGCCTGGTGGTCTACCACCCGGCGCCGCGGTCCACAGTCGTGGAGACGCTGGCCGGTCCGGTCCCACAGAGCAAGCGGCTGGCCGTCGTGCTCAACCCGGCGAAGGTGGAGGACGCTGCGGCGTTCCGGACGCTCGTGCACACCATGGCCGCCGAGTCGGGCTGGAGCGAGCCCGAGTGGCACGAGACGCGCGTCGAGGACACCGGGAAGTCGATGGCCGAGGCGGCGGCGATCGGCGGAGCCGACCTGGTGCTGGTCTGCGGCGGCGACGGGACGGTGCGCACGGTGTGCGCCGAGCTGGCCGGGACCGGCATCCCGGTCGGGGTGGTGCCTGCGGGCACCGGGAACCTGCTCGCCCGCAACCTCGGTATCCCGTTGTTCCTACAGGCCGCGATCGACGTCGCGTTGAACGGGCAGGACCGGGCCATCGACCTGGTGGCGGTCGCAGGAGACGGTATCGCCGAGGACGAGCACTTCATGGTGATGGGCGGGATGGGCTTCGACGCCGCGATTATGGAGGGCGCGAACGAGCAGATCAAGGCCAAGGTGGGATGGCTGGCGTACGTGGTCTCCGCCTTCCGCAACCTGATGTTCCCCGCCGTGCGCCTGGAGATCTCCATCGACGACGGTCCGTACACCCGTCACCGGGCGCGCACCGTCGTGGTCGGGAACGTCGGTTACCTGCAGGCCGGGATCCCACTGCTCCCCGACGCCGCGATCGACGACGGTGAGCTCGACGTCGTGCTCGTCTCACCGGGCAAGTTCTTGTCCTGGGTCCCGCTGGTGGTCCGGGTGGTGAGCAAGAACAAGCGCACCGACGCAGCCCTCAACCGGATGACCGGCCGCAAGGTCTCCATCCGCGCCGCGAGCGAGACGCCCCGCCAGCTCGACGGGGACCCTATCGGCGCGGGCAGGGAGCTGCGCGCGGAGTGCATCCACGGCAAGCTCCTCGTCCGGGTTCCCCGCTGAGCTGGCGGCTACGGTGGCGGCATGCAGCTGGTGAGGTCCTTCACCTCCTCGGCGCTGCGCCCCTACGAGCGCGGCGCCGAGTTCGGCTCCCACCACACCGACGAGATCGCCCGTAACGTCGCTGCCTACCGCAGGCTCTTCGCGGCACGGGCCACCGGGCGGTTCGACGTGGAGGAGTGGGCACGACACGCCTGGCATGCCATCGGTAGCCAGGCTCCCTGGGCGGTCGAGGAGATCACGGGCATAGCCCACGGTGCCGGGGTCCCGGTGCACGAGATCGCCGCGCTGAACGCACGCACCGAGCTGCTGGCGATCGCCAACCCCACCGGCGTCCTCGAGTGCTCGACCGTCGTGTCCCTGCCTCCGGATGGTTCCCCCGTCGCATGCCAGACCTGGGACTGGTACCAGGCGATGGCCGACGGCTGGCTCGTGTGGACCATCCCGCTGCCCGATGGAGGAGAGATCACCACGCTGACCGAGCACGGCGTGCTCGGCAAGATCGGGGTCGGCGCTGGTGGGGTCGGGGTGCTGTTCAACAAGCTGCACCATGTTGCCGACGCTGGCGGCACTGGCGGCGCTGGCGGCGCTGCCGAGCAGCTGGGCTACCCGTTGCATCTGCTGTGCCGCCGGATCCTGGAGACGGCTGCGGACACCGCTGCCGCCGTCGAGATGGCGAGACGGGTTCGCGTCTCGGCGTCGTCGGCGGTGACGGTCGTGGACACCGCTGGGCGAGCAGTGTCCTTGGAGCTGTTCCCGGGCGGGACCGGGATCGCCGAGCCGATCGACGGGCTCCTGGTGCGCACCAACCACTTCATCGCCGCCGAAGGCCGCGCGGGCTGTCTCGCCCACACGATCGGGGAAGGCAGCGAGATCCGGCGGCGCACGCTGCTTTCCGAGCTGGCCGGGTCACCGCCTGGGTCGAGCGGACCGGTCCTCGAAGCGATGCACGACCACGCCGACGTCGGCGGCGTCTGCGCCCATCCGGACCCCGCACTCGAGCCAGTCCTGCAGCACGCCACCTTGGCGACGGTGGTGATCGACGTCGAGAGCCGCTCGCTGCGCGTCACGCCCTGGGGGCCCTGCGCGCGACACGAAGCAGCTACCACGGCCGCCGACGTCAGGACGTCCGGGCGAACTTGATCGCTTCCTCCTCCTCGGGGGACAACGCCTGGTCGCACGTCCACGCGGAGATGTTCTTCGCATACGTGCGCGCGTCGCTTCGCCCGTGGATCGAGGTGAGCACCACGCCGCTGCCGCCGTCGTCGAGCAGTGCCATCGACCAGGAGAGGTGTCCTCCCATGTCACCGAACGCGTCGTAGCGCACCACCGCAAGGTGCCGCAGAGCATCGGAGACCTCCACCCGCAGCGCCTGCACCTCGTTGCGCAGTCCGCCCAGGTCGGCCGGGACCTGCCCTGCCCGTCGCCTGGCCGAGGTACGGCGAGCGTGCCCCGGCGCGCTCCGCCGCAGCGCGACCACAGCGGTTCCCAGCGCCAAGCACGCCAGTGCCACCCCCGCCACCGCGAGGATGATCAGCAGGTCTTCGTCCATCGCGGCGAGCCTAATCGCGCGGTCAGTGACCGCCGCGCAGGCGCGCGAGCCATGCCGCTGCGTCGTCGAACTCCCGGTCGGAGGTCCCCGGCCGGATCGTCGGCGCGATTCCGTCGTGCCGCTCGTACGAGCCGAGGAACCGGACGTCGGCGCACACCCGGCGCAGCCCGGTCAACGCCTCCCCCATCCGTGCGTCCTCGACATGTCCCTCGCAGTCGATGGAGAAGCAGTAGTTGCCCAGCGAGGCGCCGGTCGGCCGCGACTCGATCCGGGTCAGGTTCACCCCGCGCATCGTCAGCTGCTCGAGGATCTCCAGGAGTGCTCCTGGATGGTCGTCGCGCATGAAGGCGACCAGCGAGGTCTTGTCGCGTCCGGTGGCCGGGCCGGGGACTCCTGGCCTCGAGACGAGCACGAACCGGGTGATCGCGTCGTAGGTGTCGCCGATGCCCTCGGCCAGCACGGCCAGCCGGTAGTGCTCGGCGGCCAGCGGCGCCGAGATCGCCGCGTCCCAGGTGGCGTCCGGACGGGTCAGCATGAACGCGGCCTGGGCCGTAGAGCTCGTGTGCACCACCTCGGCGTGCGGCAGATGCAGTGCCAGCCAACGCCGGGTCTGCGCCGCCGCGTGCGGATGAGTCGCCACCCGCCTCACCTCGTCGGACTGCACCCCGGGACGGGCGAGCAGGGAGAACGCGATGGGGACCGTCATCTCCCGGGTGATCATCAGCGGGTCGCCGGTCGCGAGCTCGTCCAGGGTGACCGGCACGGAACCCTCCACGGACGACTCGATCGGGACCACGGCTCCGTCCGCCTCACCGCTGCGGACCGCATCGAGTGCGATCGTGACCGTGGCACAGGGCTGCAGCTCGGCCTTCGTCGCTGCCGGCAGCGAGCGCAGCGCCTGCTCGGTGAACGTCCCTTCCGGACCCAGGTAGGCGAAGCGAGCGGGAGGGACACCGGGAGGTGGTGGCGGCATCCACCAACCGTAGGCGAGGCCAGGGGGCACCTGCGCGCCAGATAGATTCGGCGCCATGAACGACCAGCCCGCTGCCGTCGACCTGGGTTTCGCCCGGCTCGACATCGAGCGGGCCGCGCGCACCGGCGACCCGGAGGTCGTCTACGGCGCCGGCAAGACGCCGGCCCAGGTGGTCGAGATCCTCCGCACGCTGCACGATGCGCATCCCGGACGGGCGGTGCTGGCTACCCGGCTCAGCGACGCCGCCATCGAAGCGGTAGCCGCGCAGCTCCCCCAGGCGCAGATCGACGGGGTCGCCCGGGCTGCCACGCTCGGCCAGCTACCGAGCCCTTCGGGCATGGTCACCGTGGTCTCGGCGGGCACCTCGGACGGTCCGGTCGCCGCCGAGGCGGCGCTGACGGCTCGGGTCTACGGAGCCGGCACCAAGCAGATCACCGATGTGGGCGTGGCGGGTCTGCATCGGGTCCTCGCTGCTCGCGCCGAGCTCACCATGGCTGACTGCCTGGTCGTCGTCGCCGGGATGGAGGGCGCGTTGCCCAGCGTGGTCGGTGGCTTGAGCGGCGTCCCGCTCGTCGCGGTGCCGACCAGCGTGGGCTACGGCGCATCGTTCGGCGGACTCGCGGCACTGCTGGGCATGCTCAACTCCTGCGCACCCGGCGTGACCGTGGTGAACATCGACAACGGGTACGGCGCCGGGGTCTTCGCGGCCAGGGTCGCGCGCAACGCGAAACCGGCGAGCGCTCAGCCCAGCCCCGACGGCCCGCAGCCGTGATCGGCTGGGTAGACGCCAGCTCGGGCGCCAGCGGGGACATGCTCCTGGGGGCGCTCCTCGAGGTGGGCGTCCCACTCGAGGTCATCGCCGGAGCGGTCGGAAAGGTTGCCCCGGAAACGGTCACCTTGAAGCCGCAGCGGGTGCACCGCAACGGTCTGGTCGGCACCCACTGTCGCGTCGAGACCGCGTCGTCCACGTCGCGCCGGACCTGGGCGGACATCGCCCGACTGCTGGCCGACGCTGACCTCGCTGCCGGCGTTCGACGCCGGGCGCACTCGACGTTCGAGCGGCTCGCCACCGCAGAGTCGACCGTGCACGGCATCGCGGTCACGGAAGTGCACTTTCACGAGGTGGGCGCGCTGGACGCGATCGCGGACGTTGTGGGTGTCTGCGCGGGACTCGAGCACCTGGCTCTCGACGAGCTCGTCGTCTCACCGGTGGCAGTCGGCTCTGGGACGACCACCGGCGCCCACGGCACCATGCCGGTTCCCCCTCCCGCTGTCGCAGAGCTCCTCCGGGGACGACCGTCGTACGCCGGAGCGGTCGCGATGGAGATGTGCACTCCGACCGGAGCCGCGCTGCTGACCAGCAACGCCTCGGCGTTCGGCGCCCAGCCCGCGATGTCCGTGCACCGCATCGGTGCCGGCGCCGGCAGCAAGGATCCCGTGGGACAGGCGAACCTGCTGCGGATGATGGTGGGCGAGGCGGCCGCCGCGCCGCCGTCGCCCAACGTGGTGGTCGAGACCAACGTCGACGACCTGGACCCGCGGTTGTGGCCCTCGGTGATCGAGGCGCTGCTGCGCGCCGGCGCCTCGGATGCCTGGCTGACACCGATCCTGATGAAGAAGGGGCGGCCCGCCCACACTCTGTCCGCGCTCGTGGTGGAGTCGAAGTCCGCACAGGTGCGCGCCGAGATCTTCCGGCAGACCTCGACGATCGGACTCCGGCAGGTGGCTGTTGGCAAGCAGGCGTTGGAGCGCCGGACGCGGACCGTCTCCGTCGGTGGCCACACCGTCCGGGTCAAGCTCGCCACCCACCGCGGTGTGGTCGTGAACGCCCAGCCCGAGTACGAGGACCTCGCGGCGGTCGCCGCGCAGACCGGTCGACCGATCCGCGACGTGCTCGCCGAGGCAGCAGCCGCGAGCCGCGACCTCGATCCCGGTCCGGGCCCCGACCTCGATCCTGACCCGGAGCCCGACCGAGATCCCGGCCGAGATCCCGACCGAGATCTCTGAGGCGACCACAGCCGTGCTGGACCTGGCCGTCGTCGCGCTCACCTTCGGACCGATCTTCGTCGTGGAGCTGCCGGACAAGACGTTCATCGCGGCCCTGGTCCTGTCCACCCGGTACCGACCGCTGCTGGTCTGGGTCGGGGTCGGCCTCGCCTTCGCCCTGCAGACCCTGATCGCGGTCACCGCGGGAAGCTTCGTCGGCCTGCTCCCGACCCCGGCGGTGCAGGCGGCCACCGCACTCGTGTTCGTGACCGGAGCGGTGATTCTCTTCCGCGCCGCTGCCGATGCCGACGAGGGTGAGAAGCAGCGGGAGGACGAGTACACGGCTCGAGCCGGTGACCCGCGCAGCGGGTGGCGGGCGGTGGGGTCGTCGTTCCTGGTGCTCTTCGCCGCCGAGTGGGGCGACCTGTCGCAGCTGATGACGGTGAGCCGGTCGGCGGAGTTCGGCGAGCCGCTGAGCGTCTTTGTCGGCGCATGGGGCGCGCTGCTCGCCGTCTCCGGGCTGGCCGTGCTCGTGGGGCGTTTGCTGTTGTCGAGGATCCGACTCTCGCTGCTGCACTACGTCGGCTCAGCCGTGTGCGTCGTACTGGCGGCGTACACCGTCCATCAGTTGCTCAGCTGACGATGACTCTTCGATATCGTGTCGGGCTATGACGACCATGGGAGGTAGGGAGCCGGTCCCTGCCGAGGGTCCGCCGACGACCGGCGGCCTCGGTGCCGACAGCGAGGTGGGCCGGCTGCGCACGGTGATGCTGCACCGACCCGGCCCGGAGCTTCAGCGACTGACCCCGCGCAACAACGACAGGCTGCTCTTCGACGGTGTTCCGTGGGTGGCGCGGGCGCAGGACGAGCACGACGCCTTCGCCCAGTCACTGCGCGACCGCGATATCGAGGTGCTCTATCTGACTGACCTCCTGAGCGAGACGCTCGCCAGCGCCGAGGCTCGTGAGCACGCGATCGCCGCCGCCATGTCGAGCCTGCACATCGGGGACACCTTGCGCGGTTACCTCGACCGTGCCCTGCACGACCAGTCTCCGGACGACCTGTGCACGGTGCTGACCGCCGGTGTGCGCAACGACGAGGTCCGCGGCGGCCACGGCCTGGTGACGAGCCTGCTCGCGCACGACGACTTCTTGATCGACCCGCTGCCGAACCTGCTGTTCACCCGCGACTCCAGCGTCTGGATCCGGGACCGGGTGGGGATCACCTCGCTGGCAATGCCCGCCCGGGAGCGGGAGACCCAGCTGACCGAGCTGATCTACACCCGGCATCCGCGGTTCGTGGACGTCCGGACACTGCACGGCTGGCAGCGCGAGCACGTCGAGGGCGGTGACGTGCTGCTGATGGCGCCCGGTGTGATCGCCGTCGGGGTGGGCGAGCGGACCACACCCGCCGGAGCTGAACGGCTCGCGCGACAGGTGTTCGGGGCTGGACTCGCCCACACCGTCCTTGCGGTCCCGATCGCCCAGGAGCGGGCCACCATGCACCTGGACACCGTGTGCACGATGGTCGACGTCGACAAGATCGTGATGTACCCGAACGTCGCGGACTCGCTGGAGGCCTACGCCGTGACCTGCGGAGACCGTGATGGCCGCGAGGACGAGGAGCTCGTCCTCGAGGTCGCCGAGGCGGAGCCCTTCCTGGTGGCCGCCGCAAAGGCGATGAGCATGGACACCCTGCACCAGATCGACACCGGCCTGGACCCGGTGACCGCTGAGCGCGAGCAGTGGGACGACGGCAACAACACGCTGGCGATCGCCCCGAGAGTCGCGGTCGCCTACGAGCGCAACATCGAGACCAACACGCGCCTGGAGGAAGCCGGCATCGAGGTGATCGCCATCGCCGGGTCCGAGCTGGGGTCCGGCCGTGGCGGCCCGCGCTGCATGTCGTGTCCGATCACCCGCGACAGCATCTGACGACAAGACCCGGCCGTTGCTGACGGGGGATGCAACAACGACCGGGCGCAACCAATCTACTTCTGGGCCATGCGGCGATCAACTCAGCGTGCGCTATGACCGATTCACCCGAGCCCGATGATCGGGCTCGGTCTAGTCAGCCGGAGCACCCGGATAAGGCGGCGTGCTGGTCAACGGATGGTGAGCTGCCGGTTGGTCAGCCCGGACCGTGCGGAACGCTGCGGCGCGGTCAGCGGGCTCTCGTCCGCGAGCGCTGCCTCCAGCTCCTTGGCGAAGCTGGCTGCGGGCTCCTCGAGCACCTCGGCACCAGTGCCCAGCGGCAGGTCCCAGACCGGTGCCAGGACGCCGTGCGTGCGGAACATGCCGACCAGCCGGGAACCCTCGGCGACCGAGTCCTTGCCCGCGGCATGCAGCCGAGCAAGCGCGGACAGCAGCCGCTCCTCGCCGTGTGGCATCACCCAGCGCAGATGCTCCTTGGTGCCGACGTCGGTCCAGTACGCCGCCTCGACCGAGGACAGCCGCCGGGTCGCGTTGGCGGCCGCGTTCGCGTTCTCCAGCGCGGCGCCCATCGACCCGCCTGGGTCGTCCTGGTCGGCGACCCAGAAGTCGAATCCCTCGTGCACGGTGACCTCCAACGGCCCGTCGGCGACGAGGTCCTGCAGCCGAGGCCCCTCCCCAGGTGGGTCGGTGAGGCCGATGGCGGATCCCGGCTCGGCGGCCAACGCCTGCTCGAGCACGGCTGCCAGATCGCGGCTCGGGTCGCCGAAGCTGTGCTGCACCTGCAGCGCGAGCCAGACCGTGCCGTCCTCGCGGACCAGCGCCGGTGTCGCCATCGGGAGGAGGGTGCACAGCACGACCTCCCGATCGCTCACCCCGTCGGCGACGTGCAGCGGTGCGGTGGCGGCAGGGACCAGCTCGCGCATCGCAATCACGTCGCACTCGCTGGTGAGCCCCTCGAAGGGACGGGTGACGTAGGTTGCCGCCGGACCGTGCGGGCTGCCGTGGCATGCCTTGTAGCGACGACCCGACCCGCACGGACACGGCTGCCTGGGACCCGGCTGACCGACAGCCCCGCCCGAGTGTTCCGCATGCTCGTTGCGAGCCTTGACGCGTGAGCGCTTCGCCATGCCGGGAAGGCTACTTGAGTGCGGTCCTCAGGCGACCGAGAGGCAGGCGTGCACGGTAGCCGCCGACCCGGTCTGCTCGGCCCACCACCGCTGAGCCACGGAATCGATGATCGCCAGACCCCGGCCGGCGAGCGCGGTGCGCGACGCAGCGAGGGCGCGGGGCGTCGTCGGAGCGCCACCGTCGGTCACCGACACGATGAACTCCTGACCTCGGGTGCACCACGTCACCAGGATCGTGCCGTCGGGGAGCGGCTGCGCGTGCCTGATGCTGTTGGCGATCAGCTCGGAGAGCACCAGGCGAGCGTCCTCGATGCCCTCGGCGGAGCGACCTTGCTCGGCCAACCAGCTCTGCAGTCGCTCCCGGGTCGACGACACGGACGAGGCTGCGAACGGTATGCGGATCTTGACGGGTGCCTGCTGTCCCGTCTTGGCGGGTGTGGTCACCTTGGCTCCTCGACTTCCCGCTGCCCTCTTTGCCTCCTTGTCACCATGCTTCCCAGCGCTCGCTAGGACAAAACTCACAGGTCGCCTGTTCTGGAAAGGTGGGCCAGCACGTCGCGCGGCCGGTCGGTGATCACCGCCTCGACGCCCAGCCGCACGCACAGCTCCAGGTCCTCGGCCGTGTTGACCGTCCAGACGTGCAGCCGCGTCCCGCGACGACGCAGCCGTCTCCCGAACCGGGGGTTGCGCCGCAGCAGGTCTATCCCGGGTCCGACGACCCAGTCCGCAGCGGCAAGGCCGCGGGCCAGCTGCCACGCGTACAGCCGGTCGACGAGCAGGACGACCTCGACCTCGGGCGCGAGCCTGCGGACCCGGTGCAGCGCCACCGTCGAGAAGCTCATCACCCGCGCCGGTGAGTCGCTGCCCAGCCACCCGAAGTCACCGAGCAGCCCGACGAGGTTCCGCTCGACCAGGCCGGCGTACCTGGTGGGGTGCTTAGTCTCGATCGCCACGTCGATCGGACGGCCGTAGTCTCGCACCATCTCGAGCAGCCGGCGAAGGGTCAGTACCTTCCTGGTCTCCTCGTCGATCTCCGGAGCCTCGTCGTCGAAGTCTGCCCACGGCTTCTTCCAGGACGCGAAGTCGAGCTCGTTGAGCTGCGCGAGCTCCATCGTGGAGACCGGGCCACGAGCGTTCGCCACCCGGTCGACGCGACGGTCGTGCACGCACACCAGGTGTCCGTCGGCCGTGAGCCGTACGTCGGCTTCGAGGCCCTGGGCTCCCTCGTCCAGGGCGGCCACGTACGCCGCGAGCGTGTGCTCGGCCTCGACGTGGCTCGATCCCCGGTGTGCCACGACCTGCGGCCGCGTGAGCGCAGTGACTTCCTCCCTCACAGGCTCAAGCCTGCCCACCCTTCGCGACGTCATGCATCGCGCCCGGGTCAGCCTGCGGCGCGAGCCTCCGGGGCGTACACCGCCCCGGCGCCGTCACCGGCCAGGCCACGGCTCAGGGCGTAGATCAACTGGGGTACCTCGTCGATGGCCAGCCGGAAGGACGCCGCACAGGTCCGGTCGCGCCACAACGACAGCACGACCATCCCGCCCTCCGGGTGCCAGGAGATTCGCAGCGCACGCGAGTCACCGCGGGTGTCGAGGAAGACCTCTCCCGATGCAGGCAGCCGGAACTCGCGGGTCACGCCCTCATCATCGCCCGAATCGGCGCTGTTGTCAGTAGCGCAAGGACCCGTGGGGATACGCGCGGGTCTTTATGCTGGAGGCGTGCCCGAACTGCCCGAGGTCGAGGCGCTGGCGCTGGACCTGCGCGGACGTCTGCGCGATCGCGCGATCGTGCGCGTGGACATCGCGGCCTTCAGCGCGCTCAAGACCTTCGACCCGCCGCTGTCGGCCCTGTCCGGCACAGTCGTCGACGACGTCGTCCGGCACGGAAAGTTCCTCGACGTCTCGGCGTCCGGGGTGCATCTGGTCCTCCACCTGTCCCGGGGCGGCTGGGTGCGGTGGCGAGAGGAGCTGCCGAAGCTGCCGCCCAAGCCGAGCAACAAGTCCCCGCTGGCGGCCCGAGTGGTGCTCGACGACGGCTCAGGTCTCGACATCACCGAGGCCGGCACCCAGAAGCGGCTTGCCATCTACGTTGTGCGCGACCCCGCCGACGTACCCGGGATCGTGCGACTCGGACCGGACCCACTCTCCGACGAGTTCACCCCCACGCTGCTGCGGCAGATCCTCGACGATGCCGGCCGCGCGCAGATCAAGGGCGTCCTGCGACACCAGGGCACGATCGCGGGCATCGGCAACGCCTACTCCGACGAGCTCCTGCACGCTGCGCGGATGTCGCCCTTCAAGCCGGCGTCCTCGATCGACGACGACGAGCTCGAGGTGCTCTACGACGCCATCCGCAACGTGCTCGGGGAGGCCGTCGACCGCTCCCGTGGACTGGCCGCGGCCGACCTGAAGGGTGAGAAGAAGAGCCACCTCGCGGTACACGGGCGCAAGGGCCAGCCCTGCCCCGTCTGTGGGGACACGGTGCGTGAGGTCTCGTTCGCCGACTCTTCGCTGCAGTACTGCCCGACCTGCCAGACCGGCGGCAAGCTGCTCGCCGACCGCCGGATGTCGAAGCTGCTCAAGTAGCCGGGCTTGGACCTCCTACCCTGATCACATGTCGCAGATGAGGCGCAGCGTTCCCACAGTCGAGGTAGCCGACGTCCCGGAGCCGCTGCCTCACGGCCTGCACGTGCTCGACGTCCGGGAGCCGGTCGAGTGGGAGCACGGGCACATCGAGGGCGCGCAGCACATCCCGCTGCGAGACCTGCCCGCCAGGCTGGCCGAGGTGCCCGACGCGCAGACGCTCGTCGTGTGCCGCGTGGGCGCTCGCTCGGCGCAGGCGACGGCCCTCCTGCAGGCCCAGGGGCGGGACGCGGTGAACCTGGGCGGCGGCATGGTCGACTGGTCGGCCGCCGGCCGATCGTTGGTCAGCGAGACCTCATCGCCCCCGAGGGTCGTCTGAGCCGAGGGGAGCGCGCTGGAAGGCGGCCGGCAGGGGAAGGGCGAGCGCGCCGCGGAGCATGGCGGTGTACGACGAGCGGGACACCTCGACCACGCCGAGCGACGCCAGGTGCGGCGTCCTCCACTGCACGTCGAGCAGCCGATCACCGGCGTGCTCGTCGCGCAGCAGGTCCACCAGGCCCAGCAGCGCCACCTTCGACGCGTCCCGGACGTGATGGAACATCGACTCTCCGGCGAACAGGCCACCCACCGCCACGCCGTACAAGCCACCGACCAGCCGCCCGCTCTGCCACGTCTCCACCGAGTGCACCCAGCCGAGCCGGTGGAGCCGGGAGTAGGCCTCAGCCATCCGGGCGTCGATCCATCCGGACTCACGCGCCGGGTCCGCACACGCCGCGATCACCGCAGGGAAGGCCGTGTCGACGCGCACCTCCATGCGTCGCGCGGACTGCCGCAGCGACCTCGACACCCGGAGCGCGTCCAGGGGCAGCACCCCTCGTCGCTGCGGGGCCCACCACAGCAGAGGGTCGTCGGGTCCTCCCATCGGCATCGGGAAGAGGCCACGGCGGTACGCCGCGAGGATCGTGCCCGGCTCCAGGTCCGCACCCATGCTCACCAGGTCGTCATCCTCGGCCCTCGTCGGGTCGGGGAAGGCCCAGTCCGTCTGGGGAGGCTCGACGGGCCAGGAGGAGGATGCGGCGGCCGGCACCTGACCATTCAATACCAGCGGCTGACGTCACCAGCCGGTGTCGGCTCGCCGGCTCGGACGGCCACGTAGGCTGGCCGAACCAGTCCAACCAGCAGGAGGAACGCGTGGGCATCGGCGGGTCGATCGGCAAGAGGGTCGCGCCCAACGTGCACAAGCTCGCGCCGGAGCTGACGGCGAACTTCGTCCAGGAGGCGTTCCACCGGGCAGTGCACGGAACCGGCCCGTTGCCCGGTGCGGCAGCCGCCGCCGACAAGCAGCTCGCCGAGCAGCGGGGTGACGTCGACGCGGCGATCCACGAGCTGATCGAGAACCACGTGCGGTACGCCGGTGCGCAGGGCTTCCTCACCAACCTCGGCGGGCTGGTCACGGCGGCCTTCACCATCCCCGCCAACATCACCGGGCTGGCAGTGCTGCAGTGTCGCCTGGTGGCGGGCATCGCGCACCTGCGCGGCTACGACCTCGATGACCCGCGGGTGCGCAACGCGATCCTGGCCTGCATCCTCGGGAAGGACACCGTCACCACCCTGGTCAGGCGGAAGAAGATCCCGGCTCCGCCGATGGCACTCGCCACGGCCCCGACGCACGACCCGCACCTGGACAAGGTGATGGCTGCGGAGGTCACCTCCGAGCTGCTCACCAAGATCGCCGGCAAGCGGGTGGCCACCACCGTCGGGCGCCGAGTGCCGGTTGTCGGTGGCCTCGTCGGCGCGGGCGCGGATGCCTTCGCCACCTGGCAGATCGGCAGGTACGCCGACGGTGAGCTGCTTCCCCGCCGGCTGCCCTGAACAGGCCGGGTGCGCGGCAGTCCGGCCCGCGGAGGCTAGGAGCGACGCAGGCGTCGGGCAACGCGGCTGACCCGGTGCGTCAGCTGGTGCTCGGCCGGAGTACGGCGAGCAGCCTCTTCGGTCATCGCGGCGAGGCCCACCAGGGCGGCCTTGGCAAGCTGGCGGTTGCCGGGACGATCCGGGTTGACCCACTTGGTCCGGCCGGTCGGCGATTCCGGCAGCGGCGTGGGATAGAGCTCGTCGAGATCTCCCACCACGTCGATCCCCGCGCCCTCGACCCAGTCGACCCACTCGTCGACGACACCGCAGGCCCACGGGTACAGCCGCGGCGGGAGGGTGGCCTTGCGCCGGTCGACCCGGTTGGCCAGGTTCCGCTGGACCAGCATCTCCTTGACCAGCACCCGGTGGTCCTCCCGGCTGACGTCGCTGCCCCGGAGCCGCTTGTTGAGCCGCCGGACCAGGGCGGTCTCGGCGACCCCCATCGACGGGTTCACCCGGGTGCTGTCCTGGCGGGCCCAGTCCGGCTTGATCCCGACCACGCCGCAGAAGCGCTCCCAGAGGAGTCCGGAGGGCGCGTCGGGCTTCGGGACGGTGATCAGGTGCACGCGATCGGGGGTGAGTCCGGCGCTCCACCGAGACAGCACGCCCGGCAGGCTCTGTGACTTCCAGAAGTTCACGTCCGGCCGTTGCTGAAGCTCAAGAAGGTACTTCCGGAAGCTCCAGCGGCGACCCTGCTTGATGGACTCCTGCCACACAGCGGGGACCTGACGCGCGAGGTCTCGTGCCGAGTAGACGACGTGCACCTCGCAGTCGCCGAGGTCCCTCATCGCCCGTTCGACCTGCTCCGACGAGGCGGCGGCGAGGATCTCGTGGCTGACCAGGACGGTGCCGTCGAGGCGACGTACCCGCTTCATCAGGGCGTCCCAGTGTCCTTGGGAGTGGCCCGGCGCGCCGCCCCAGTCCATCCCCATCAGGTCCAGGGCCGCCTTGAAGTGCGAGGCACTTGCCTGCAGGCCCAGCGGCCCGGTCGGAAAGTGGATGTCGTGCTGTCGCAGGGCGTGACCGTTGAGGTCGAGCCGGTCCTGGAGATAGGTGGTGCCGGTCTTCGGAGCTCCGATGTGGATGTAGACGACCCGGCTCATGCCGCGATTGTGCCTCACCAGCAGAGGGTACGGACCCAGTCCCCTGCGTCAGCCGCTCAGCGCGCCGACCACCCGGGAGGGACTCGGCCGACCCAGCACAGAGGCCATCCAGGTGCTGACCGCGACGAGCTGCGCGAGGTCCACCCCGGTCTCGATCCCCATCCCGTGGAGCATCCACACCAGGTCCTCGGTCGGCAGGTTGCCGGTGGCGCTCTCGGCGTAGGGGCAGCCACCGAGTCCGCCGGCCGAGGCGTCGATCGTGGTGACCCCCGCGTGCAGCGCGGCGGTCGTGTTCGACAGCGCCTGTCCGTAGGTGTCGTGGAAGTGCACGGCCAGAGTGTCCGGATGCACTCCAGCCGCCATGAAGGCTTCCAGGAGTGCGGTGACATGGCCGGCGGTGCCCACACCGATCGTGTCCCCGAGGGACAGCTGCGAGGCGCCGAGCTCGATCAGGCGCTTGCCGACGGTGACCACCTGCTCGATGGGTACGTCTCCCTCCCAGGGGTCTCCGAAGCACATGGAGATGTAGGCCCGGACCTGCATCCCTGCCGCGCGGGCGCGGGTGGCGACCGGCTCGAACATCGTGAACTGCTCCTCGAGGCTGCGGTTCAGGTTGCGTCGAGCGAAGGTCTCGGTCGCGCTGCCGAAGATCGCGATGTGCTCGATCCCCTTCTCCCGGGCGCGATCCAGACCGCGCTCGTTGGGAACCAGTACCGGCATCCTCCGGGCGTCGAACCCGCCTGCGTCGCTCAGCAGGTCGATCAGCTGCTCGGCGTCCGCGAGCTGGGGAACCCACGTGGGGTGCACGAAGCTGGTCGTCTCGACGATGGGCAGGCCGGCCGCGACGAGGCGGCGCACGAACTCCGCCTTGGTCTCGAGCGGGACGACGGTCTGCTCGTTCTGCAGGCCGTCGCGGGGGCCGACCTCGTAGATCGTCACCCGTTGGGGCAAGGCGTCGGCACGGACGACTTGTGGTTTACGCATCAGTGGCCTCCACGACGAACAACGTCGCTCCCAGCGCCACTTGTTCCCCCGCCCGGGCGCCGACGGTCGCGACGGTGCCGGTGATCGGAGCCTTCAGGGTCAGCTCCATCTTCATCGCCTCCAGAACTCCGAGCACCTGGCCGCCCTCGACGCTGTCACCCGCTTCGACGGCGACGTCGAGGACCGTGCCGGGCATGGGCGCCGCCACGGTCCCGTCGGACTCGGCGAGCGTGCTCCCGGGAGCGAACGCGTCGGGCCGCTCGAAGCAGAAGGTGTTGCCTGCGTGCGCCACCTCGACTCGGTGCGGGCCGACCTGCACCGTGGCCTCGTGCACCAGGTCGTCGACCTCGAGCCGCACGACGCCCCGTTCGGACGCGATGGGATGGACCGTCCACGTGTCCTCGCCTGAGGTCACGGTGCCGTCCGGACTGACCCGGAACAGCAGCGGGCTACCGTCGACGACCAGCTGCACCGGCACGGTCGCAGGTGGCCCGCTCAACCGCCAGCCGTCGGCTGTACCGAAGGGGTGCCCATCGCCTGGCGAGGACGCGCCCTCCGGTTGGTTCGCGAGCACCCACGCCGCCAGCAGGCCGGCGACCCGCAGGCCAGCTGGCCGGATCGCGTCGGGATTGCGGTCCAGCCATCCGGTGTCGATCTCGCAGTCGCGGAACGCGTCCGAGGCGGCGAGGCCGCGCAGGAAGCCGAGGTTCGTGGTCAGGCCCAGGACCGCGGTGTCGTCGAGGGCCGTGACGAGCGCCTGGCGGGCGGCATCGCGGGTCGCTCCGTGAACGATGATCTTGCCCAGCATGGGGTCGTAGGCCGTGCTCACCTCCCCACCCGACTCCAGACCGGCGTCCACGCGTGCCCGAGGCGACCACCGCACGAGCTGCGCCACCCCGGCTTGCGGCAAGAAACCACCGAACGCGTCCTCTGCATAGACCCGCGCTTCGATCGCGTGGCCCTCGAGCCGAACGTCCTCCTGGGTGAACGGGAGCCTCTCCCCGGCAGCTATCCGCAGCTGCAGCTGCACCAGGTCGAGCGGGGTGTCACGGACGCGGACCGCCAGCTCGGTGACCGGGTGCTCGACCTGGAGCCGGGTGTTCATCTCCAGGAAGAACACCTCCTCGCCGGCGACGAGGAACTCGACCGTCCCCGCGTTCGTGTAGCCGACCTCGCGCGCCAACGCCACGGCCGAGTCGGTCAGCCGGCGCCGCACGTCCTCGGAGACCGTCGGCGCCGGCGCCTCTTCGATCACCTTCTGGTGTCTGCGCTGGGTGGAGCAGTCGCGCTCGAACAGGTGCACCACATCGCCGTGCTGGTCGGCGAGGACCTGCACCTCGACGTGGCGGCCGCGCTCGACGTACCGCTCGACCAGCATGGTGTCGTCGCCGAACGCGCTGCGCGCCTCTCGCTGTGCGGCGGCGATGGCGCCGTCCAGCTCACCGGGCTCGCGGACGATCCGCATTCCCTTGCCTCCACCGCCCGCAGCGGCCTTGACCAGCAGCGGGAACCTCACCGCGCCATCGGCTGATGAGACCTCGGCGAGTCCTGAGCGGTCTGTCAGCTGCACGGAGGGGACGACGGGGACGCCGGCGGCGAGAGCGATCTCGCGGGCGGTGTCCTTGCGGCCCATCAGCTCCATGACCCGTGCGCTGGGGCCGACGAACGTGATCTCGGCCTCGGCGACGGACTGGGCGAAGGCGGCACGTTCGGACAGGAAGCCGTAGCCGGGATGGATGGCGTCCGCGCCGGTCTTGCGCGCGGCCGCCAGGATCGCCTCTATCGAGAGGTAGGACTCGATCGCCGGCGTCGGTCCGATCCGGACAGCCACGTCGGCCGCCCGGACGTGAGGTGACTCCCGGTCCGCGTCGGAGTAGACCGCGACTGTGCGCAGCCCCATCGCCTGCGCGGCCCGGATCACCCGGAGCGCGATCTCGCCCCGATTGGCCACCAGGACTGTGGAGATCATCTGCTCACATCCGGAAGATGCCGTAGGAGGGCTCGGGAATCGGGGCGTTCGCGGAGGCAGCAAGTCCCATGCCCAGCACCCGGCGGGTGTCCAGCGGATCGACCACCCCGTCGTCCCAGAGGCGCGCGGTCGAGTAGTACGGCGAGCCCTGGTGCTCGTACTGCTCCCGGATCGGTGCCTTGAAGCGCTCCTCCTCCTCAGCCGACCACTCACCACCCTTGGCCTCGATGCCGTCTCGGCGCACCGTTGCCAGCACCGATGCGGCCTGCTCGCCCCCCATCACCGAGATCCTGGCGTTCGGCCAGGTCCACAGGAAGCGAGGGTCGTACGCGCGCCCGCACATGCCGTAGTTCCCGGCGCCGTACGAGCCGCCGATCACGACGGTGAGCTTGGGCACGACGGAGCAGGCGACCGCAGTGACCAGCTTGGCGCCGTCGCGGGCGATGCCGCCGGTCTCGTACTCGCGCCCGACCATGAACCCGGTGATGTTCTGCAAGAACACCAAGGGGATCCGCCGCTGGTTGCACAGCTCGATGAAGTGGGCACCCTTGCGGGCGCTCTCGGAGAACAAGATGCCGTTGTTGGCCACGATCCCGACCGGGTATCCCCAGATCCGGGCGAACCCGCACACCAGCGTCTCCCCGTACAGAGCCTTGAACTCGTGGAAGCGGCTTGCGTCGACGATCCGGGTGATCACCTCGCGTACGTCGTAGGGGATCCGCGCGTCCGTGGGCACGACGTCGTAAAGGCCGCTGGGATCCTCGAGCGGGTCCTCGACCTCGCCGGGCGCGATGACGGTCGTCGGGGCAGGCAGCGTGTCCACGATCGAGCGGACGATGGCGAGCGCATGCGCGTCGTCGGTGGCGAGGTGGTCCACGACCCCGCTCTGGCGCGCGTGCACGTCTCCGCCACCGAGATCCTCCGCGCTCACCACCTCGCCGGTGGCCGCCTTCACCAGGGGCGGGCCGCCGAGGAAGATGGTGCCCTGGTCCTTCACGATCACCGTCTCGTCAGACATCGCCGGCACGTAGGCGCCGCCAGCGGTGCACGAGCCCATCACGGCCGCGACCTGCGGGATGCCCGCCGCGGAGAGGTTGGCCTGGTTGAAGAAGATCCGGCCGAAGTGCTCCTTGTCGGGGAACACCTCGTCCTGCATCGGCAGGAAGGCACCGCCGGAGTCGACGAGGTACAGGCAGGGCAACCGGTTGGCGCGTGCGACCTCTTGCGCACGCAGGTGCTTCTTCACCGTGATCGGGTAGTACGTCCCACCCTTGACGGTGGCGTCGTTCGCGACGACCACGCACTCGCGCCCGCTGACCCTGCCCACCCCGGTGATGATCCCCGCGCTGGGCACGGCGTCGTCGTACATGGCGCCGGCCGCCAGCGGGCTCAGCTCGAGGAAGGGGCTGCCCGGGTCGAGGAGCTGGTCCACCCGGTCACGGGGGAGCATCTTGCCGCGAGCAAGGTGTCTGTGCCGGGCTGACTCCGACCCGCCTCTCCGCGCCAGCTCGAGGCGAGTGCGCAGGTCATCGACCAGGGCCGCCATCTCACCGGACACCGAGAGCCTCCTTGTCGTCGCCCGTCGACGACTTCCGACATCAAAGGATGTTAGCGATCGTTAACCTGTGCGGTCCAGCGACGGCTCATGCGTACCTGCCCCGTGCCAGCCCGATCAGCCGATCGAGCACCCGCGCGCCGTCCGCGCCGAGGCCGTTGTGCTCGAGCTCGTTGGTGAGCCAGGGACGCATCGTCGGCACCAGCCGAGCGGTCTCCTCGGAGAACGTTCGGACGACGTAGGGGTCCTCGGCGTAGATCACCGCGGCCGCGGGGGTCTCGCAACGCGAGAGCGCTTCCGCGTCGTACAGCGTCGGCCACTCGTGCTCGGCGAGCAGCTGCGCCGCCTCGGACAGCGGAGCGAGGAGGCTGTCGTCCTCGACGGTCCAGGGGAAGATGTGCTCACCGGTGAGCAGCGTGGGATCCTCGCGGAAGTCCTCGGGCATCGTGCGCTGCGCGGACCAGCGGGTTGCGCACCCGTCGGCATAGCTCGCTTCGTGGATCACTGCATAGAGCGGGTTGCGGCTGCGAAACGGCGTCGACGCGTCGAGGTCGGCAAGGAAGGCTGGGGACGCCGGGTCGCGCTCGAGCAGGTAGTGCAACCGGGCCGCCCCGTCGCTCATCCCCAACAGGTTGCCGAGGTGACGGACCCGACGCGCGGTGACCACGTCACCGACGGGCAGCACCACCTCGCCGGCGTCACAGCGCTCGAACAGCGCGCGCACCCGGTCCCGGTCCTGTGGGTAGGTCTCGTAGTAGCGGCGGTTCCGCTCCCGCATCACCGAGTAGGTCGCGGAGTACACCTCGTCGACGTGTCGCCCCACTGGAGGAAGGCCGCCGGTGAAGAACGCCTCCCGCAGCCCGGCCGGGGCGGCGCTGAGATAGTGCAGCGCGCAGAATCCGCCGAACGACTGGCCCAGCACGCTCCACGCTCCGGAGCCGAGCTGGTCGCGCACCGCCTCGCAGTCGGCGACGATCGCGTCCGCGCGGAACAGCGCGAGCCGGTCGGCCTGCTCACGGGGGCTCATGCCCGGCAGCGTCCCGATCGGGGTGGACCGGCCGGTGCCGCGTTGGTCCAGCATGAGGACGCGGTAGTCGGCGAGCGCTCGGTCAAGCCAAGCCGGGCTGGTCGGCAGTCGGGTCGGTCGCGAGGCCTCCTGGCCGGGTCCGCCTTGCAGGAAGACGAGGAACGGTCGGTCCCTGCCGTCGGGGTCGGCTACTTCTCGGCCGAAGACCGTGATCTGCTCACCGTCGGGATCCGCGTGGTCGAGGGGGACGCTGAACTCGTGCTCGGTGAGCACCAGACCCGGCGCCTTCACGGTGACCGAGCGCATCAGCCGACCTGCTGCCGGGCGCCGGCTGTCCGCACCGCGCAGTACTCGTGCAGCAGCCGGTCGAGGACGCCGCTTCGGTTCGAGGAGGGCATGGGCCGAACGTAGCACCGGCTATGTTGGGCAGGTGGCGCTGGCGAGATACCAGGACCTGTGCATCGACGCCGTGGACCCGGATCGGATGGGGCGGTTCTGGTCCTCGGCCTTGGGACTTCGTCTCGACGAGAGTTCCGGCGTGCCCTACCGGCTCACCGGGCCGAGCGAGCGGAGCACCGTGTGGATCAACCCCGTCCCGGAGTCGAAGACGGTCAAGCATCGCGTGCACATCGACGTCAACGCCTCCTCGGTCGAGGAGCTCAGATCGCTCGGAGCGCTGGTGGTGGACGACGAGTCGTTCCCGTGGACGGTGATGAGCGACCCGGAGGGCGGCGAGTTCTGCGTGTTCGTGCGGAAGGGCGAGATCAGCCAGCGGCTCTATGAGCTGGTGGTCGACTCCACGGCTCCAGACACCATCGCCAAGTGGTGGGCGGAGGTGCTCGGTGCCCGCCTCGTCCATGACGAGCGCGGCTTCTCCTACGTCGACCAGATCCCCGGTGCCCCGCTCGACTCCATCAGCTTCGTCCCGGTGCCCGAGCCGAAGACGGTGAAGAACCGGGTCCACTTCGACGTGACCACGGCGAACCTTGCGGCCCTGGTCGCCGCCGGAGCGAAGGTGCTGCGCAGCAAGGACGACGACATCGACTGGACGGTCCTCGCGGACCCGGAGGGCAACGAGTTCTGCGCCTTCGATGCTGACGACACCGGCGATGCCGCTGCCGATGCCGCGGCAGCAGGTTAGCGGTCGTTAACCGTCCGGCCCGGCTTGGCCTAGCCTGGGGTGGTGCCTTCGCGCCGCGAGCAGATCCTGGCCGTGGCGGCCGAGCTGTTCGCCGCCCGCGGGTTCCACGGCGTATCCGTCACCGACCTGGGGGCAGCATGCGGCATGTCCGGCCCGGCGTTGTACCGGCACTTCGACTCGAAGGACGCCATGCTCGCCGAGATGCTGGTCTCGATCAGCCAGGAGCTGCTCACGGTCGGGCGGCGACGGGCCGCCGCTGCGGGCAGCCCCGCCGAGGCGGTTCGGGAGCTGGTCGACTGGCACATCGACTTCGCCCTGGCGAACCCCGCGCTGATCGTGGTGCAGGACCGCGACTGGGCATCGCTGCCCGACGAAGCACGCGAGCGGGTGCGTTCCCTGCAGCGCAGGTACGTCGAGCTCTGGGTCGCCCAGCTGCGCCGGTGTGATGAGGGGGTGGCACCGCGACAGGCACGCGCCATGGCGCACGCGATCTTCGGGCTGCTCAACTCCACTCCGCACAGCGCCAGGCTCCCCGAGCCGGAGATGCGCGAGGTCCTGCGCCGGATGGCGCTCGATGCCCTCGGCGTCACCGGGCCAGTCCTGCGATAGCAACCGGAGCCGATGACCGGCCCTGGCCAACCGAGCGCGTCACCAGATGCGGACGCGTTCCTCGGGATCCAGCCACAGGCCGTCACCGGGCACGGTCTCGAAGGCGTCGTGGAACTCGTCGAGGTTCCGCACGATGTTCGCGCGGAACTCCGGAGGCGAGTGCGGGTCGATCGCGAGGTACTGCTGCTCCTGCTCGCGGCGCCGCTTGGTGCGCCACACGTAGCTCCAGTTCAAGAACACCCGTTGTGAACCCGACATCTCGTCGACGACTGGAGGGTCCTCGCCGTCGAGGCCGATCAGGTACGCCTTGTGCGCGATGGTCAGCCCGCCCAGGTCCCCGATGTTCTCGCCGACAGTCAGTGCGCCGTTGACGCGCTCGCCGGGCAGGTTGCGGGGGGAGAGCCCGTCGTACTGCTTGATCAACGCCTCGGACCGCTCCGAGAAGCGCGAGCGGTCCTCAGCGGTCCACCACTCGTTGAGGTTGCCGGCGCCGTCGTACTGTGACCCCTGGTCGTCGAAGCCGTGCCCGATCTCGTGGCCGATCACCGCCCCGATCCCGCCGTAGTTCTCCGCGGCGTCCGCGTCCGGGGCGAAGAACGGCTTCTGCAGGATGCCGGCCGGGAAGCAGATCTCGTTGGTGCCGGGGTTGTAGTAGGCGTTGACCGTCTGCGGGAGCATGAACCACTCGTCCCGGTCGACCGGAGAACCGATCTTCCGGAGCTGGCGGTCGGTCTCGAACGCCGCGGCGGCGGTGACGTTCGCGTACAGGTCGTCGGGCACGATCTCCAGCGCCGAGTAGTCCCGGAACTTCTCGGGGTAGCCGATCTTCGGGTTGAAGGTCTTCAGCTTCTCGAAGGCGCGCTGCTTGGTGTCCTCGCCCATCCAGTCAAGCTTGTCGATGTTGCGCCGGTAGGCCTCGATCAGGTTCGCGACCAGGTCGTCCATCAGCGCCTTGGACGTGGGCGGGAAGTGCGCGGCGACGTAGAGCTCCCCGACCGCCTCACCGATCGCCCCTTCGACGAGGGCGACCCCACGCTTCCACCTGGCTCGTAGCTGCGGGGTCCCGCTGAGGGTCTTGCCGTAGAAGTCGAAGTTCTCGGCCACGAACGCGGAGGACAGGTATGGTGCGGCCGCTCGGACGACCCGGATCGCCAGCCACGCCCGCCAGTGCTCCACGGGCACCTCCTCGAGCGCCTGCGAGAGATGGGTGAGGTAGCTGGGCTGTCGCACGATCGTCTCGGCGAAAGTCTGCTCGTCGGCGCCGAGGCCGTTGCCGTAGGCCGTCCAGTCGAACGCCGGCGCGGCCTGCTCGAGCTCGGTGCGGCTCATCAGGTTGTAGGTCCGGATGACGTCACGGGTCTCCGCGCGCTCCCAGTGGCCCTTGGCGAGCCGGGTCTCGACGTCCATCACCCGCTGGGCGTCGCCGCCGGGGTCGGCGACCTCGGCGAGGGCGAACATCCGCTCGAGGTGCCGCAGGTAGGCCGTCCGGATCTCGGCGAACTTGTCCTCGCGGTAGTACGACTCGTCCGGCAGACCGAGACCACCCTGCGTGATGTTGACGATGTAACGGTCGGAGTTGCGGTCGTCGCTGTTGACGAAGGAGCCGAACAGGCCGCTTCCGCCGGCACGCTCCACCTCTCCCAGCAGCTCGAACAGCCGTCCGGTCTCCTCGAGCGAGTACGTCGACCTGAGCGCCGACGCGATCGGGGCTGCCCCCAGCTCCTCGACCCGGTCCTCGTCCATGAAACTGGTGTAGAGGTCACCGATCTTGCGCTGGTTCGCGTCCTCGCGGTCGCCAGAGGCGCAGGCCTCGATGATCTCGCGGACCTGCTGTTCGGCGACGTCCGCGAGCATCACGAACGGTCCCCAGCTGGAGCGGTCCTCGGGGATCTGCGCCGTCTCGAGCCAGCGTCCGTTCACATGGCCGAACAGGTCATCCTGCGGCCGGATTGCAGGGTCCATCCCGGATTTGGCGTCATCGAGGATCGTCACGCGCGCAAGCCTAGACGGTGAGGCAGGATGGGCAGATGAGCGAACAGCCGAACGTGACCATCCAGAACAACCGCGAGAAGAGTCGCTACGAGGCGATCGACGAGTCCGGCGCGGTCGCCGGGTTCATCGACTACGAGATGACCGAGGGCATGATCATCTACACCCATGCCGAGGTCGACGACGCCTTCGAAGGTCAAGGGGTCGCCTCGAACCTGACGCGCGAGGCCCTGGAGGGCGCTCGGTCCTCGGGCATGCAGGTCAGGCCGGCATGCCCCTTCGTCGCCGACTACCTGGACTCACACCCCGAGTACCAGGACCTGCTGACCCGCTGACGCAGCTGACGCAGCTGACGCACCGACGCGCTGACGCGGGTCAGCGCACCAGCCGGGCGAGCTCGAAGTGCATGGGATCGGTGTAGCTCCAGTCCCCGCCCCAGGCGAAGCCCCATTTCTTGAAGATCGCGACGACGGTCCGGTCGATCTCACCGACGGTGCCTCGCTGGTTCCCGGGCACGTTGAGGTCCACCGCGATGCCCCAGCTGTGCAGCGAGAGCCGGTTCGAGGGGTCCCGTGCGATGAACCGCGGCACGTAGCAGCCGGCGTACTCCTGTGGGTCGACCTCGTCCGCGAGGCCGCGGTCGACGACCTCCTGGAGCGCTCCGCGCAGCTGCGGCAGCATCACCCGGTGACAGTTCACCGCGCCCAGGATCGGCACCCGCTCCGTGGTGATGTTGGCCGAGACCCAGCTCTGCTCCGGCTGGATCGACCCGTCGGCGAAGTAGTGGTAGCTGAAGCTGCCGACGGCGGCGGCCAGCGAACCTCCCGTCTCCTGAGGAGCTGGGATGTCCTGCTGCTTCGCGATCCGCTCGACCTCGCGGACCAGCCGCTCGATCTCCTCGATGTCGGCCTCCTGGTCCGAAAGCGGGATCACCGGGCCGGTGTCGTCCTTGCGGCCAGGGG
>CADCUJ010000037.1 GCA_902805855.1 uncultured Nocardioidaceae bacterium
TTTCGGACGAGGCGGCTTCGTGTCCGCCGCGATCCGCACCGGCGTCCCGATCGTGCCCTGCTCGGTTGTCGGAGCCGAGGAGATCTACCCGATGATCGGCAACTTCGCGTCCCTGGCCAGGCTGATCGGCGTCCCCTACGTTCCGATCACACCGCTTTTCCCGCTACTCGGGCCGCTGGGCATGGTGCCGCTGCCCTCGAAGTGGCTGATCGAGTTCGGGGAGCCCATCCGCACCGACTTCTACGACGAGGGAGCGGTCGACGACCCGATGCTGGTGTTCAACCTCACCGACCAGGTACGGGAGACGATCCAGCAGACGCTCTACACACTGCTGATGCAGCGCCGCTCGGTCTTCCACTGACCCAGAGCACTGCCCAGATCGCTCCTGGTCATGCTTCAGGGCACGTTTCAGGGCACAGCGTCGAGGCTCGGCGGGTCCACAGTCTGCGTCGGTGAGATGTTGGGCGTGGCCACCTTGGTCACCTTGGTCACCTTGGTCACCTTGGTCACGGTGTCCTGCGGCTCCTTCTCGGTGAGGCGCTCCGGGGTCAGGTCGTCTCGTGCCTTGCTGTCGAGCGGATCCCCGTTCGGCGCGTCCGGATGGAGGGTCACCGTCACATCCGGTACGTCGCGAACGGGCTCCTCGCTCTTCGCACGCACACGGTCAAGCGTGCCCTCGTCGCCGCCGCCTCCAGACGTCGCCGGCTGGTCGGTGCCGGGCAGCTCGGGGGAGGGCGCCGACGGCAGCGGGTTGGCCGGCACCTGGCCGGTCGCCGGGGTCGGCTGCACCGGCTGCACCGGCTGCACGGGCTGCACGGGCTGCACGGGCTGCACGGGCTGCACGGGCTGCACGGGCTGCACGGGCTGTTTGGTGACCCCGTTCGCCGGGTTCGCCGGCTTCGGCGCCTGGGCCGGCCGGACCATCTCTGTGCCCGGGCCGGTGCCAGTGGGCTCTCGCGGTGCCACATCGTTCGATGAGATGTCCGGACGCTGCCCGACCGCCCCCTTGAGTACGACGACGGGGTGAGTGTTGTCCAGGAGCGTGGGAACCGTCCGAAGGTTCGCGAGGGCGCGGTCAGCCTCGGCGCGGGCGAACAGCACCTCTGGTAGCTCGAGCGACGGCAGGTCCGACAGGCACGTGGCGCACAGGCTTGTTGCCTGCTGGTTGATCTCGCGCAGCGTGACCGCGGCCGCCGTCAGTTCTTGCTGCGCACTGTCCGGAGCGATGCCGGCCAGCCGCTCCAGCTCCGATATCGCACCGATCGTGAAACTCCGGACCCGGCGGACCGAGTCGCCGTCTCCGGTCTCGCGGTAGGAGGCCAGCAACAGGGCGGAGCCCTCGTCGGCCTGCGCGGAGAAGTCGTCCAGGGTGCCGGGGACCTGAACCAGTCCCGCCACCGAGTCGCTGGTCAGGAGTGCGTCCACCTCGGCGAGCCGCGAGCTCGCCTGGTCGAGGACGTCTGCCCCCTTTCCGGCCGCGTCGGAGTTGAGGCTCGCTTCGATATGCTCGATGCCCCGCTTGACCGGATAGAGAGCCTCACCTGGCAACGAGCCCTGCGCGGCGACCGCCATCGTCGCCGTACCGCCGATGAGCACGGCGGCAGAGGCCGCAGCGACCAGACGCCGCTCGCCCACCTTGCGCTGTCGGGTCGGCAACAGCAGAGTCGCCGGTCGCTGTGCCGAGCCGGCCTCTGCCTCGGCGATCAAGGCCTCCCGCAGCCGGGCCGCGAAGTCCGGGTTCGGCATCACGTCGGCCTGGTCACGCAGGATGGCCACGACACCGACGAGCTGGACCATCTCCTCGGCAACCGCCTCAACGGGCAGGGCACGTGGGTCGCCGTCGACCAGAGCGGCGAACTCCCCTGCGCGGCGGCGCGCAGTCAGCAAGGAGGTCATCTCTGTGGTCCTGTCAGCTGGTCGTGGGTGCTGCCTCTCAAACGGTTCAACGAGGGAGCGGAGGGCGAGGTTACGGCCGTCATCGGGCCGCCTCGGGCATCAGCTTCGCGAGGTTTCGAACCCCGCGGAGCTGGAGCTGCTTGACGGCGCCGTCAGTGCGGCCCAGGATGCCGGCGGTTTCGGCGATCGACATCCCTTGAAGGAAGCGCATGATCAGACACTCCTGCTGCTCCTTCGGCAGCTCCCCGAGCGCCTCCAGCAGTGCCTCGTTGGTCAGCGAGGTCAGCACGCTGTCCTCCGGACCCTCGGTCGTCGAGTCGTGCACGCCCATGTCCTCGGTCGCGGTCTCCAGGCGGGTGCGGCCAGACTTGTAGTGGTCGGCCGTCAGGTTGCGGGCGATGGTCATCAGCCAGGCGCCGAAGTCCTTGCCCTGCCAGCGGAACGAGCTCATGCTCCGGAGGGCGCGGAAGAAAGTCTCCGACGTCAGGTCCTCGGCCAACGGCGCGGAGCCGACCCGGTAGTACACGAAGCGGTAGACCGAGCCGTTGTAGTGGTCGAACAGCTGCCCGAAGGCCTCGGAGTCGCCGGCCCGGGCGAGCTCGACCAAGCCGATCAGTCGGGAGGCCTCAGCGTCGTCGGGGTCGGAGGAGCACGCGAACGCTGCATCGCCGCCGGGCCGCGAACCGGGGTCGCCGGACGCCGAACCCGACGAGTGCCCCGAGGCCTTGCCAGACGACTGGGCCGAGGCCTGAGAGCCCGGGTTCAGCGACGTCGACAGCAGCCAGGTAGCGGAGGCGTCGCCAGCCGACCCGGCGATCACCGGCACCGGCTCGAGGGCTCGCTGGACCGCGTGCCTGAGCGCAGCGAGGCCGTGCTCGAGGTCGAGGCGACGCGAGTTCATCGATCTCCCTCCCTGACCGGACGGCCAGGCTCCCGACACCTGTCACGGTAGAGGTCGGGCCCACGGTCTGTGAACCCGTCAGGGTCGGGCAGGCACGCTGTGTGGCGTGCTCCGGCTCAGATGCTACCCAGCGCGAACCGACGGAAACCGGTCACCGCACCTTCCGGCGGAACGCCACCCCAGCCGCGACGCCACCGGTCGCGGCACCTGCCAACCCGGCCACCAGCAGTCCGGCTCGGGCCGCCCTCCGGCCGGTGCGATAGTCGCGCACGCGCCAGCCGTTGGCCCGGGCGTGCTCGCGCAGCCGTGAGTCCGGGTTGACGACGCACGGGTCGCCTACCAGGTTCAGCATCGGCAGGTCGTTGTAGGAGTCGGAGTACGCCGCGCATTGCCGCAGGTCCAGGCCCTCGCGCTCGGCCAGGGCTCGCACGGCTTCTCCCTTCGCGGCCCCGTGCAGCATCTCGCCGACGAGCTTGCCGGTGTAGACGCCGTCGACGTGCTCGGAGACCGTCCCCAGAGCCCCGGTGAGTCCGAGCCGGTGGGCGATGATGCGGGCGATCTCGATCGGTGCCGCGGTGACCAGCCAGACTCGCTGCCCCTGGTCGAGGTGCAGCTGGGCCAGCGCCCGGGTGCCCGGCCAGATGCGCTCGGCCATGGCCTCCTCGAAGATCTCCTCACCGAGCTCTTCGAGCTCCTCGACCCGGTGGCCCTTGATGAAGGCGAGTGCTGAGGTCCGAGCCCCGGCGACGTGGTCGGGGTCCTCCACCCCGACGATGCGGAAGTACGCCTGCTTCCAGGCCGCGCCCACGATCTCCCGCGTGCCGAAGAACTCGCGGCGGTGCAGCCCGAGCGCCAGATGGAAGAGGGATGCGCCCTGCATCACGGTGTTGTCCACGTCGAAGAAGGCAGCACGGTGAGGGTCTGGTGGAATGGCGAGAGCCGTCTCCACCTCTGCCGCTGCTGCGGCCGCCTCGCCCGCTAGTGCCGAGCGACCGTGCAGGTCGACGACCGAAGCCGCGGCCCGACGGCCGCCTTGCGAGTGGCGGGTCGAGGGCACATTCTTCACCCTAATGTCGGTTCGCCCAGGAACGCGTGTCGGACAAGGCGCCCGAGAAGGTGTGCCAGACTCGCGCGGTGGGCGCCGTCGGGGAGGACTCAGCAGACACCTCGGGGTCCCCCGTACGTCCGGTGACCGGCGCGTCGGCGCCGCCGAGGGTGCTGCTCTACTCGAAGCCGGGGTGCCACCTGTGCGATGAGGCCAGGGCGGTGGTGGAACAGGTGTGTGCGCAGACGGGCGAGGAGTACGACGAGATCGACATCACCACCTCCGAAGCCCTGGTGCGCGCCTACGGCGAGGAGATCCCGGTCACGTTCGTCGACGGCGCTCAGCACGACTTCTGGCGGGTGGACCCGGATCGCCTGCGCGCAGCCCTGCGGTGAGTTTGTTCTCGCGTTCACAAACTCTTAGAGTGAGCCTCGCTGCCGGTCTGCGGGCGGGTCCGACGAGCGGAGAACCGAGTCTCGGCGGCGTTCAGGAGAGTCGTGACCTCAACACGCAGCACGCGAGACGGTGCGGTCGACCAGGGGGTGCCCGGGTCCATTCCGTCAAAGGCCGCTGACCGGGGCATACCCGAGGCCACCGTGGCCCGTCTGCCGGTCTACCTGCGTGCGTTGGTCACCTTGACCGACCAGGGAATCGCCACCTGCTCCAGCGAGAACCTCGCGACGGCGGCCGGGGTGAACAGCGCCAAGCTGCGCAAGGACCTGTCCTACCTCGGCTCCTACGGGACCCGGGGTGTCGGCTACGACGTCGAGTACCTGCGCTACCAGATCGCGCGCGAGATCGGGGTCACCCAGGACTGGCCGGTCGTCATCGTCGGGATCGGAAACCTGGGACACGCCCTGGCCAACTACGCGGGGTTCAGCTCGCGTGGCTTCCGGGTCGTCGCCCTGCTGGACAGTGACCCGGCCCGAGTCGGCAAGGAGCTCGCCGGGTTGCAGATCAGCGGGTCGGCTGCCCTGGAGGACCTGGTGCGCGAGCACGACGTGGCGATCGGGGTCATCGCGACACCCGCCGCCGCTGCGCAGGAGGTGTGCGACCGGTTGGTGGCATCGGGTGTGACCAGCATCTTGAACTTCGCACCCGCGGTGCTGAGCGTTCCGGACGGAGTCGACGTGCGGAAGGTCGATCTCTCGATCGAGCTGCAGATCCTGGCCTACCACGAGCAGCGCAAGGCACTGGCCTTCGGCTCGGCTGCCCGCCTGGGGGACACCGGATGAGCGTCCTGGTGGTCGGGGTCTCTCACAACAGTGCGCCGGTCTCGGTGCTGGAGCAGCTCGCTCCAGACCGCGAGGACGCGGCGAAGCTGCTGCGCGACGTCATCGACAGCGAGCACGTCGTGGAGGCGACCGTCCTGGCCACGTGCAACCGGATCGAGATCTATGCGGAGGTGGACCGCTTCCATGGCAGCGTGGAGGCGGTCTCCCGGTTGCTCTGCGAGCGCGCCGACGAGCCACCCGAGGACATCGTGTCCGCCTTCTACGTCCACTACGACGACGCCGCGGTGGCCCACCTGTTCGACGTGGCCTCCGGCCTCGACTCGATGGTGGTGGGGGAGGGCCAGATCCTCGGCCAGGTACGCGATGCGCTCCGGTTCGGCCAGGAGTCCGGATCGGTCGGGCCGGTGCTGAACCCGCTGTTCCAGCAGGCGCTGCGGGTCGGCAAGCGAGTGCATGCGGAGACCGAGATCGACCGTGCGGCGCCCTCCTTGGTCTCGGTGGCGCTGGATGCGGCCGCGGAGCACGTCGGCAGCGTGACCGGCAAGCGGGTTGTCGTCGTGGGCGCCGGCTCGATGGCCGCCCTGGCGGTGTCCACGGTCGCGAGGCTGGGCGCCGGGGACATCGCGATCGCCAACCGCACCAACTCCAACGCGACGAGGCTCGCGGACCAGTACGGCGGGCGGGCGATCGCACTGTCGAGGCTCGACCGCGAGCTGGCCGCGGCCGACATCGTCATCTCGTGCACCGGCTCGGCCGGCGTCGTACTCTCCTTGTCCCGGGTGGCCGGTGTGCGGGCTCGAGCCTCCGAACCGGCCGCGATCATCGACCTCGCCCTGCCCCACGACGTGGATCCGTCGGTCGCGGAGCTGCCCGGCGTGGCGCTGATCTCCCTCGCCGTGCTGGCGGAGGAGCTCAGCCTGGGGTCGGGGGCGCAGGACGCCGCCGCCGTCAGGGCCATCGTCGACGAGGAGCTGAGCGCCTTCTTGGCCGCGCGCCGCTCGGCAAACGTCACTCCCACGGTCGTGGCGTTGCGCACGATGGCGACCGGCGTCGTCGAGACCGAGATGGAAAGGCTGGCGTCACGGCTGCCCGACCTCGACCCCGATGTCCGGGCGGAAGTGGAGCTCTCCGTGCGGAGGGTCGCCGACAAGCTGCTCCACCAGCCGACCGTGCGGGTCAAGGAGCTGGCCAACGAGACCGGTGCGCTCTCCTACGCCTCCGCGCTCGCGGACCTGTTCTCGCTCGACCTCAAGACGGTCGACGCGGTGACCCGGCCGGGAGGTGGCGGATGAGTCCGGCCGCAGCGCCGCTACGGGTCGGCACCCGTGCCTCTTTGTTGGCCCGCACCCAGAGCCAGTTCGTCGCGGACGCGCTGGCGGAGTCCACGGGCCAGGAGGTGGAGCTGGTCGAGGTCACCACCGACGGCGACGTGACCTCGGCACCGCTGGCCTCCCTCGGTGGCGTCGGAGTCTTCGTCAACGCGCTGCGGGAGGCTCTGCTGGTGGGCGCGGTCGACGTCGCGGTGCACTCGTTGAAGGACACGCCCACCTATCCGCAAGAGGGTGTGGTCCTGGCCGCCGTACCTCCCCGCGAGGACCCGCGCGACGTGCTCGTCGCCCGCGACGACCTGACCCTGGGTGAGCTGCCCCCTGGCTCCAGGGTCGGCACCGGATCCCCGCGGCGAGCGTCGCAGCTCGCTGCTCTGGGCCTCGGCCTCGAGGTCGCCGAGATCCGCGGGAACGTCGACACGCGGCTGCGGAAGGTGGCCGACGGCGAGGTCGACGCGGTGGTGCTGGCGCGCGCCGGGCTGGCCCGGATCGACCGGCTGGACGCGGTCACCGAGGTGATCGACCCGCTGCAGATGCTCCCGGCGCCGGGTCAGGGCGCGTTGGCGGTGGAGTGCCGCAGTGGTGACGAGTATTTGTGCGACCTGGTGCGTCTCGCGCTCGACGACGCTCCGTCGCGGGCAGCGGTCACGGCGGAGCGGACCGTGCTCCGTGCGCTCGAGGCTGGTTGCTCGGCACCGGTGGGCGCGCTGGCCGAAATTGCACAAGGCGACCTTGGTGACGAACTATGGGTCCGTGCGGTCGCGTTGTCCTATGACGGTGCACTCGCCGTCCGGCGGTCTGCGACCGGCACCCCCGACGATGCGGTCGGAGTGGGCATGGGCCTGGCCGAGGAGATGATCGCCGAGGGTGCGAGCACTCTGGTCAGCGAGCGTGCCTCATGACCCAGGCGAGGGCGCGACCCAGCGAGGAGAGCACGAGCAGCACCGGCAGGAGTGAGAACGTCCGCACGACCAGCAAGAAGGCGACTGTGAGCGACACCGTGAACAAGACCGTAGGCAGCAAGCGCAGCACGACGCGCACCCGGAGTACGTCCCAGAACGGCTCCGCGCGTGCGGGCACGGGCGAACCGACTGCCGTCAAGCAGCGAAAGGCCGCTCCCAGGTCGGCGGCTCCCGCCGGACACGTCTGGTTCGTCGGCAGCGGCCCGGGCGACCCCGAGCTGCTGACCGTGCGTGCCGTGGATCTCCTGCGTCAGGCCGACGTGGTGGTCACCGAGGAGGAGTCGCACGCAACGCTGGTGCGCACCGTGCTGGGACTGCCCGCTGCCACCGGGGCCGTCGACGAGGACGGCGACGGCGCGGCGACGTCGGCCATCGGGCCGGAGATCGTCGACGGCGGCTTCGGCCAGGACGGCCAGCCGCTGACTCACGCCGCGCGCGCCAAGGTCGTGGTCAAGCAGGCCAGGTCGGGACGCCGCGTCGTGCGGCTGATGTCCGGCGACCCGTTCCTCTACGCCTCCGGGCCCGAGGAGGCACAGGCGTGCGTGAAGGCCTGCATCGGGTTCGAGATCGTGCCCGGTGTCTCCGCGGTCACCGCGGTCCCTGCCTACGCCGGGATCCCGCTGACCACGAAAAGCAGCCGCGAGGTTGCGGTTGTCACCTGCTCCGACGCCAAGATCGACTGGACACAGTACGCCGACGACCGGACCCTCGTGCTGCTCTCGGCGGTCGACTCGATAGCCCAGATCGCCAAGGCGCTCGTCTCCGCGGGGCGCCCGGCCGAGACTCCCGTGTCCATGACGCGCGTGGGCACGACGACCGAGCAAGCCACCGTGGTCTCGACACTGGACCGGATCGCCGGCGACGTGCGGGCGGCCCAGATGAGCCCGCCCGCGGTCACCGTGGTCGGGGACGTCGTCGACCAGCGCGAAGCGCTGTCCTGGTTCGAGACCAAGCCGCTGTTCGGCTGGCGGGTGCTGGTGCCCCGCACCAAGGAGCAGGCGGGCACCTTGTCAGCTCGGCTGCGCGGGTACGGCTCGGTGCCCGAGGAGGTACCCACCATCTCCGTGGAGCCGCCACGCAACCCCCAGCAGATGGACAAGGCGATCCGAGGTCTCGTCGAAGGCCGCTACGAGTGGGTGGCTTTCACCTCGGTCAACGCCGTGAAGGCGGTGCGCGAGAAGTTCGACGA
>CADCUJ010000038.1 GCA_902805855.1 uncultured Nocardioidaceae bacterium
GGTCTTGAGCCAGAGCCCCGAGGCGTTCACCGAGCAGCCGGCAGGCACCACCGTGGTGATCACGGTCTCCTCCTTCGATCCGACGCCGGCCGCTACCCCTACCCCCAGCCCGACACCGACCCCCAGCCCGACACCGACCCCCAGCCCGACACCGACGCCCAGCCCGACACCGACGCCCTCACCGACCGAGGACTCGGACACTCCTAGCCCGAGTCCCTCGAGGTCGTCGAGCCCGTCGAGGCCGGCTTCGCCGACCTCGCGGAACAGCCCAACAATCGGGACCTCGCCCGGATAGCTCTCAGACGTCGCCGCCGGAGGCGCCGGTCAGGTCGCCCGCGGGACGGGCGTAGTTCAGGTCGAGCGGCCCGTCGTACCCCGGCAGCCTGACTGACGAGTCCACGTCGACGTCCCAGCCCAGCTCCGCCTCCGCGACGTACTGCAGGTAGATGTCGATGTAGCGGTTCGCCTGAACGCTGTTCAGCATCTGGTCGGGGGCACCGATCGCGGTGATGACGTACGGCGGGGAGTACGGGATGTCGTGCAGCACCACGGTGTTGCCCACGCACTTGATGCCCGTCGTGGAGATCACCCGCTGGCCCTGGATCGTCATCGCCTCGGCGCCTCCGGCCCACAGCGCGTTCACCACCGCCTGGATGTCCTGCTGGTGCACGACGAGGTCGTCGGCGGTGAACTCACCGGAGCCGACTCTCTCCTCGATGACCTCTTCGGGTGCGTCGTCGAGGGTGACGGTGACCGCCGGGCCCCTGACCGGCTCCATTCCGGCCGGGTGGCGCAGGTCGACGAGCCGTTGCTGGACCTGCTCCACGCCGCTGTCGTCGACCTGCTCCGACAACGCGGTCACCTCTGCGGCGAGCGCCGCTGCCCGTTCCTGCAGCGCGTTGGTCTCCCTCCTCTGCTCGAGCACCAGCGACGCCAGGTCGCCGTACCGACCGGCTCGCAGGTCCGACCCGTCGGAGTTGACCGCGCTGGTGGCGAGCAGTGCCCCGGCCAGCAGGAAGACCCCTGGCGCGAGCAGCCGTCGACCGAGCCCGCGGGTGCTGTGGGCCTCGAACAGCCGCGCCCGGGCCGCGCCCAACCGCTGTCGGGAACCGTGCGGTCGGGAAGGGCGGGGCGAGGCGTGCTGCGGTGTCATCTGGCGTGCCTTCGGTGGTGGGGCCGGCCCCGACTACGCTAGCCGACGACCGGGCAGCCCAGCCGCCCGACGAGCGAGCGCAGCACCAGACACGCAAGAACCAGCGGAGGAGCAGCAGGTGTCCGACACCAGCGGAAGCAGGAGCACGTCGCGAAGCCGCGCGGGAGCCTCGCGGGGGATGCCGGCGCTCAGCCAGGCTGCGGGCACCTCGGTCGTGCGGACCGTCCTCGCCGCGGCGCTCGTGGTCGCCGGCATCGCCTGGATCGTGGTGTACCTCAACATCGCCCAAGACGGTGAGCAGCTCACCTGGATGGGGGACCTCAGGCGCTGGAACTTTTTGATCGGCTTCGGCGCCCTCCTGCTCGGCCTCGCCTTCGCTGCGCATCCGTCCACCCCGCTAGGCCGGGGCCGCGGGGTCGTGTGGGGGATGCTCGGCTGCTTTCTGATCGGGCTGATCTGGATCGTCGTGTACTACATGGCCGGGGACGCCGACATACCGCTGATCTCCGACCTGACCAACTACAACCTGGTGGTCGGGATCGGCTTCATGGCCGTCGGCTTCGTCTTCGCCACGCACTGGGAGTAGCCGCGGAACTACACCCGTGTAGTTCTGTCCACAGGGGTTATCCCCAGTGTGGACAACACCCTCGGGCGGCTCAGGCCAGGGCGACGGAACGGGCCGCGAAGGCGAGCACCAGCAGCACCACGACGACGGCCAACCCGGCCGCCTGCCACCAGCCTCGCTGCCGGCGCGGCGAGTAGACCAAGATCGCGCCGATCAGCACACCGCCGACCAGCCCACCCAGGTGACCTTGCCAGGACACGTTGGGCACGGTGAAGGTGATGAACGCGTTGATCCCGAGAAGCACCAGCATCTGGCTCACGTTGCGGCGCATCTTGAGAGCGACCAGCAGATACCCCCCGAACAGCCCGAAGATCGCTCCGGAGGCGCCGAGCGTCTCGGAGTTCACCGGGGTCAGCCAGTAGACGAACGCGCTCCCGACCAGGCCGGACAGCAGGTAGAGCGCGAGGAACCGGACCCGGCCGAGCACCGACTCGAGCTGGGGACCGAACAGCCACAGCGCCAGCATGTTGAACCCGACGTGCCAGAGCTCGACGTGGGTGAACATGGAGGTCAGCAGCTGCCAGTAGGCGCCGTCGGCGACCCCGGTGAACCGCATCACCTGCCCGTCGGTGATCCGCGCGACCACGGTGTCCGGCAGCAGCGCGAGCCGGTGCACCCACGGGCTCAAACCCCCACCGGTGGCGAGGATCGAGATCCACACCGCGGCGTTCACCGCAATCAGGATCTGCGAGGTGAGCGCCGGGTTCCCGGACACCGCGCCGCCGTACGCCGTACGTCCAGACCTCGTCGACCTGGAACCCTCGTTCACGCACGACGGGCACTGGAAGCCCACCGCTGCCTGGCGCATGCAGTCAGGGCAGATCGGCCGCTCGCAGCGCTGGCAGCGGATGTGGGTCTCGCGATCCTGGTGCCGGTAGCAGACGGGGGCGTCCGGTCCGGGGCGCCCAGCCGAAGGAGAGTTCGCGGCAGGCGGAGTGCTCAGCTGCGCTCCACCTCGACGGTGGTGATCACGACCGCATCGACCGGCCGGTCACCGGCACCGGTGCGGGTGGTCGCGATCTCGTCGACCACCTGCTGACTGGCGCGATCCTCGACCTCACCGAAGATGGTGTGCTTGCCGTTCAGCCACGGGACCTGGTCGACGGTCACGAAGAACTGCGAGCCGTTGGTTCCCGGGCCGGCATTGGCCATGGCGAGCAGGTACGGCTTGGTGAACTGCAGCTCGGGGTGGATCTCGTCCTTGAAGGTGTACCCGGGCCCACCGGTGCCGGTGCCGAGCGGGTCACCGCCTTGGATCATGAAGCCGGCGATCACCCGGTGGAAGACCAGGCCGTCGTAGAAGCGTCCGGTGGTCTGCTGACCGCTGTTCGGGTCGGTGTACTGCCTGGTTCCCTCGGCCAGCCCGACGAAGTTCTCCACGGTCTTGGGGGCGTGGTTCGGGAACAGGCGAACGACGATGTCGCCCCGGTTCGTCTTCAGGGTCGCCCGTAGGTCCTGGGTGGTGTCTTCGGGGGGCACGTAGCTGCCTTTCGCCTCGCGTCACTTCACTTCGGTTCGCCTCGATCCTCCCATGTGACCCAAGGGTGGACGGCCGAGGGTTTGATTCGTCTGGTGATCCGGGCATGATTCGACAAACGTGGGGCAGAGGAGAGTGCCAGCGATGAGCCGGACCTGACCCAGCGGTCGGCGTGAGTGTGGCCGGTGTCAGTGTGGCCGGTGTCAGTGTGGGTCCGGTCAGTGTGAGTGCAGAAGAGAGGACACCTCGTCAGATGGCGAAGTCGAAGTCGAAGCAGTTCCGTAGGCAGGCCAACCAGCTCAGCCGCAGCCTTGCCCTCCAAGTGGAGTCTGCCCGGGACAAGGCGGGGCCAGTGATCGCCGACGCGCGCGACAAGGCAGCCCCGGTGATCGCCGACGCCCGCGACAAGGCAGCCCCGGTGATCGCTGACGCCCGCGACAAGGCGGCCCCCGCGATCGACACTGCCAAGGACAGGTTCAACAGCGACGTACGCCCGAAGATCGCGGCTGCCGTGGTGGCCGCCGGCGAGGCGACCGAAGACGTCCGTGGCGAGGCCAAGAAGCGGGGCCGGGCGACCGCCGCGGCGCTCAAGGGTGAGGTCGACCCACCGAAGCAGACCCATCGCCTACGCAGGTTCCTGGTCTTCACCGGTCTCACCGCGATCGGGGCACTGGTCGCGAAGGCGTTGTCGGACCGCAAGTCGAGCACGGCGTGGCAGTCCTCGTACGAGCCCAGCCCGGCATCTTCGGATGCGGCGCAATCAACTGGGACGTCCGCGGACAGCGCTCCGGTGAGCCCGGCCACGACGGCTCTTTCGGACCCGACTCCGGCAGCCACGTCGGCGGCGGCCGCGAGCGGGATCGCCGGCGACGACGAGGGCGCCGCGGGGCCTGACGAGGCAGCGGCAGACGCGGCCGACGTGCCTCACCCGGCCACCACACCCGACGAGCCGGCCGAGGAGATCAAAGTCAACAAGGACAGCTAGTCGGGTCTCGCCACCGACCTAGTCGGGTCGCGTCGTCGAGCTGCCCGAGGTTCCCGAGCTACTCGAGTTGCCCGAGCGCCTCGTGGCGCGCCCCGTCGGCAGGTCGAGGGGACGGTGCTGGTCGATCCATCGGTCGATCTGCTCCCACTGGCCGAACAGCCAGTCGATGCGCTGCTCGCGCCCATCGGGGATCTCGCTGCGCGGCACCCGCCACCACCGCATGATGATCTGCTTGTCCATCGGCAGCTCCCGCCAAAGGTCGGCGACGGTGAGCAGGTGATCGAGCCCGGTGTGCGCGACCAGAACGACGTCGGCCTCGGGTGCCGCGTCCAGGGCGGCGAGCAGGCCGCCGGGGCGTGGGGCGAGTACGTTCGGCATGTTCTCCGCGCGTACGGCCATCTGTTCGAGGCCGAGTCGGCGAAGCTTGTCGATCGCCCGCTGCCGTCGCTGTGGGGTGAAGTTTCCGCCCTCGGGGAAGATCACGAAGGCGTCGTTGTGGTCCAGGTCCCGGGCCAGCGCGCCCACCTGGGACTCGAGGTCGGCGCCGGGCCCGCCTCCGGGGGAGACGAACCTGCTCGGCAGGCGGTTCAGCAGCACGTCGATGGCCGGGTCCCAGGCCAGGGTGTCCTTCAGCACGACGCGCGGCTCCCGGCCGTACCAGTGCATCAGCGCGTGCATCAACGTGAACGAGTCCCCTGGGCCGGCGTGGCGGCAGCACACCAGCAGCGGCTCGCCGGGGAACGCGTCCGGGGTCGGTCCCTCGGTCACGATCTCCAGGTGCAGTACCCGTCGGGCCTCCCGGAAGAAGATGCCGAGGTAGGTCTGCACGAGGTCGTAGTGGATCCGCTCGAAGTAGGGCCTGCGGATCGCGTAGCCGAAACCGGAGGCGATCCACAGCCCGAACAGCTCGACCAACATGATGCTCTCCAGCACCAGGTGCAAGACCACCAGCCACAGCAGGCGCAGGGGCCGCAGCCGGCCCTGCACGACAGGTGACAGCACCGCGGTGACCAGCAGCCACAACGGGATGGTGCTGAGCAGCAGCACGGTGAGCCCGACGACCGCGGGAGCGAGCACCATCCGGCGGAAGTAGTGCCTCACCCGAGATGCTCCTCGAGGTAGCCGACCGAGGCGTCGTAGGCCGCGTCGATGCGTCCCTCCACGGCGGCGAAATCGCGGTAGGCCAGCAGGGAGTCGAGCCGGGCCGAGCCGCCGCCGGTCGGAAGTACGTGGGCGGTGACGTGGTCCGGCAACGCCGCCATCTCGCGGTGGAACCGGTGTCGCCGGGCGATCTCGAAGGAGACCCGGGCCACTTCCCAGGGCTTCGTCGGCGGTCGCAGTACCCGGTCCACCCGGCCCACCTGGAGCACGAAGATCCGCTCGGCCCCACACTCGACTGCCCGGCCGACCGGGATCGAGTTGACGATCCCGCCGTCGAGGAAGTGCTCGCCGTCGACCCTGGCGGGCCGCAGCAGCCCGGGGACCGCGGCCGATGCGACCACGGCGTCGACCACCCGGCCTTCGGTGAACCAGTGCTCCGCGGCTCGCTCGATGCTCGCGGCGCAGCACTGGAACGGGACGGCGAGCTCGTCGAACCTCCGCTCACCGAGCAGCTGGTGCAGCCGTTCGCGCAGCGGCTTAGCCGAGTGCAGATGGGTGCCGGTGCGCACGGCACGGGTCACCTGGCGCACCGCTCCGTCGCCGTACACCTCCTTGCTGGCTGCGGCGCTCTGCCACAGCGACACCAGCCTTCCGATGACGTCGAGTGAGGGGTCCGCGGCGACCAGGGCGCCGTTGAGCGCGCCGACGGAGGTGCCGAGGACGAGGTCCGGCCGGATCTCCGCCTCCAGGAGCGCCCGGAGCATCCCCACCTCGGCCGCGCCGAGTACGCCTCCGCCGCCGAGTACGAACGCGGTCGGCCTGCTCATCTCGGTTCGGTTGAACGTGCCCTCGCGCCCGTTGAACTTGGCCCCGTGCCGGTTGAACTTGGCCGCGTGCCCGTTGAACTTGGCCCCGTGCCGGTTGAACCCATCTCCAGGACTCGGCGCGTAGCACGCCGCTCGGCCCAGAAGGACAGGATCGGCACTGTGCCGGAGACCAAGGTGACGATCGTGAACCGAAGGTCCCAGTTCGCCTTGCGCGAGAGTACGAAGGCCGCGACCAGGAAGATCATGTAGAGCCACCCGTGGGCGACGCCGAGGTACTGCGAGATGCCGTCGCCGATCGCCTCGGCCTGGCTTCCGTCCGGCGACAGGTAGTGCAGCGGGAGGCCGATCAGGACCAAGATGATCAACAGGACCCCGACGACGGTGGCCATGACCCGGTAGGCGAGGAGCGGGGTTCTCACGACCTCGACGCTACCCGGTCCTCGCTGGTGGAGCGCATCGGAACCACCGGCTCCGAATGCCCGTCGGTCGAGCCTGGCGGGAGCACTTCCTGCTCACCCTGGACGACGTCTCGACACCATCTCCACCACACAAACAGCGCGAAGGCGGCGAAGACCCACCACTCCAGCGCGTACAGCAGGTTCCGCAACGATGTGAACGTCTCGGGCTCCGGCAGCGCCTCCGGCGTCACCGGATCGAGACCGGCTGCACTCCCGGCTGATTCGCTGCCAGCACTGGTCGAGCCGGTCGCAGTGAGCTCCTCGGCGATCACGTACCCGCCGAAGAGGTCGCGATCCACCCGCTGGATGGCATCGGCCACACTCACCTCCGGCAACACCTCGTCCCCCGGATCCGGATCCGGTCGTCCCGTGTCCTCCGGTGGCTGCAGCCAGCCCGTGAGCCGTACCTCGCCAGCCGGCGCGGCAGGTAGCTCGGGCTGTGGCGTCCAGCCGCGCACCACGAGCATCGCCGGAGTCGATGGAGCCGCCGGAGCCTGGCCGCACCGGTTGTCGCACACGGCGAGCGGCGAGACGACCCAGTACCCGCTCCTGCCGCCCAGCTCTCGTCCGGAGACGAGGAACGACCCTTCGCTGACCCAGTTACCTTCGAGGCGCACCGGCTGCCCGATCGCGTCGCCAGGGTACGGGTCGTCGGGTCCCAGCACGTCGCGCAATGCCTTCGGCTCCGCGCTCGCCAGGTCCCTTGCCTCCGCAGCACGGGCGGCTTGCCAGGCGTCGTACTGCCACAGTCCCAGCCAACCGGCCGCCGAGACTGCGACGATCGCCAGCAGGTGCAGGCCGACCAGCCGTGGAGACCAGAGAGCGCGAAACACGTGGTCAGCCTACGGTCCGGCGGTACGTCGGCACCGGCTCGCACTTTGGCTCACCCCGCCTCGACCCGTTCCACCCGAACGAGGACCTCGAAGCTGCGTCCGTCGCGGGTGGCGTCGAAGCGGCCGACCCGTGTGAAGCCGAGGGACTCCGTGACGCGCAGGGCTCGGGAGTTGAACGACGCGACGGTGACCCGGAACGCCGCGGGGGCGTAGCGGGCGCGGCCGAAGTCGAGTCCCACGCTGATCGCTTCGCGACCCAGGCCCCGGCCGACCAACTCGGGGCGCAGCCCGCCACCGGTGTCGAGCGCGGAGTCGTCGTAGTCCCAGCCGGGTACGCGACCGTCAGCACCGTACGACCGGAAACCGATCAGCCGGTCGTCGTCGAGCAGACTGTGGAAGCCCGCCTCTGGCCGTAGCAGCTCGTCCGGGGTGGCGTCGGTCATGTCGTAACAGTCATACGGCGCCGGATACCGCCAGGTGCAGATGTCGACCGCATGCTCACGAGTCAGCGGAGCGATGCGCACCGCTGCAGTCAATCACTGAAATCACGCACGTGACCTGCGGTGGAGCCAAGGGGACTCGAACCCCTAACCCCCTGCTTGCAAAGCAGGTGCGCTACCAATTGCGCCATGGCCCCGTGCCGGCCCTGTCGGGCGGGCCGGTGCGAGCGGCGGTCAGGCCTTGTCGACCTTGTCCGTGGCCTCTGCCCAGAGGGCCTGCTCCGCCTGGCCGTCCCTCACCTTCTTGCCCGCGAACGCGGCCGCGGCAGCAGCGAGGGTGACCAGCAGGATCTTCTTCACGACGTGTCTCCTTCGGTTCGCTCACGCGAGGATGTCGGGGTCGGGTGGGCCTAAGTGGACTTGAACCACTGACCTCTTCCTTATCAGGGAAGCGCTCTAACCGTCTGAGCTATAGGCCCGAAGCGCGGCGTTGCCGACGGGGCAGATTACCTCATGGCGCAGATGCCGCCCAAACGCCGATCTCCACCGGCCGGACGCCCATCTCAACCCGCGCGAGCCCCATCTCAACCCGCGCGAGGCCCATCTCAACCGGCGCGGGCCCCATCTCAACGAAGGAGGAGGGGGTCAGTGCTCGTCTTCCGCGAGGGTGACTTCAAGCCCGCCCAGCAGCGCGGCGGACAGGTTGTAGAGGAATGCCCCGAGGGTGGCGATGGCGGTGATGAGTACGACGTCCACCACGGCCACGATCATCGTGAAGCCCATCACCCGGCTGGTGCCGACGTAGGCCTCGACGTCGAAGGTGGTCCCGGACTCGCTGCCCAAGACGTCCTCCACGGTGTCGTTGATCGACTCCCAGACGCCCGCCGCGCCGAGCACCGACCAAACCAGCCCGACCGACACCACGGTCACGATGCCCAGAGCGATGGACAGCAGGAACGCGATCTTCATCACCGACCAGGGGTCGATGTGGGTCAGCCGCAGACGTGCTCTGCGGGTGCCGCGGGGCCGCGTGGGCCGGCCGCCGCGAGGACGGGATCCGCCTGTCTCGCGACCCGATGTGTCGGGCAGGGTCGGCGTACCGTCTCGCGGGGTGCTCTCGCCGGGAGGCCGGGTGCCGACCTGCTGCCGCTCACCCTGGTCGGTTCGGGAGGCGCCGCCCGCGACGGCTGCGGACACCCGGTTGGCCGGCGGCCGGTCGTTCTGGGCGGGGGCGGGTTGCTCGGTCTCCGGGGCCCGTCCCCCCAGCGACCGTCGCGGGGCCAGCGGCGCGTCGTCGGTGCGACGATCAGCCATCAGGACTCCTCGGTCTCGGTCTGGTCAGGCTCTACGGCTGCGTCATCATCGATTGTCGCACTGCCGGCTGTCTCGTCGGGCACCTCGTCGGGCACCTCGTCGGGCACCTCGTCGGGCACCGCGTCTGCAGCTGCGGTCGCCGCCTCGATCTCGGCGGCCCGCTCGACGCTGCGCGCCACGACCACGACGCTGTCCCCGGTGCCCACGCCGACGAACTTCACGCCCTTGGTGTCGCGTCCGGTGGGGCGCAGCTGGTCGTCGATCGCGCTGCGGGTGACCTGACCAGAAGCCTTGACGGAGAGGATCTCGTCGCCCTCGACGACGATGAACGCGCCGACCAGGTTCCCCCGCTCGTCGTCCTGCTTCATCGCCTTGATCCCGAGACCGCCGCGGCTCTGCAGACGGTAGTCGGAGATCCGGCTGCGCTTGGCGAAGCCGCCGTCGGTGATGGTGAAGACGTACTGCGGCTTGACGTCACCAAGGCTCGCCGGACCGGAGCCGGTCTCGGCCGCGGCGCCGGCCTCGGCGGCCTGTTCCGCCGCCACCTGCTCGGCGCGGATGACCGACATCGACAGCAGGTCGTCGTCACCGCGGAACTTCATCCCCTGGACGCCGGACGTCGCCCTGCCCATCGGTCGCAGCTGGGTGTCGTCGGCACGGAACCGGATCGCCTGGCCCTTGCGGGAGACCAGCAAGATGTCGTCCTCAGGCTCGGCGAGCTCGGCGCCGATCAGCTCGTCCCCCTCCTCCCGGAAGTTGATCGCGATCACCCCGGCCTGCCGAGGACTGTTGTAGTCCGAGAGGCGGGTCTTCTTGACCAGGCCGTTGCGGGTGGCCAGCACGAGGTACGGCGCCTGGTCGTAGTCACGGACCGCCAGCACCTGCGCGATGCTCTCGTCGGGCTGGAAGGAGAGCAGGCCTGCCACGTGGCCCCCCTTGGCGTCTCGCGATGCCTCGGGCAGGTTGTAGGCCTTGGTGCGGTAGACCCGGCCCGCGGTGGTGAAGAACAACAGCCAGTTGTGGTTGCTGGTGGCCATGAAGTGCCCGACGACGTCGTCACCCTTCAAGCTCGCGCCACGCACACCTTTGCCGCCCCGCCTCTGCGTCCGGTACAGGTCGGCTCGGGTCCGCTTGGCGTATCCGCCACGGGTGATCGTCACCACGAGGTCCTCGTCGGGGACCAGGTCCTCCATCGAGAGGTCGCCGTCCGCGGCGATGATGCGGCTGCGACGATCGTTGCCGAACCGGTCGACCAGCTCGGAGAGCTCGCGGCTGATGATCTGCCGTTGCAGCTCCTCGTCGGCGAGGATCGCCTCGTACTGCGCGATCTCCCGCTCCAGGTCCGCGAGCCGGTCGATGATCTTCTGTCGCTCCAGGGCCGCCAGCCGGCGCAGCTGCATGTCGAGGATCGCCTGTGCCTGCAGCTCGTCGATGTCCAGCAGCCGGATCAGTCCGGTCCGCGCCTGCTCGACGTCCGGGCTGCGCCGGATCAAGGCGATCACCTCATCGAGCGCGTCGAGTGCCTTCACCAGCCCGCGCTGGATGTGCGCGTCCTCCTCGGCCTTGCGCAGCCGGTAGCGGGTCCGCCGCTGGATGACCTCGATCTGATGTGCGACCCAGTGCGACACGAAGAGGTCGAGGGACAGGGTGCGAGGGACACCGTCGACGAGCGCGAGCATGTTGGCGGAGAAGTTGCTCTGCAGCTCGGTGTGCTTGAACAGGTTGTTCAGCACCACCCGGGCGACCGCGTCGCGCTTGAGCACGACGACGAGTCGCTGCCCGGTCCGCGAGGAGGAGTCGTCGCGTACGTCGGCGATTCCCTGGACCCTGCCCGAGTCGGCGAGCTCGGCGATCTTCAGCGCGAGGTTGTCCGGGTTCACCTGGTAGGGCAGCTCGGTGATCGACAGCAGGGTGCGCCCCTTGCTGTCCTCGTCGATCTCCACGACCGCCCGCATCGTCACCGAGCCGCGCCCGGTGCGGTACATCTGCTCGATCCCGGAGCGCCCGACGATGAGCGCACCCATCGGGAAGTCTGGGCCCTTGACCCGTTCGAGCAGGGCCGTGAGCAGCTCCTCGCGACCTGCGTCGGGGTGCTGCAGCGCCCACTGCACCCCGTCGGCGATCTCGCGAAGGTTGTGCGGCGGGATGTTGGTGGCCATGCCGACGGCGATTCCGGCGCTGCCGTTGACGAGCAGGTTCGGGAATCGAGCAGGGAGCAGCCCCGGCTCCCGGGAGCGGCCGTCGTAGTTCGGCGCGAAGTCGACGGTGTCCTGGTCGATGTCACGCACCATCTCCATCGCCAGCGGCGCCATCCGGCACTCGGTGTAGCGCATCGCGGCAGCGGGGTCGTTCCCCGGCGAGCCGAAGTTGCCCTGGCCCTGCACCAGCGGTGCCCGCATCACCCACGGCTGTGCCAGCCGGACGAGGGTGTCGTAGATCGCGGTGTCACCGTGGGGGTGGTACTGGCCCATCACGTCCCCCACGACCCGCGAGCACTTCGAGAACCCTCGGTCCGGGCGGTAGCCGCCGTCGTACATCGCGTAGAGGACGCGGCGGTGCACCGGCTTCAGGCCGTCGCGTACGTCCGGCAGCGCGCGCCCCACGATGACGGTCATCGCGTAGTCGATGTAGGAACGCTGCATCTCCACCTGCAGCTCGACCGGCTCGATGCGGCCGCCCGGTCCTTGCGGCGTCTCGATCGTGTTGTCAGTCATCGGTCAGCCCCTTCGAAGGCGTGCGGTCAGGCCGTCTCGCCGACAGCGTGTGTGGGCAGGGGTGCCGTGGTCAGATGTCAAGGAAGCGCACGTCCTTGGCGTTGCGCTGGATGAACGAGCGTCGCTGCTCGACGTCCTCCCCCATCAGCACCGAGAACATCTCGTCGGCCTGGGCGGCGTCCTCCAGCGTCACCTGCAGCAGCAGGCGCTGGTCGGGGTTCATCGTGGTCTCCCAGAGCTCGTTGGGGTTCATCTCGCCCAGCCCCTTGTAGCGCTGCACCGGGTTCTCCTTGGGCAGCTTCTTGCCGTCGGCCCTGCCCGCGGCCAGGAGTGCGTCGCGCTCGGCGTCGGAGTAGACGTACTCGTGCTCGTGCGGCTTGTTCCAGCGCAATCGGTACAACGGTGGCTGGGCGAGGTAGACGTAACCGTGCTCGATGAGCGGCTTCATGAACCGGAACAGCAAGGTCAGCAGGAGGGTACGGATGTGGTGCCCGTCGACGTCGGCGTCGGCCATCATCACGATCTTGTGGTACCGCACCTTGTCGATGTCGAACTCTTCGTGGATCCCGGTGCCCAGCGCGGAGATGATCGCCTGGACCTCCTGGTTGGCCAGGATCTTGTCCAGCCGCGCCTTCTCGACGTTGAGGATCTTGCCTCGGATCGGCAAGATCGCCTGGATCCGCGGGTCCCGCCCCCCTTTCGCCGAGCCGCCGGCCGAGTCGCCTTCGACGACGAAGACCTCGCACTCCTCGGGGTTCGTCGACTGGCAGTCCGCGAGCTTGCCCGGCAGGCCGCCGCCGCCGAGCAGGCCCTTGCGGCTGCGGGCGAGGTCACGGGCCTTGCGAGCGGCGATCCGCGCCGAGGCTGCCGCTTGTGCCTTGCGGACGATGTCCTTGCCCTCTGCCGGATTCTTCTCCAGCCAGCCGCCGAGCTCCTCGTTGACGAGCCGCTGCACGAAGCCCTTGGCCTCGGTGTTGCCGAGCTTGGTCTTGGTCTGACCTTCGAACTGCGGCTCGGCGAGCTTGATCGAGACGATCGCGGTCAACCCTTCGCGCACGTCGTCACCGGAGACGCGATCCTCACGCTTCTTGATCAGTCCCCACTCCTCGCCCCAGTTGTTGACCAGCGAGGTCAGTGCGGCGCGGAAGCCCTCCTCGTGGGTGCCTCCCTCGTGGGTGTTGATGGTGTTCGCGAAGGTGTGCACCGACTCGGTGAAGGTGGAGTTCCACTGCATCGCGACCTCCAGGCTCATCGCCGTACGGTCGCCACTGTCGCTCTGCTCCGCAGAGAAGGAGATGACACTGGGGTGCGCGTGGTCCTTGCGCCGGTTCAGGTGCTCCACGTAGTCGACCAGCCCTCGGTCGTAGCGGAACCGCTGCTCGAGGGCGCCCCGCCCGTCGGAGTGGATGCCGTCGGACGGGACGTCTTCCGTGCTCTCTGTGTCCGAGAGCACTTCGTGGACGTCCTCGGCCACGGCCTCCGCGATGTCCGCGGCACGCTCGCGCTCGTCTCGGACCACGATCTCGAGGCCCTTGTTGAGGAAGGCCATCTCCCGGATACGGTTGGTGATCGTCTCCAGGGAGTACGTCGTGGTCTCGAAGATCTCGCTGCTCGGCCAGAAGGTGATCGACGTACCGGTCTCCTGCGCCTCCTCGAGCTTCTCGAGGGGACCATCCGGCTCTCCCAGGCTGAACGTCTGCCGCCAGTGGTGGCCACGGTTGCGCACGTCGACCTGGAGCTTGCTGCTCAGGGCGTTCACCACGGACACACCCACACCGTGCAGGCCGCCGGACACCTTGTAGCCGCCGCCACCGAACTTCCCGCCGGCGTGCAGCATGGTGAGCGCCATCGTCACTGCGGGGATGCCCTCGACGGGGTGGACGTCGGTGGGGATGCCCCGGCCGTTGTCGTCGACGCGGACTCCGCCGCCATCGAGCAAGGTGACCAGTACCTGGTCACAGTGGCCCGCGAGCGCCTCGTCGACGGAGTTGTCGACGACCTCCCACACCAGGTGGTGCAGCCCCCGCTCACCGGTCGACCCGATGTACATCCCGGGACGCTTGCGGACCGCCTCGAGGCCCTCGAGGACCTGGATGGCCGAGGCGTCGTACTTGCCCGCCTCGACCGCGTGGTGGTCACCGGGCGGGGCCAGTCCCGCTGCGGCACCGGCCACCTCCTCCGGGGAGGGTTCCCGCATGCTGCCCTCGGCACCGACGTCGGCTCCAGCCACCAAGGCACATCCTCTGCGGTTCGGGCCGCGCGAGGCCTCGGGTCGGGCCTCGGCGCAGCTGATGACATGACGAGAGCCGGCCCCGAGCCTCGGTCCAGCACACGTCAGGTGGGACCCGGGCGAGGAACGACCCGACGTCGAGTATACCGGCTAGCAGGCCGAATTCGCGGCCTTGTCCCCAGCCAATACCACCCCATGGCTACAGGAGTCCTGGAATTCAGCCCTGTAGTGCACCTAGCGCCGATGAGCGGGGCGGCCTCCGGGTCCCCATACCGGGCCCGGGGGCTTCCGGAGCTCTGGACGGCCCTCGCGGAGGTCTCGCCCGAGGCGAGCCGGTGCGGGTCGCCAGGTGCCGGGCGGCCTCAGCCGTAGGTGTCGCGCGGGCCGCGACCGTCACGGACCGAACGCCTGCCCTTGCGCCAGCTGGGGGTGCTGGGACCGTGCACGTCGATCATGGTCACCGTCTGTTCGCCGAGCTCCTCGTTCAGCCGACGCAGCACGGTGCCGGCGAGCAGACGCATCTGCGTTGCCCAGGCGGTGGAGTCCGTCCGGACGACCAGCCGGCCCTCGGTGAACGAGGCCGGAAGACAGTGCTGGGCCACCTCTGCACCGACCAGGTGGTCCCAGCGGGAAAACACCGCGTGCACGCGGACATCGGTGTCCCAGCCCTGCTCGGCGATGAGTCGCCCGATCGTGGCGTCGAGCAGCTGGGGGTCGCGGTCGTCCGGATGGGCCCCGGAGGACTGCGGGTCCACCCGCGGAAGGCGGGAGCCGAGCCGAGCCCGCCGCGCGTCAGGGCCCTGACGGCCGCTGCGTCTGCGGCCCCGCACGGACCCAGCGAGGGACCGGGCGACGGCCCGGGCAAGGTCCAGGCCGGTCTCGTCGTGCTCGGGCTCTCGCCCCGCACCGCCGCGGGGATCACTCATCGGGGCGGACCCCTCCGTCGGCCACGGTCATCCGGACCCCCGCGAGCTCCGCAGGCACGTCAGCGGGCACCGCGGCGGTCACCAGCACCTGCTCGGCCCCCGAGGCGATCGCCGCCAAGCGCTCCCGGCGGTCGGTGTCGAGCTCGGCGAAGACGTCGTCGAGGATCAGGATGGGGTCGTCGCCCCCGGCCCGGAGCAGCTCGTAGCAGGCCAGTCGCAGCGCCAGCGCGAAGGACCAGGACTCCCCGTGGCTCGCGTACCCCTTGGCCGGAAGCCTGCCGAGCGCCAGGGTCAGCTCGTCGCGGTGCGGACCGACCAGGCTGACGCCGCGGTCCAGCTCGTCAGCCCTGCGTACCTCCAGGTCGCGAAGCAGGGCCACTGCCAGCTCGTCACGGTCGGGGACCCCGCCTTCTTCTTCCAGCTGCCGAGGCAGCTCGAAGGAACACTGGTAGGCGATGGTCGCGTCCCCACTGCCGGCACCTCGCGCAACGCTCTCGTACGCCTTGCCGACCAGTGGACGCAGCTCCTCGACGAGTCGCAGCCGGGCTGCCAGGAGCTCGGACCCGGTGCGGGCGAGGTGCGCGTCCCAGACACCCAGCGTGCCGAGTGCATCGTCCTTGCCGCTGTCCCTGCTGTCCTTGCCGCTGTCCCTGCCGCCGCCCCTGCCAGCGCCGGGGCGAAGGCGCCCAGCTCCGCGCAGCGACTTCAGCAAGGTGTTGCGCTGTCTCAGCACTCGCTCGTAGTCGGCGCGGACACCTGCGAACCGCGGTGTGCGGAGGGTGAGCAGGTCGTCGAGGAACCGGCGTCGCTGCGCCGGGTCACCCTTCACCAGGGCAAGGTCCTCGGGTGAGAACAGCACGGTGCGCACCATCCCCACCAGCTCCGCCGCCCGAGGCAACGGTGCCCGGTTGACGCGCACGCGGTTCGACCGCCCCGGGTTGATCTCCACCTCCAGGAGTGCCTCGCGGTCGTGGCGCACGACGGCAGCCCGAACGACCGCCCGATCCGCCCCGTCGCGGACCAGTGGAGCGTCCGCGGCCACACGGTGGGAGGCCAGTCGCGCCACATAGTCGACCGCCTCGACGAGGTTGGTCTTGCCTTGGCCGTTACGTCCCAGGAACGCCGTCACCCCAGGTGAGAGGCTGATGTCGAGGTTCGGGTAGCTCCGGAAGTCGTGCAGCCACAGGCGCGCGACGTGCACGGCCTAGCTCTCGCCCGCGGTCGATCCGGCCTGTCGCGCCCGCTCGGTGGTCTCGGACTGGTCGGGATCACCGGCACCGGACCCGGTATCAGCGGTCGTCGGTGGTGTCCCGGCTGCGTGGGTGGTGGTAGCCGGGGCACCGGTCTGGGTCGCGTGTCCGCCGAACTGGTTGCGCATCGCGGCGACGGCCTTCATCGCCGGGCTGTCGTCCTGCCGGGAGGCGAAGCGGGCGAACAGGGCGGACGCGATGGCATTCATCGGCACCGCGTGCTCGATGGCCGCTTCGACCGTCCACCGACCTTCACCGGAGTCCTCGGCGTACCCGCGGATCCCGTCCAGGTGTGCGTCCTCGTCGAGGGCGGCGACGAGTAGGTCGAGAAGCCAGGACCGGATCACCGTGCCTTCGCGCCAGGATCGGAAGACCTCGGTGACGTTCTCCACCATGCCGACCTCGTTCAGCAGCTCCCATCCTTCGGCGTAGGCGTGCATCAGCGCGTACTCGATCCCGTTGTGCACCATCTTCGAGAAGTGGCCGGCTCCGCTGCTGCCGGCGTGCACCCAGCCGAACTCGCCTTCGGGCTTCAGCGCGTCGAAGATCGGCTGAACCGTCGCCACGTCGTCCGGATCGCCCCCGGCCATCAACGCATAGCCGTTCTCGAGCCCCCACACCCCTCCCGAGACACCGCAGTCGATGAAGCCGATGCCCTTCTCGCCGAGAAGCTCGGAGTGCACCTGGTCGTCGGTCCACCGCGAGTTGCCCCCGTCGACAACGACATCACCCTGGTCGAGCAGCTTCTTCAGCTCCCTGATGGTCTCGCGGGTCGGGTCGCCGGCCGGCACCATCAGCCACACCACCCGTGGTTGACCCGGACGGCCGTCGGAAGACCCGCCCAGCTGCGCGACCATCTCCTCGATGCTGTCGGCGTCCCGGACGTCGGGATTCCGGTCGAACCCGACAACCGTATGACCGGCGCGGCGCAGCCGCTCACGCATGTTGCCGCCCATCTTGCCCAGGCCAATTATTCCGAGCTCCATGGCCGTCAGGCTACCCCTCTGGTGGCCGGGGCAGCACACCCGAGGACCAGTGGCTCAAGACAGCAGCCGGCGAGGCATCAGCAGGTACCGGAAGTCGGCGTCTGCATCTGCGTCCAGCGAGCCGGCGCCTGCCATCACGGCCGGTTTCGACGCCTGCGTGAACGCCATCTCGACCACCGGGGACTCGATAGCGGTGAGCCCGTCGAGGAGGAACTGCGGGTTGAACCCGGTCGTGATGTCCTCACCGTTCACCGAGGCCTCCAGCGACTCCGAGGCCTGCGCCTCGTCGCCGCTGCCGGCGTCCAGAGTCAACATGCCCTCGGCGAACGCCATCTGCACCGCGGTGTTGCGCTCGGCGACCAGCGAGACGCGCTTGACCGACTCGATCAGCGACGCCTTGTCGACTCGAGCGATCGTCGCGTGCTGGCTGGGAAAGAGGGTTCGAACCTTCGGGAACTCGCCGTCCAGGAGCCGGGTGGTGGTACGACGCACGCCTCCGCCGGCGGAGCCCTCGAAGCCGATGATGCCTTCCCCGGCTCCCGAGCTGGCGAGGGCGATCGTGACCTCGCTTCCAGCGGTCAACGACTTCGCCGTGTCCGCCAGCACCCGCGCGGGAACCAAGGCGGCGACGGAAGCATCGGTGGAGCCCGGCTGCCAGCCGAGCTCTCGGTGGCTGAGGCGGAACCTGTCGGTGGCCAGTAGCGAGATCGACGGCCCCTCGATCTCGATCCGCACACCGGTCAGCACCGGCAACATGTCGTCGCGGCCGGCGGCGACGACGGCCTGCGCGACCGCCGAGGCGAATGACTCGCTGCTGACCGTGCCGGTCGCAGCCGGCATGTCGGGCAGCGCGGGATACTCCTCGACCGGCATCGTCTGCAGGCTGAACCGGGCCGAGCCGCAGGTCAGCGACACCTTGGCTCCCTCGACCGCCATCTCCACCGGCTTGTTCGGCAGGCTGCGGCAGATGTCGGCGAGCAGTCGCCCGGACACCAGTGCACGGCCCTCCTCGGCCACGTCCGCCGGCAGAGTTGCCCGGGCCGAGGTCTCGTAGTCGAAGGTCGAGAGCACGAGGCCGGACCCGGCCGGGTCCGAGCCGCCGCTCTCAGAGCTGTTCTCGGGGCTGGTCTCGATCAGCAGACCAGCGAGGACCGGCACGCTGGGCCGGACCGGCAGGCTGCGAGCAGCCCAAGCCACGGCATCGGCGAGGACGTCGCGTTCGACGCGGAACTTCACTGGTGTTCGCCTCCTGCGGAAGTCACTGCGGGTGAGCATCCTGCCATGCCCTACCGCTCAGCGGCAGAGCAGTTGTGCTTCGTCCCCAGGTGGCGGCCGGGGAGAAGTTTTCTGGGATTGGCTGCAGAGAAGAACTCATCGTCGTCATAGCAACGGTGGAAACTGTGGATGAAGCGGATCTGCCCAGGTCAGCGGCGAGATCCGGGTCTTGGCGGCCTGTGGGCGACCTGTGGATGCACTGGTGGGAACCGATCCCCGGCTGTGCGCTCAACAGCCGAGGGCGGCGCCGGCGTACCCGCCGTCCCCAACGGGCGCACCGCCGTCCCGCGGGTTTCCACAGATCCGTCCCCAGGGCGGGAACGACCCGGTCGCGGCAGCCGCGTCCGCTACGTCGGCTACGGACGGTTGGCCTGCTGCTTGATCCGGTTGGTCAGCTCGGTCACCTGGTTGTAGATGCTGCGCCGCTCAGCCATCTGGGTGCGAATCTTCTTGTCGGCGTGCATGACCGTGGTGTGGTCACGGCCGCCGAACTGCTGGCCGATCTTGGGCAACGACAGGTCGGTGAGCTCGCGGCACAGGTACATCGCGATCTGCCGGCCGGAGACCAGGGCACGTGAGCGGCTGGTGCCACACAGGTCGTCGATCGACATCCCGAAGTACGCAGAGGTCTGGGCGATGATCAGGCCGGCACTGATCTCCGGCTCACCGCCTTCGGGGATCAGGTCCTTGAGCACGATCTCGGCCAGCGTCAGGTCGACCGGCTGCCGGTTCAGGCTGGCGAACGCGGTCACCCGGATCAACGCTCCCTCGAGCTCACGGATGTTGGTCTGGATCTTGCTGGCGATGAACTCCAGCACGTCCGGTGGGGCAGTCATCCGCTCGATGGCGGCCTTCTTGCGCAAGATCGCGATCCGAGTCTCCAGGTCGGGGGGCTGCACGTCGGTGATCAGGCCCCACTCGAAGCGGTTGCGGAGCCGGTCCTCGAGCGCCTCGAGACGCTTCGGTGCCCGGTCGGAGGTGATCACGATCTGCTTGTTGGCGTTGTGCAGGGTGTTGAACGTGTGGAAGAACTCCTCCTGGGTCTGGATCTTGCCTTCCAGGAACTGGATGTCGTCGATCAACAGCACGTCCACGTCGCGATACCGACGCTGGAACGTCGGCGCCTTGTCGTCGCGGATCGCGTTGATGAACTCGTTGGTGAACTCCTCGCTGGAGACGTAACGAACTTTGGCGTTGTCGAACAGGCTGCGCACGTAGTGCCCGATCGCGTGCAGCAGGTGGGTCTTGCCCAGTCCGGAGTCGCCGTAGATGAGCAGCGGGTTGTAGGCCTTGCCGGGCGCCTCGGCGACCGCGACCGCGGCGGCGTGGGCGAACCGGTTCGAGGAGCCGATCACGAAGCTCTCGAAGACGTACTTCGGGTTCAGCCGGGTCTCCAACACGTTCCCGGCGGAGCGCGAGGTGGGGTGCTGCTGGGCGTGCGGTCGGCCGGCTCGGGTCTGCCCCACCGGACCATCGGCCCAGAACGGGTACATCTCATCCCGAAGATTTGTCGACATGTCGCTTTGTCGGGTGGACATGTCGTCCACCGGCGGGGTGTCGTAGATGCGGGGGTCGGGGCGCAGCTGCGGATCGATGGTGACCGCCAGCCGGACCTGGGTCCGCAGCCAGTCGGTCAGCGAGTCCTCCAGCCGGGTCCGCAGTCGGCCCTCGAGCTGGCCGCGGGTGAACTCGTCCACCACGGCGACGGTGACGATGTTGTCGTCGATCCCGATCGCCCGACTGGACGCCAGGAAGGCCCGTTGGCTCTGCGGCAGGTCGTCGATCAGCTGGCCCCACACCACCCCCAGGTCCCACGGGCGGTCCTGCGGCTCACGGGTGGGCTGGGGTGCTGCATCGTCCACGCGGGTTCCATCTCTCTTCGTGCCTCGGCCCGGTCCGCCCGGAGCAAGGATCCCCGGTGGCTGGCTGAATCTCGACTCACCACGGTCCACACGTTTGTCCACAGGTTGTGCACATCGGTTGGCATCTGCTAAGGGCGGTAGCAGCACCGGCAAAGTCGGTGTCGCGCACGCTAACAACTCGCCGACCGCGGGAGCAAGCCGTCGTCCACAGGAAAGCCCGGCCCGCACGCCCGGCTTCCTGGGTACGCACGAGCCGGGCCACGGGGCGGATCTCGGGACAGGTCGGTTTGACCCGGCAGGTGGGCCCGCGTACCTTGAAGACGGTCGCTCCCGGCGCGCTTCGGGGTCGACTCAGTAGGCTGTGTCCGGCGGCGTTGCGCAGCCCAGCCGCCACCCCCGACATGCCATCAGCCCCGTCAGCCACCATGGTGACCCGGCCCACGGAGAAGGACTCGTGAGCAAGCGTACGTTCCAGCCGAACAACCGGCGTAGGCACAAGACCCACGGGTTCCGCCTCCGGATGCGGACCCGCGCCGGCCGAGCCATCGTGTCCTCTCGACGGCGCAAGGGCCGCAGCCGGCTCGCTGCCTGAGCCGGCCCCGATCGACGTCTGCTCGAGACCGAACCATGACCAGCCGGCGATCCCGCAGGGACAACGGGTGCTGACCCGGCCGCACCGGTTGGTAGCCAGTCGCCTCTTCACCGACACGGTCAGGGGCGGGAGACGCTCGCGGACCCCGACCCTGGTGCTGCATCTGGCCGAGTCCGTCCGGCCGGGTGGCCCCGAATCGGCCGCACAGGTCGGCTTCGTGGTCAGCAGGGCGGTCGGACCGGCGGTGACCCGCAACCGGGTCAGGCGCCGCCTGCGGCACATCGCCCGGCAACGCGTGGGTAGCCTTCCGGACACCTCCGCGCTGGTGGTGCGGGCACTGCCGGCCGCCGCGCGGGCGTCGTACACCGGCCTGGAGACCGACTTCGACACGGCGCTGTCCGCTGTGCACAACCGGAGCGACCACCGATGACGTCCGCGAGGGTCTTCGGACTGGTTTCTGGGGTGGCTGCTGGGCCCAGGCTCCTCCTGATCGCCGTCCTGCGTGCCTACCGGCTGGTGGTCAGTCCGCTCTACGGTCAGGTGTGTCGGTATCATCCGTCCTGCTCGGCCTACGCACTCGAGGCGGTCACCGTGCACGGCAGCGTCCGCGGCAGCTGGCTCGCGGTACGGCGCCTGATCCGCTGTCATCCGTGGAGCCGGGGTGGCTACGACCCGGTCCCACGCGCTCCCCAGCACCAGACCCAAGGAGCCTGAGTGATCGACTTCTTCGTCGACGTCGGCGGTTTCATCATGGCTCCGCTGTACTGGGTCACCTCGATCGTGCTCACCGGCTTCCACACGTTGTTCGGCGGGATCTTCGGCGACGCGTCCGGGGTGGCCTGGGCGCTGTCGATCGTCGGGCTGACGTTGGTGATCCGGGCTGCGCTGATCCCGCTGTTCGTCAAGCAGATCAAGTCGAGCCGGAACATGCAGCTGCTTCAGCCGAGGGTCAAGGAGCTGCAGAAGAAGTACGGGCATGACCGGGAGCGGCTCGCCCAGGAGACGATGGCGCTGTACAAGGAGACCGGGACCAACCCGTTCGCCTCCTGCATGCCGATCTTGTTGCAGATGCCAATCTTCTTGGCCCTGTTCCGCCTGCTCGACCTGGCCGCGAACGACCCCCCGGATCCGCGCGGGGTGCTGACCGAGGAGCTCGCCAGGCAGTTCGGCGAATCCACTCTGTTCGGTGCCCAGATCTCCAGCACCTTCCTGGCCGCCGGGGGCGACTGGACGGTGCGGGTGCTCGCACTCGTCCTGGTGCTCGCGATGACCGCGACGACGTTCCTCACCCAGCGCCAGCTGATGAGCAAGAACATGCCGCCGGATGCGATGACGGGCCCCTACGCCCAGCAGCAGAAGATGCTGCTCTACGTCTTGCCGCTGGTCTTCGCCGTGGGCGGGATCGCGTTTCCGATCGGGGTGCTGCTCTACTGGACCACCTCGAACCTGTGGACGATGGCGCAGCAGTTCTACGTCATCCGCAACAACCCCGCCCCCGGCACCCCTGCGGCGCAGGCGAAGGCCGACCGGGTCGCCGCGAAGAATGCGCGCAAGGCCGAGCGCAAGGGTCACCCGGCTCCGGGGAAGGGAGCGAAGGGCTCGACGGGGGCTACTGCGGTCGCCGGGCCGGTGGATGATCCAGAGCCCGAGCCCCCCAAGCCGATCCAGCGACAGCAGCCGAAGCGGCAGTCCCGCGACCAGCGCAAGCGGCAAAAGCCCAAGGCACCACCGAGATCGCCCCAGGCCGGAGCCGGTCGCCACCCAGCCAACCCAGCCAACCCCGCCGACGACGGCGATGATCTGGACACCGGCGATGCAGAACGCCCCAGTGCGTAGGAACCCGCGCCCTGGCCGGCCAGCGCGCGGGCACAGCCGACACCGAATCAGCAGCACAGGAGTGAGCACGACGTGAGTGAAGAACACGACCATCCACAGGCCCCCGCGGAGACCGCTGGTGCCCCGAGCACGGGCACGGGCGGCGACGATCCGCAGGCGCGTCCCTCCCGGGCGGATTCCGGGATGACCCGAGCCGAGCAGCTGGAGCAAGAAGGAGACATCGCCGCCGACTACCTCGAGGAGCTGCTCGACATCGCCGACCTGGACGGCGACCTGGACATGGACGTGGAGGGCGACCGGGCGGTGGTCTCGATCGTCGGCGCCGAGCTGGACCAGCTGGTCGGCGCCGACGGCGAGGTTCTGGAGGCGCTCCAGGAGCTCAGTCGGCTCGCCGTCTACCGCGAGACCGGGGATCGGTCCCGGCTGATGCTCGACGTCAGCGGCTACCGTGCCCGCAAGCGCACCGAGCTGGAGAAGCTGGCCGCCGAGACGGTGGCGGCGGTCTCCAAGAGCGGTGAGCCGATCGCGCTTCGGCCGATGACGCCGTTCGAGCGCAAGGTGGTGCACGACGCGGTGGCCGCCAGCGGACTCACGTCTGAGTCCGAGGGCGCCGAGCCACAACGCCATGTGGTCGTCACTGTCGGCACTTCCGACTGACCCCGGTTCGCGGCAGCCACACGTCGATGGCCGACGTTTCACGTGAAACGCCGCCGGCTCCGCCCAGTGCCCGGACGGTCTTCGGGGCCGCGCTGCCGGTGGCTGAGGGTTACGCACACCTGCTCGCCGCCGACGGTGTGGTCCGCGGCCTGATCGGACCGCGAGAGGTGCCCCGGCTGTGGGAGCGGCACCTGGTGAACTGTGCTGTGCTTGCCGAGGCGATCGACGAAGGCCGCCGGGTGGGCGACCTCGGGTCGGGAGCAGGGCTCCCGGGTCTGGTGCTCGCCCTGCTCCGTGCCGACCTGGAGATCACCTTGGTCGAGCCACTGCTGCGTCGTACCTCGTTTCTCGACCAGGCCGTGACGGCGCTCTCGTTGGGCAATGTCGAGGTGGTGCGTGCCCGCGCGGAGCAGCTGCACGGACGCCGTACCTTCGACATCGTCACGGCTCGGGCGCTGGCACCCCTGGACCGGCTGCTGGGGTGGGCGATGCCGCTGGTGGAGCCGGGTGGGGCTCTGCTGGCGATGAAGGGGGCGACGGTGGCCGAGGAGGTGGAGCACGCGTCGGCTGCAGGACTGCTCAGGGGGTACACGGTGAGCATCCAGCAGTACGGCGCGGATGTGATTAATCCGCCGACCACGGCGCTGCGAGTGGAGACTGTCCGGACAGGCCGTTAGTTTGCGTGGCACAGGGTGCTTGTTGCCTCGGCACCCCGGCAGTGCTGATCACGACGGCCCGCGCAGACATGGCCAGGCAGGAGTCCGGACCCGGTGGCCCTCTCAGAGACCTCAGAGACGGACACGTCTTACCCACCTCCGGAGGCCGGTGACCGGTCGGCTGACCGCGCGCGCCACGCCCGACCTCAGCCTTCGACGGCGTCCCACCCCGCCGACGACGCGCCGGACCCCATTGCGGGCCAGGTGGCGGTCACGCACGGGCTCGGGTGGCCCGCTGCGGACGTCGAGATGTCCGAGGCCGGGCTCGGCTGGCCGGGCGCCAGCCCAGAAGCCAGCCCAGGAGCCGCGGAACCTCCGCAGCATCCGGCGGGCAGCGTCTCGTACGACGCCCCCGTTTCACGTGAAACGGCTCCGATGGATGTTTTCCGTGAAACCGGGGGGCCGCTCGCGGGCGGCATCCGGGCGGGGGTGGCCACGGAGCCGAGCCCGGTCCCCCGACCGGCCCGAACGCGCGTCATGGTGGTGGCCAACCAGAAGGGCGGCGTCGGCAAGACCACGACCGCGGTGAACATGGCGGCCGCGCTGGCACAGCATGGCCAGCGCGTCCTGGTGATCGACCTGGACCCGCAGGGCAACGCGTCGACTGCCTTGGCCGTGGACCACCATCGCGGAACTCCGTCCACCTATGACGCGCTGGTCGAGGGCCGGCCACTGGCGGAGATCGCGCAGCCCAGCCCGGAGGTCGACGGCGTCTTCGTCGTCCCGGCGACCATCGATCTGGCCGGCGCCGAGATCGAGCTGGTCAGCATGGTCGCCAGGGAGAACCGGCTGCGGAAGGCCGTGCGTGCGCACCCGCTGGTGTTCGGTGAGGGTGTCGACCGGCTGGACTACGTGCTGATCGACTGCCCGCCCTCGCTGGGGCTGCTGACCCTGAATGCGCTGGTCGCCGGTGACGAGATGCTGATCCCCATCCAGGCCGAGTACTACGCGCTCGAGGGGCTCGGTCAGCTCCTGGAGACCGTGGAGATGGTCCGGGAGCACCTGAATCCCGACCTGGTGGTGTCCACGATCGTGTTGACCATGTACGACTCGCGGACCCGCCTGGCCGCAGGCGTGGCCGAGGAGGTCCGTGGCCACTTCCGGGAGCAGGTGCTGAACACCTCGATCCCCAGGTCGGTACGGATCTCCGAGGCGCCCAGCTACGGCCAGACGGTGCTGACCTACGACCCGGGTTCCCCCGGAGCCCTCAGCTATCTGGAAGCCGCCCGAGAGATGGCCCGCAAAGGAGTGCACGCATGAGCCAGAGGTCTGAGCAGCGAGAACACCGCCGAGGACTCGGACGAGGGCTGGGCTCGTTGATCCCCACCGCCCCCACGCAGCCATCGCCGTTCTCCCGGAGGTCGCCGGGTCACCAGGACGACTCCGAGCAGTCCCCGGCATCGCCTCACGCGGCTGCCGACCCGGCCGCCGACGGGCCTGGGGAACCGGCTACGGACGGCTTCGGTGGGGTCGGCGACCTGGCCGGCTCGAACGGCGGCGACAACGCGGGTGCTGCACGTCACCTGCATGAAGCAGCGGCAACACCGCCCGAATCGGAGAGCGCAGCGTACTTCGCCGAGCTTTCGGTGGCGGAGATCTCGCCGAACCCGCGACAGCCCCGCCAGGTCTTCGACGAAGACGCGATGGCAGAGCTGGTGGCCTCGGTCAAGGAGGTCGGCCTGCTGCAGCCGGTCGTCGTCCGCCGGGTCGGCGGCGTAGCTGACTCCGCCGCCAGCACGGCCGACGGCGCAGCCGACGCGGGCACGGCCTACGAGCTGATCATGGGTGAACGCCGCTGGCGCGCGGTGCAGCACGCCGGCCTGGACACGATCCCGGCGATCGTGCGCGAGACCGGGGACGACGCGTTGCTCCGGGACGCGTTGCTGGAGAACCTCCACCGGGCCGAGCTGAACCCGCTCGAGGAGGCGGCCGCCTACCAGCAGCTGCTGGAGGACTTCGGATGCACCCATGACGAGCTGGCGTCCCGGATCGGACGCAGCCGCCCGCAGATCAGCAACACGCTCCGGTTGCTGCGGCTCTCACCGGCAGTGCAGCGCAAGGTAGGGGCCGGCGTCTTGTCGGCAGGTCACGCGCGGGCGCTGTTGGCGGTCGAGGGCGCGGGCGCCCAGGAGCGGTTGGCGACCCGGGTGGTCGCCGAGGGAATCTCGGTGCGCGGCCTGGAGGAGATCGTTGCCGTGGCCGACCCGGCCGCGGGAGTCCCCGAGCCCGGGTATCCTGCCGGCGTCGGCCGACCCCGTCGGCCGACCGCGCCGGGACTCGTCGACCTTGCCGCGCGGCTGTCGGAGCGGTTCGAGACCCGGGTCAAGGTCGAACTGGGGCGGCGCAAGGGCAAGATCTCCGTGGAGTTCGCCTCGATCCCGGACCTGGAGCGGATCGTGGCGATCATGGACCCGAAGGACGACAAACCGATCTGACGACAAGTCTGTTTGTCGACATATCGTCTCACCGACAAGTGGCCGTATCGAGACTGGCCCCAGCTAGAAGGTGGCAGGTCTACCGGCCAGCGAGCTCGGAGAGCAGGTCGGCCTCCCGCTGCCGTCCGAGCCCTGCCTTTCGCTCCCGGTCGAGACCGAGACGACGCTCCCAGGCAAGCGCATCCGCCGCCGTCTCCGAGAGCGGCCGAAGTCGCAGCCCCGCGGCCCGTGCAGCAGCGTTGGAGCGGGTCATGAAGCCGGCGTACTCCGGCAGCGGTAGCCACAGCGGCAACGAGCCCGGGCCGGACCAGGGTGAGACCTCGTGCCGGATCAGCCAATCCTGGTCCGCCTCGACATAGACCGGGCTGCTTGCTGCTGCCCGCTGACACTCGGCGAGGACGTCGCTGAGGGTGAGGGTGTTCCCGACAGCGTTGAGCACACCCGCGACGGCGTTCTCCGCGCCGTGGACCAGCCAGGCAGCGAGGTCCTTGACGTCGATCACCTGAACCGGGTTCGAGCGAGGCGGCAGCAGGACCCGCTGCTCGCCTCCGCGCGCCAGACGAGCCGGCCAGTAGCCGAAACGGTCGCTCAGGTCTCCGTACCCGGCGATCAGACCGGCCCGGGCCACCAGCAGACGCTCGGCCGGTAGCGCCTCCTGACAGGCCCGTTCGCAGGCCACCTTGGCGGGGCCGTAGTCCTCGTCACCGGCCTCGCCCGCACCCGTCCACGGCGCGTGCAGTGGCGCGGACTCGTCCTGCCCTGCGGTCGAGTCGTCGGCGTACACCGAGCCGGTGGACACGAACGCCCAGTGTCGGGCTCGCCCTGCGAGGGCTGCGAGGGCCGACCGGACGTGCATGGGCTGGCGGCCGACATCGAGCACGGCGTCCCACGTGTCGTCGCGGACAGCGTCGTAAGCGCCCGGACCGCGCCGGTCCGCGCGGATCCAGCGCACTGCGTCGGGCGCGGATCCGGACTCTCCGCGGGCCAGGCAGGTGACCAGGTGGCCGCGCCGGGACGCTACTTCCGCGAGGACTCCACCGAGCCAGGACGTGCCTCCCAGGATCAGGGTTCTCATCGCCATGCCTGGAGCAGACCAGTTCGCGGACGCGCCACGCCAGCACGTTCTCTGCCGGCGAACACCCCGCCCGGCTATCCCCCTCGCCGGGAGCGCGCCCGGCGCCGAGCGCGCTCGAGCTTCTCCGCTCGGTCCAGGCGGGCGGCCTCCTGCGGTGTCGGCGCCGAGCCGCCGTACGACGCCGGGAGCCACCAGCACCCGGGCGGCTGTTCGTCATCGGGGTAGGCCCGGATCGCCGAGTCGAGCAGGGACCTCATCGTCGACCGCAGGCGCTGCGTGTCCCCCGCCGGGTCCGCCCCTGATGGGTGCAGCGGGGCTCCCACCGTGATCCCGATGGTCTTTCCCCGCGAGAAGTCGCGCTGGTGGTCCTTGGTCATCAGCCGCTGGGTCCCCCACAAGATCACCGGGACCAGAGGGACCCCGGCCTCGGCGGCGAGCCGGACGGCGCCGGTCTTGAGCTCCTTGATCTCGAAGCTGCGCGAGATCGTGGCCTCGGGAAAGATGCCGACCACCTCACCCATCTCCAGGTAGCGGACCCCTTCGCGATAGGAGGCCACCCCGTCCTCCCGGTCGACCTTGATGTGGTGCAGGGAGCGCATCAACGGTCCGGTGAAGCGATGGTCGAACAGCTCGCGCTTGGACATGAAGCGAACCAGCCGCTTCGAGGGCCGCGCTGCAAAGCCGCCGACGACGAAGTCGACGTAGGAGATGTGGTTGACCGCGAGCACCGCACCCCCGGTTCGTGGGACGTGCTCGGTGCCCTGCATCTGGAACCGCAGACCGAGCAGCCTGAACGCGGTCGTGGCCGCCACGACGATCGGCGGGTAGGTGAGGTCGCGCATCAAGCTCCTTGACGGCCGTGGTGGGCCACTGGTCGGTCGGTCCTGGCGGTCTCCGGCTAGGTTTCCGCGGCTCGGCGAGCCACGGCGGCGTGGACGAGGTCGACCATCAGCTCCCCCAGGTCGAGGCCAGCGGCGTGCGCCGACAGCGGGACGGTGGAGGTCTCGGTCAGCCCAGGTGCGACGTTGACCTCCAAGAACCACACCGTCCCCTCGGCGTCGACCATGAGGTCGCTGCGGGACAGGTCGCGCAGCCCTAGGACCCGGTGCGCCGCGGTCGCCACCCGAGCGCACTCGGCCGCCACCTCGTCAGCGAGCTTCGCGGGCACCTCGAACCGCGTGCTGCCCGCGGTGTACCTCGCGGTGTAGTCGTACACGCCGCCGTCCGGCTCGATGGAGACCACCGGCAGCGCCTGGGGGCCGGACCCGGTGTCCAGCACCGGAACCGCGACCTCGGTGCCCTCGACCAGCTGCTCCACCAGGGCGGTCGCGCCGTAGGCGAACGCGGTGACCATCGCGCCGGGAAGTGCGTCCTCCTGGCGCACGGCGGTGCAGCCCAGGGCGGAGCCGCCTCGGGCCGGCTTCACAATAAGCGGCAGGCCGAGCGAGCCGACCATCAGCCTCATCACGGCGGCCGCACCGAGCTCTCGGAACGCCTCGTGGGGCAGGGTCACACTGCGGGGAGTCCGCACCGCCTCACCGGCGACCAACACCTTGGCCACGGGCTTGTCGAACGCGGCGCGGCACGCCGAAGGCGGGGCACCGACGTAGGGGACCTCGAGCAGCTCCAGCACCTCGCGCAAGGCCCCGTCCTCGCCGGTCTCCCCGTGCAGCAGCGGAAGCACGCAGAGCGGGGGCTCGTCTCGAAGAGTGGTCAGCAGCCGAGCGTCGACATCGCGCACCTCTACATCTACGCCGACGTCGCGCAGCGCCTCGGCCACCCTCCGTCCGGAGCGCAGGGAGACGTCGCGCTCGTGCGAGAGGCCACCGGCGAGGACGACCACCCGCCCATCACCACCAGAGGGCCGAGGAGCGGACGCTGAGCCTGTCGAGATGACCAATGCCTGTCCCTCCTCAGCGCAGGTCGGTGTTGGGCGACTCGTAACCGCGGCTGGCGAGCCGTTCTCGCCGCGCACCGGGCATCGTCCCGAACGTCTCCCGCAGCTCCATCTCCTCCTCGATCACCGCGACCAGCCGGCGTACGCCCTCCCGGATCCGGTCCGGCGTCGGGTAGCAGTAGGACAGCCGCATGCTCTGGGCGCCGGACCCGTCGGCGAAGAACGCGGTCCCTGGGACGTAGGCGACCCGGGAGGTCACCGCTCGGGGCAGCATCGTCTTCGCGTCGAGCCCGTCCGGGAGCGTGAGCCACACGTAGAAACCACCGTTCGGGATGTTCCAACGGGCACCCCGAGGCATCATGTCCTCGAGCGCTTCGACCATCGCGTCGCGGCGCTCACGGTACATCTCACGGAACGCCTTCACCTGACCCTGCCAGTCGTGGGTGGACAGGTAGGAGCGCACCGCGAGCTGTGAGAAGGACGGCGGGCACAAGGTAGCTGCCTCTTGGGCCAGGACGAGCTTCTCGCGTACGGCGTGCGGGGCCAGTGCCCAGCCGACCCGGAAGCCGGGGGCGAACGTCTTGGAGAACGAGCCGAGATAGATGACGCCGTCGGGCTCGTCGGCTCGGAGCGCACGATGGGGCCCGTCGTCGAAGCCCAGCAGGCCGTACGGGTTGTCCTCGAGGATGAGCACGTCAGCCTCCCGGGCGATGTCGAGCACCTCCTCGCGGCGCACCGAAGCGAGCGAGACACCGGCCGGGTTGTGGTAGTTCGGGATGGTGTAGATGAACTTGATCTGCTTGCCGTCTGCCCGGACGGCGCGGATCGCCTCGGCCAAGGCCGCCGGCACCAGCCCGTCACCATCCATCTCCACATGCACCACGTCGCACTGGAAGGCCCGGAAGACCCCGAGAGCGCCGACGTAGGACGGCGCCTCAGCGATGACGACGTCACCGGGGTCACAGAAGATTCGGGTGACCAGGTCGACCGCCTGCTGCGAACCCACGGTGACCACGACGTCGTCGGGATGCCCCTCGATGCCCTCCAGGCGCATCACGTCACAGATCTGCTCCCGCAGGCCCGGGTCGCCCTGACCCGAGCCGTACTGCATCGCCGCAGGACCGTCGTGCTCGACGAGGTCGCTGATCGCGCCTCCCACGACGTCGAGCGGCAGCCCGGTGATGTTCGGCATGCCTCCGGCGAGCGAGACCACCTCCGGCCTGCTGGCGACGGAGAAGAGGGCTCTGATCTCGGAGGCGGTCATGCCTAGCGTACGCGCGGCGTAGCGGTCCACGTAGCTGTCGAGCCGCGTGGCGCCACCTCGGGCCCGCCGGGACACTCCGGACACACGCCTAGGATAGGCGCGAGGCGACGGGAGGTATCGACGTGACTCGGCGTCTGGCGCACCTGACTCTGGACAACCTCGGCGACCTGCCGGACGGCTGCCGTTCGTGCGGCTTCTGGGAGCTCGACCCGGTGCACCGCGACCGGGCCCAGCGTGCCGGCGCCCTCGCGCAGGAGAAGGAGTCCTGGGTGTCCCGAGTTCTGCTGGAGTGGGGATCGTGTGGGCGCGTCGCCTACGTCGACGGGGATCGCGCGGGTTTCGTGCTCTACGCGCCGCCGTGGTACGTCCCGGGAGCTGAGACCTTCCCGACTGCACCGGTCGGCGAGGACGCAGTCCTGCTGGCCACGGCCATGGTCCATCCCGAGTATGCCGACGCCGGCCTCGGCCGGATGCTCGTCCAGGCCGTGGCCAAGGACCTCCTCCACCGTGGGGACGTGCGGGCCATCGAGGCCTTCGGAGACCTACGCCCGCGGGGCGAGGGACGAGGTGGGTGTGTGCTGCCGGCCGACTTCCTGCTTCGTGTGGGGTTCAAGACGCAGCGGCCCCACCCGCGCTACCCACGGATGCGGTTGGAGCTGAAATCGGCCCTCACCTGGCGCGAGGAGGTCGAAGGCGCCTTGGAGAAGCTGATCGGAGTGGTCCGCCCGGCGCGGCCGGTCCGGCCTGCCGCGGAGCACGCCCGCCGGCACTGAACCCGAGCGGCCCGGGCTCAGAGCGCGACCCGAGCTCAGCTGATGAACTCGCTGAGCTCGTTGAGCAGCGCCGCCTTGGGCTTGGCGCCCACGATCTGCTTGACGACCTCGCCGTTGGTGTAGACGTTCAGGGTGGGGATGCCGGTCACCCGATACGCTGCCGGGGTCACCGGGTTCTCGTCGACGTTCATCTTCACCACGGTCAGCTTGTCGCCGTGCTGGGCGTAGATCTCTTCGAGGATCGGCGAAACCTGACGGCAGGGTCCGCACCACTCGGCCCAGAAGTCGACGAGCACAGGCTTGTCGGACTTCAGCACCTCGCCCTCGAAGTCGGCGTCGGTCACTGCTTGCATCTGAGCCACGCTTGTCTCCTACTCTTCTCGCCCGGCCTGGTGGCCGGTCCTGTCCCTAGTGAACCCCGAGACGCCGACACTTCTTCCGCTCAAGCGCCAGCTACCTGGACCTGCTCGGACAACAACTGTCCGGCGACCTCGGGGGAGCGGGTGTGCGCGCCATGCTCGAGGTCCGCGAGGAAGCGCTCCGCGTCGAGGGCGGCGGAACATCCGGTTCCAGCGGCGGTGATCGCCTGTCGGTAGGTGTGGTCGACGAGGTCGCCCGAGGCGAACACGCCGGGCAGGTTGGTCTTCGTCGAGGGGTGGTCGACCAGGACGTAGCCCTCTTCGTCGAGCCGGACCTGCCCGCGCAACAGCTCCGAGCGAGGGTCGTGCCCGATCGCGATGAACAGGCCGGTCACGTCGAGCTCACGCCGCTCCCCGGTCCGGGTGTCAGCCAGGGTCAGCCCGGTCACCTTGTCGTCCGCGTGGATCGCAGCCACCTCCGAGTTCCAGGCGAACTCGATCTTGGGATCCGCGAACGCCCGGTCCTGCATGATTTTCGAGGCACGCAGCTCATCACGGCGGTGCACAAGGGTCACCTTGCTCGCGAATCGCGACAAGAACGTGGCCTCCTCGACCGCCGAGTCGCCGCCGCCGACGACCGCTATGTGCTGGTCGCGGAAGAAGAAGCCGTCACACGTCGCGCACCAGCTGACCCCGTGTCCGGAGAGCCGGTCCTCGTGGTCGATGCCGAGCTTGCGGTAGCGAGAGCCCATCGCCAAGATCACGGCGTGCGCCGCAAAGGACTTGCCGGCGGAGTCCCTGACGATCTTCACCGCGCCGGTGAGGTCGACCGCGGTGACGTCGTCGGTGACGATCTGCGCTCCGAAGCGCTCGGCCTGTGCGCGCATCTCGTCCATCAGTTGGGGACCCATGATCCCGTCCCGGAAGCCGGGGAAGTTCTCCACCTCGGTGGTGTTCATCAAGGCGCCACCCGCGGTGACCGAACCCTCGAACACCAGCGGGGCGAGGTTGGCGCGCGCGGCGTACACCGCGGCCGTGTAGCCAGCAGGCCCGGAGCCGATGATGATGACGTTGCGCACGTCGAGCTCTGCCATGGTGATCGGCTTCCTCCTGTTGGTGAGACGGCAGCCGGAACGGCACGGTGCACCGGATGCGACGTGCCGCCATCACAACCGATCCTAGGGCCGCGTCATTCCCGGGCGGGCACGCCCGGACGGTCAGGGCTCGATGCGGATGCTGCCCAGCAGGGACGGCTTGGCTTCCGGGCCGGCTGATCCGTCGGGTTGCGTCGGCACCGGGGAGCACCCGTAGACCCGCACCAGCCGCTGACCGTCCCGGACCGGGTCCAGGACCATGGTGGCCGGCTGCCCGTCCAGGCTCACTGCGACCAGCTGTCTGCGCGCGCGTCCACGCCCGCCCTCGAGTGGGCTCGGCACCTGGCGGCAGGAGCCTGCGAAGCTCGCCTCTTGCAGTGCGAAGCGTCTGACCTGCGAGGAATCCGCGACCCGCTGTGCGTCGGCGGCCAGGAAGCCACTGCGAAGCCGGGGCAGCTCCTCGGGCCGTAGGGCAGCGGCCCCGCGTGGTTGCCTCCCGTCCTGCGGCCGCTCCTGGCCGCCCGAGTCCAGCTGCGTTCGGGGCTGCCCAGCGGACGGGTTGTCGGGGCGGGCAGCCCCCTGCACGGAATCTTCGGCGGACTCGCTCAGGCCGCCGGCGGCACCTCCGTCCGCCGACCCACCGGTTCCTTCCAGGACGTTGGCCACCCCGAGGCCGACCACCGACACGACGGCGGCGGCAACCAAGCCGCGGGGCCAGCGGCGGGCACGGTGCTGCGCCAGGCTGGCTGGCTGGAGCGGAGCGGCCTGCCCCTGACTCGGCGCCCGCTCGTCGACCAGATCGGCGAGCACCGTGTCCAGCCGCTGCGCCACGTCTGCCGGGATCGGCGTGGGGTCCTGCGCCGCAGCGGCGAGCAGATGGCGGATCCGGTCCTGGTCGGTCGCCTCACCGGTCTCGTCCGTGGTCTCGTTCCCGGGCAGCTCATCGGGGTGCTCAGGCGTCACTGCCGCCAACCTCCTTCCCTGAGTGCTCGTCCGAGGTCTTGGCCTGTGGTGGGGAGTGCCGGGCCGGCTGCCGGACCGGCGGCTCGTCTGCTTGGACGCTCGAGCCGGTGGCCGGGTTCCGTGACGGGTCGGCGTCGGGCCGCGTCCGGCTCCCGACCAGGTGCTCCAGCGCAGGCACCAGCCGGCTGCGTCCGCGTGAACAGCGACTCTTCACCGTGCCTGGCGCACAGCCCAGGATCGCGGCTGCCTCCTGCACCGGATACCCCTCCATGTCGACGAGCACCAGCGCCGCCTTCTGTTCCGGTGGCAGCCGCTCCAGGGCTGCGAGGACCGTGGCACGGTGCTCGCGGCTCAGCACTGCGTCCACGGGGTCGTCGGCGCCCGGAGGCTGCCGAGTGGTGAAGGTGCCGTCGTTTCGGGCGGCGTAGCCGTCCAGATGGTCCGGCAGCGGCTCGGCAAGACGCACCTTGCCTCGACGCATCCGGTCCAGGCACGCATTGACCACGATCCGGTGCAGCCACGTACTCACCGCCGCGTCGCCGCGGAACGACTCCGCCCGCCGGAAAGCCGAGGTCAGCCCGTCCTGGAGTGCGTCCGCGGCATCCTCGCGGTCGCCGCAGGTGCGCAGCGCAACCGCCCACAGCCGGTCGCGGTGCCGAAGGAACAAGGTGGCGAAGGCGTCGCCGTCACCAGCCACGTGTGCGGCGAGCAGCTCTGCGTCACCTGACCGGTCCGTAGCGACGCTCGGCTCGTCAGCCACCGTCCCGGCCACTCGTCACGAACGGACGACGATCTCGGCGATCTGGCCCTTGAACCCGCCCTCGACGGTGGGCAGTGACGTCAGCCAGACGACCAGGTACCTGGTCGTCACCGGAGTCTCCAGGGGGAGGTCGACCGAGGTCCCGGCAGAGACTCTTGAGGCCACCATCTCCAGACCTGCGGTGCTGGCCGGGACGACCGAGCTCTCGCCCGTGGCGAACAGCTCGAGATCCGTGGGGCTTCCGGCCAGCTTCAGGCTCGTCTCCGACACCTCGACCGGCCGGCCGAGGTCGACCAGGAGGCCGACACCGTCCTTCTGCAGCTCGAGCGGGTCGAAGTAGGTGGAGGTTCCCCAGGCGGTGCGCGGGTTCCCGTCGATCGCCAGGTCCGCTTCCTCGGAGTTCTCCTCCGGCGGGTCACCCTGGGGGTCGAAGTCGCTGACCGCGGAGATGGTGACCGGCGCCGGCGGAGCGGTGCTCTGGCTGGTCTGTCCGGAGTCCGTGGGCTGGGCGACCTGACGTTGTCTGCGCGGGTCGTCGCTGCCGAGGTTGAACACGAAGATCGCGACGAGGGCCAGCGCCAAGCAGATGGCGACGAGCGCCGAGAGCGCGAGCCAACGCTTGCCGGCGTCCCTGCGCTCCCATCGCTCGGGCTGTCCCGGGTCCTCGGCCCGTTGTGCGTCTGGCCCCCAGGCCGGCGGCGCTGGTGGGGCACCGCCGTGGGGGGGCTGGACGGAGCCGGAGCGGCCCTCGCCCTGGCGGGGCTCGGGCTGCGGGGACAGTGGGCGGCGGGCAGGCTCCGAGGCAGTCGTCGGCTCGTCGGGGCTGGTCCAGCCGACGCTCGTCCGGTCGTCGAAGAACAGCGGTGCCCCGGCCCGAGTCTCCTCGGGGTCCGCCGGTGGCTTGCGGTCACTAGTCGCCGGACTGGTCCACGGTGGCCCGCCCGGTCGCCCGGTGGCGGTGGCTTGCGCGGGGGTGTCGTCGGGCCTTGCGGGTGGATCCGGCGGGGCCGACCGGTCGGTCGACGGCTGCGCGGGATCGATGTCGGTGGTGGTGGTGTCGACCTCGGCCGCCATGGCCCCCGGACTCCCGATGAAGTCGTTGAGCGCGGCGGAGATCTCCCGAGCTGTGCCCACCGAGCCGGCGTGGTGCCCGCTGTTGAGCACCCGTTCGCAGATCCCGTCGAGCGGCCGGGGAACCCCTGCCCGCACTCGCCGTGGTCGCAGCGGCCGACCGTGCTCCTGCGGGGCGTGCGGCAAGGCCGACTCGGCCTCGCCGGGCCAGCGACCGACCAGCGTCGCGTAGAGGAGAGAGGCCAGTGCAGCGACATCAGAGCGGAAGGCAGCCGCAGCACTGCTCGAACCGTCAGAGCCAGCCGGGTCCGCAGCGCCGCCGTTGAGCGCGGCGTCGACAGCGAACCCCAGCACCTTGACTGCGCCGGCTTCGGTCACCATGACGCTCTCCGGACGAAGCCAGCCGTGCGCCTGGCCGCTGCGGTGGGCGGCGGCGATCGCCTCGGCGACTTCCTTGACCAGCCAGGCAGCGCGTCGGGACGAGAGCGGACCGTCCGCGAGGATCGTGTCCAACGAGCTCCCAGCACCCCACTCGTTGACGACGTAGGCGACGGCCTCCTCCTGTGCGGCGTCGAGCACCCGCAGGAAATGGCCGTCGGTGACGGTGGCGGAGGTCCGAGCGGCGGCCAGCAGCGGTCCGGCCCGTGGGTCGTCGGCGGCCACCACGTGCACTGCGACGTTGCGTGCGAGGATCTGGTCGGTGGCGCGCCAGTAGTGCGCGCCCTCGGTCTCCTGGAGGAGGTCCTCGAGCCGGAAACGCCCGGCCAGGATGGTTCCTGTTCCGATCGAGTTCTCGCTCACGTCCCTCCTCACTTCGGGTTCGGGCACGACGGGATGGCTCGCTGCAAGCGTTCCCATGGTATGGGGTCTGGCGGGGCCCTACCCGGCCTGCGAGATGAGAGGTATCCGATCAGCGAGTGCTCACTCGCCCCCGTAACCGGTTCGTGACCAGACCCAGGATGCTGGTCACCTCGCTGATCCGCATCAGTCTCGCGAGGATGAGGAAGATGGCCACGTCCACGCCGGTCGTGACCAGCAGCACGGTGAGCGCCTGGGCCTTGCTGTCGTTGCGGGGCCACAGGCTGACGACGCCATACTTTGCGCCCCACGCGAACCCGGTCGCGAGAACGGCCGCGATCAGCAGGCGGACCAGGAAGCGCGCTAGCACCGGGGTCTCCAGCCCGCCCAGGATGTGACGAAGCACCAGGTACGACAGCAGCGCCCCCACGCCGTAGGCGCCGCCGTAGGCGAGCACCAGGGCGGAGGCGGTGTCCTCGGCCGAGAACGAACGGGTCAGGGCGACCGCCAACGCGATGTTGACGCCGGCGATCACGCACTGCACCCAGAAGACCGTGCGGGTCCGCTCGAGGGCGTAGTACCCACGAAGCATCAGGTAGTGGACGGTGAAGAACACCAGGCCGACCGCGAACAGCGACAGTGGGCGCGCATAGTCCGCGACGGCGTCTGCGGCGGCCAGCCATCCGTAGACCACGTTCGCGAGGTCGTAGGCGATCAGCGGCAGCAGGAGGGCGAACGGGACGATGAGGCTCAGAGCGGTGCGCAGCGTCTGCGACACGCCGGCGGCGACACCGGCCAGGTCCCGGTCGGCTGCGTGCGCCGAGAGCCGGGGAAGCACCGCGGTGGCCAGGGAGACCGTCGCGATCGAGTGTGGCGCCATCATCAGCAAGAACGTCTGCGAGTAGATGGTGTAGCCGGTGCCCGGGTCCCCGCCCGCCAGCCCGGAGGCGGCGCCGTCGGAGGCCAGGCGCACCACGACGGTGTAGGCGACCTGGTTCACGACGACGAAGAGCAGGGTCCACACGCCGAGCCGGAAGGTGTGTCCGAGACCCGTGCCACGAAAGTCGAAGCGCGGTCGGAAGCGGAACCCCGCGGCCCTCAGGTAGGGCAGCAGAACGGCGAGCTGGAGCGCGATGCCCAACGTCGATCCCAGCCCGAGGAGCTGTTCCTGACTGGTGGTGTAGCCGTCGGTGTCCTCGGGGGCGGCTGGCCCGAAGACGAACAGGTAGACCACCAAGACAGCTATCGACACCACGTTGTTGACGATCGGCGCCCACATCATCGGGCCGAACCGACCGCGTGCGTTGAGCACCTGCCCGACCAGGACGAACATGCCGTAGAAGAAGACCTGCGGCAGGCAGAGCCGGGCGAAGTCGATCACCGACTCACGCTGCGCTGC
>CADCUJ010000039.1 GCA_902805855.1 uncultured Nocardioidaceae bacterium
GGCCGCTTCTGCGCGGGGCGCGAGCAGCGGAGAGAAGCCGGGGTTGAGCTGCAAGGCGCGGCGAAGAAGGCGTCGAGCAGCGTCCCGGTCGTCAAGGGCGTTCGCGATCATCGCGTGGTGGTAGGAGAACAACGCGCTCTTGGTGCCCAGCCGGGCTGCCTGGCGGGCATAGCCGAGCGCCTCACGGTCCCGACCAGCAACGTGCAGAGCCCACGCGTAGGCGTCCGCGGCCTCGATGCTGCGCTGGGTCCGCCACGTCGCTCGAGCAGCCCGCACGGCCGCTCGTCCACGACCCCGGTCGGCGTCGAAGAGCGCCATCTCGAGATCGACACTGGCGCCTTGTGCCTCGAACAGGGAACGCGTCGCCGCGACCAGCGCTTCCTGGCGTTCAGCCGCCTGCTCCCGCCCCAGCGACCGAAGCAGGTCGGCGTACGCGATCAGGTACGTCGGCGTCGGCAGCCGCTGGACGACCGCCCGGTAGAGGTCGACCGCTCTCGCGTTCTCTCCACGCGCCGCCGCGACCTTTGCCTGGCCGGCGAGCAGCGGCGTGTAGCTGGGGTCGCGACGCAGCCCCCGCGCGTAGTAGCCGGCCGCGTTGTCGAGGTCACCGGAGTTCCAGGCGAGCTCGCCCAGGTAGAGCAGGCAGAAGGCCTGGTCTGACGGGCGCTCAGCCTCTTCCAGAGCCCGTCGCAGGGCCATCTTCGCGAGTGCGACCTCGCCGTCCAGCTCCCAGGTGTAGGACGCTCGGGTGAACGACGGGACGCCGGGCTGCAGGTCGAGCATCCGCTGCAGCTCCTTGCGGGCCTGCCCGTAGCGGCCGAGCTGCTGCAGGGCGTCGGTGAGGATGCCCTGGTTCGTCGCGCTGTAAGGGTTGATCCGCTGCGCTCGTCGCGCGAGCCGCAGGGCTGCGTGGAAGTCATGCTTCGCGGCCGCGAGTGCGGCCTGGCCGGTGAGTGCGGCCGCGTTGCCCTCGGGCTCGATCCGCAGCGATCTGCGGAACGCCCCCGCCGCCTTGGGATAGTACGTCGGGTCGCCGGTGGCGGCAGCCTGCTGCACGTAGGCGGTGCCCAACGAAGCCCATGCCGGGTGGTCACCGGGAAGTCTGCGCAGGCGCTCCTGGAGCGAGCGGACGATGTCGGCCAGGTCGGCGTTGCTCGTCGGAACGAGCACCTCGGTGGTGACTGGCCGCCCGGGCGGAGGGGCAGGCTGGACCGGACCGCCCCGGGTGAAGAAGATCCCGAGGCCGAACATGGACACACCGAGGGTCAGCACGACCAGGATCGTGCCCACTCGGCCGAGGCGAAGACTCACCTTCGCTGCTCCCTGTCTGCCTTGGTGTCGTTGGTGGCCAGCCTCTTCTCGCTGTCCTCGGTCAACCGCGTCAACCAGCCCGGCTTGGCGTTCGCGCCGTCGCCGGCCGCCCCGCCTTCGTTCTCGCGAGCCTGTCGTCGGGACCGGTCGGGCGTCTTGCTCCTCTCGTCCGAAGAGGCCAGCTTGCGTTCGCTGTCGTCGGTCAACCGCTTGGACCAGCCCGACCTGCTACCCGGGGGTGGGATCCGCTTCACGAACTCGGCGAAGGCCACCACGTTGTCGGAGTAGGCCTGGGCCTCGGTGTTGAACGTTCCTCCGCAGGTGAGCAGGTGCAGCGTCGGCACGCCGTCCGGACGGTACACCTTGGCGGAGGGGAACTTGGTTCGGTCGTACGAGTGCACCTCACGGATCGCGAAGACGGTCCTGGACCCATCGTCCAGACCGACCCGTATCCGGTCACCCTCAGCCAGCTCGGAGAGCCGGTAGAACACTGCCGGTCCGGTGGGTGAGTCGAGGTGCCCCACCATCACCGCGGCCCCCTGCTCACCCGGGGCCGGGCCACCGCCCCACCAGCCGATGTCGGTGTAGTCGTCCGGCACCTGGAGATCGGTGCCCACGACGGCGAGCTCGGTCAGATCCTGGTCGATGCCCATGGCCGGAATCCGGACGGAAATCGGCTCCAACAGGTCTGCTGGGCGTTGCACCGTCGCTCCGCCGGAACGGAGCCTCGGTCCGGTCGGCTCCACCGGAGGTTCGATGGGCGGCGGTGGTGGCAGCGAGGCCCTGACGAACCGTCGGTTCCCGTCAGGACGGTAGGCCGGTCCGTGGTCGACGATGAGCCGAGGCGCCGGGGCCGCTGCCGGCTCCGGCGCCTCACTGGCCGCGATGGAGCCGCCGGACCACACCAGCAGGGCAGTGCCCAGGCCGATGAGGGTCACGGCGGCCCATCGAGAGCGGCCCGGTGGGCGGGAGGACTCCTGACTACCCGCCCACCGGTTCTCTGGAGAGAGCACCTCTCAGTTCTCAGCCCCGACGCGCCCTCGGCGGTACACGCCGACACCGATTCCTGCGAGAAGCAGGCCCAGTGCGGCTGCCGAGATCGGCAGGGTCGGGATCGACCCGTCGGTCACAGGGGCAACGGCGTCCGTCCGAGTACCGGCCGTGGAACCCAGCTCGACAGAGCCGGACTGGTCGGCGGTGCCACCGGCACCGGCGCCCACACCACCGGACGGGGCACCCGTGCCCGAGCCCGAGTGCGGCAGCGCCACGTACGGGAACGTCTCACCGAACGGTAGGTCGTTCTCGTTGACGCCGTCACCGGCCGCGAGTGCCTTGACGAGCTTCCCGGTCCGCACAGCGCCCTCGAGCGCCTGGATCTCGATGTCGACGACGTCGTCGCTCAGCCGGCGACCGTTCGGGAACCCGGCGTTGTCGCCACCGAGCACACCGAGACGGTTGGGCTCCTCCGCCGGCGGGATGGAGGTGTTCAGCCGCAGCATCTCGGCCGGCTGCACCTCACCCTTGGGCATGTTCAGCCCCTTGATCCCGGTAAGGAAGATCGAGAAGATGTCGTCCCGCGGTGCCTTCGGCGCCGGGATCCCGTAGATCGCCTCGATCAGCTTCGGGACCTCGGGGTCGTTGACCCGGTCCACGACGGGCTGCACCGTGGCGTCCTTGGCCGGAGGAAGCGCGTTGAACGCGTCCTTCAGCGCCGCAGGAACCACGACCTCGTTGACCAGGGGCATCCCGATACGGGATACCTGGACGTACTCGCCGCGGAAGGACTGGGTGCCGTCGGCGTTGCGGATCTGCATGCTCGGCCGCTGCGTCGTGCTCCACACACCCACCACGGGGTCGTTGCTGGAGGTGATGTCGCTGCTCGGCACCTGCAGTGCGATGGACTGCACGTTGTAGCCGCTCAGCGTGTCCGCCCCGGTCTCGGAGAGGTCCCCACCGTAGAGCAGGTCGAAGACCCTCAGGTCGAGGAAGAACGGGTCGTCGGCCTGTCCGGCGAAGGACTGGGCGCCGTTGTCGAGCGGGGTGATCGCCCGCGCGCGCAAGCCGGCGTAGTCCGGCATCGACGCCGTTCCGACGTTCGAAGGAGCCACCGGCGCGTTGTTGACCAGTGTCTGCGACTGACCGCCGCGGATCTCCTCCAGCTTGTAGGTCTGCCGGACGAGGAGGTTCTCGTCGTCCAGCTCGGTCACGGGGCCGTTGTTGTACAGGAACGTGTCGGTGCCACGGTTGTCGGTCGTCTTGAACGTCCACCGGTAGGTGATGTCCGGCTTGGCGTCGCCGTCGTTGTCGAGGTTGATGTCGTACTGCGCGTCCTCGGCGAACTGGTAGAAGTTCGGTCCTCCGGCCGGCTCCTCGAACGGCAGCCAGTTCGCGATGAGGGTCGTCGTGTCCGGTGAGTCCGGGCTGACGAACGCGTAGACGTCGGTGTTGTCCGCCTTCGGGTCATCGGTGATCAACGGAGCTTCACGGTGGCTGGATGCTGTACCCATCTCCGCCGCGAACAGCATCGCCGAGCCACCGACGGCTACCGCCGCAGCGGACAGGCACGCGACGGCACTGCGAAAGTGTCTGTTGCGAGACATGTCGAACCTTTCTTCGTTGGAGGCCGATCTCGGCCCGGGTTCCGCCTCATCGGGTCAAGGCGGTGCCGCCGACTCCCTTCACGCCGGAATAACGGCAGGTCGGTGGAAGGCCCCGGATGTCCGGTTGGTCACCCACACGAGTGTGGTTCGGAGCACACTCAGAGGTCGGATGGGTCGGTTCGGAAACTTTCTTTACCGGCCGATTTCGCCCATCACGCTCCGGCACCGCCGCGAACAACAGCCATGGGCGCGTTCGCTGACTTGAGGGCGGGCCTGATCCAGCGCTCGGCCCCTCGGGCGGCCGACTACGGGGCGCACCTGTACTTCTCCGGCATCGACCTGCCTCCGCCGGGGTCGATCCGGGTGCCGACGCGCCACGGTGAGGTGCGTTGCGACGTGTACCGGCCGCGTGAGGCGGCGGGGCCTCCCCCGGTCTACGTCCACTTCCACGGCGGAGCCTTCCTCATGCGGTATCCGAAGATGGACGACTTCTTCGCCAGGTTCCTCGCCGCCGAGTGCGGCGCGGTGGTGGTCAACGTGGACTACGACGTCGCTCCGCAGGTTCGCTACCCCGTGGCGCAGGAGCAGGCGCACGACGTCCTCGCCTGGGTGGCACGCAACAGCGACGTGCTGGCTGCGGACGCGACCAGACTCGCGATCGGTGGCTTCAGCGCCGGCGGCAACCTGGCCGCGTCGGCCTGTCTGCAGGCGCGCGACCGCGCGTCGTGCGCACCCGCCTTGCAGGTCCTCGGTGTCCCGTCCTTGGACGTGGCGGAGGCTGTCCAGGAGAAGTCGTCTCCGATCACCACCCCGATGGTCACGCCGGGCCTGCAGCGGTTGGTCCGCAAGACGTACTTCCGCAACGCGTCGCGGCGCGCGGAGCCCTACGCCTCGCCACTGCTCGCGGCCGACGTCACCGGCCTGCCCCCTGCGGTGATCATCACCGCGGCGTTCGACGTGCTGCGCGCCGAGGGGGACGCGTACGCCCGCCGGCTCGCCGAGGCGGGCATCGAGGTCGTGCACCGGGTGGTCCCGAATGCCGACCACTACTTCCTCGACGGCGACCGCACCGGCGCACGCGGCCTGCTCGACCTGATCGCCCGGACGATGAACGCCAAGCTGTCGGTGAGCGCCTGAACGCCCGTGATACCAAAGCCGTGTGCGACCGGAGCTGGTGATCTTCGACTGTGACGGTGTCCTCGTCGACACCGAGCGGCTGACGGTCGCCGTCGAGGCGCGGGTGCTCACCGAGCTGGGCTGGCCGCACACTCCCGACGACGTTGTGGCTCGATTCATGGGCAGGAGCAGCCAGGCGATGCTGGCCGACATCGAGGCGGTGCTCGGCGCCGAGCCGACCAGGAGGTTCGACGAGCTGGCGACCGCCGAGGTCGAGGCGGCCTTCGCCCGAGAGCTGGTGGCCGTGTCCGGCGTCGAGGCGGTCGCCGACGCCCTGGACCGTGCCGGTGTCGCGACCTGCGTCGCGTCCAGCGGGTCCCACGCCAAGATGCGACGCACCCTCGGGTTGACCGGCCTCTACGAACGGTTCGAGGGCCGGATCTTCTCGGCGGAGGAGGTCGTCACCGGCAAGCCTGCTCCGGACCTCTTCCTGCACTCGGCGGCGGCGATGGGGCGTGAGCCGGCGTCGACGGCGGTCGTCGAGGACAGCGTGCCCGGCGTCCGGGCCGCGGTGGCCGCCGGGATGACTGCCTACGGGTTCGCCGGCGGGTTGAGCCGCACGGACGCGCTGGTGCAGGCGGGCGCTCGGGTCTTCCACGAGATGGACGAGCTGGTCGGGCTGCTCGGCCTCGAACCCGCCTGACCCGGCGACGTCGATCGCTACTTCGCCGAGCTACCCGGGACCTCCGCCACCCGCTCAGTGTCCGCGAGTCGTTGCGCTGACCCGCCCGACCTCATCAGCCGCAGCGGATGCGCCAGCTCGGCGGCTGCCGCTCGCCAACCGCCTCCCAGCTCGAGAGCCGGAAGCGCACGGTCGACCGACGCAGTGACCTCCAAGACGATGCCACCCACGATGAACCCCGCGACCAGGTCCGCGAACCAGTGCCAGTCCAGCGTCAAGGAGGTGATCAGCATCGCGATGGCGAGCGCTCCCACCGCGCCCCAGAGCAGGCCGACGGTACGGCGGCTGGGACGGGAGTACCTGCTGACCAGGTAGACGATGAGCCCGTAGACCAGCACGATGTTGGCGCTGTGGCCCGAGGGATAGGCCATGCCGCCGTTGAAGAACGAGGGGTCGACGGTGTACGGGCCTTCCCTGCCGAGGACGACCTTGAGGATCAGCACGGTCAGGTTCAGCCCGAACACGGCGATCATGGCCACCACCGCCGGCCGCCACGTCGCGTGCCGCCAGCTGAGCATCAGGGCCACTACGGCGAGGATCGGGAGGCACACCGCCCGCTGGCCGATCCGGTCCACCACGTGGAGCACCGGCCGCCACGGCTCCGGAGGCGGTGCCAGGGTGAAGTACGCGTCGAACTTGGCGAGCGGCCCCATCGCGAGCAGCGTGACCGCGACGAAGACCAGCGTGAGGAAGCCGGCGAGCGCGAGACCCGACGCCACGTCGGTGTCCCAGCCGTCCCCGCCTGTCGCCTCTCGGCGTCTCCTGCGCACCCGCTCCCCTGCCTGTTCGTCCCCCCAAATATAGGGTGAGCCGGGTGAGGTCTCGTCAGCGTCCCGGCTCTGTGCAGCGGGTGCGGGTCGGTGAGTTCTCGACCGGCTCGATGCGCGAACGCGAGGACCGGTTGGTCACCGAGGAGCCGCTGGAGATCCGCCTCGGGTGGCCCGGCCACGCACCGACCCGGCTGAGCGTGACCATGCGTACGCCTGGCGACGACTTCGAGCTGGTGGCGGGCTTCCTGCTGGGCGAGCGGATCATCGAGAGTGCGTCAGATCTGCATACCATCTCGTACTGCATCGACCGCACGCTGACACCGGAGCAGCAGTGGAACGTGGTCACCGCCCAGCTCACCGGCCCACCGCGCCACTCCCCTGCCCTGCGCTTCGACGGCTACACAGCCTCGGCCTGCGGCGTGTGCGGCAAGCAGAGCATCGAGGCGGTGCTGGAGACCGGCTCGGGACCCGATCTGCGCGACAGGTGGTCCGGCCGGTCGGTTGCCGCCGAGGTGCTCACCGGCCTCCCGGACAGGCTGCGCGAGAGGCAACGCGTCTTCGGCGACACAGGCGGACTGCATGCAGCGGGCCTGTTCGACGCCGACGGCTCCCCCGCTGTGGTTCGCGAGGACGTCGGCCGCCACAACGCCGTCGACAAGGTCGTGGGCTCGCTGCTGCTCTCCGACGATGGGCCGTGGGAGCAGCAGGTGGAGCACCTGCCGGTGCTCTGCGTCAGCGGACGGATCGGGTTCGAGCTGGTGCAGAAGGCGGTCCGGGCCGAAATGAGCCTGATCGCCGCCGTGGGGGCACCGTCCAGCCTTGCCGTGGACCTGGCCTCCGAGGCCGGCCTGTGTGTCGTCGGCTTCGTGCGCAACGGCCGTTTCGTGGTGTACACGGTGCCGGAGCGGGTCGGCGTGTGATCCGCGGAAGTGTCGGAGGGGCGATCTAGCGTTCGGTCCGTGCGCATCCTCCACACCTCGGACTGGCACCTCGGGCGGTCCTTCCACCGCGAGGGCCTGCTCGACGCGCAGGCTGCGTACGTCGACCACCTGGTCGACACGATCGAGGCCGAGAAGGTCGATCTGGTGGTCGTCTCGGGTGACATCTACGACCGAGCGCTGCCGCCGGTCGACGCGGTCGCGCTCGCCGACGAGACGTTCGCCCGGCTGGCCTCCTCGCGCGCCCGAGTCGTGGTCAGCAGCGGCAACCACGACTCCGCCCGAAGACTCGGCTTCAACGCGCGGCTGATCGATGCCTCGGGGGTTCACTTCCGCACTGACGCTGCTTCCTGCGGCACCCCGGTGATGCTGGAGGACCAGCACGGCCCCGTCGCCGTCTACGCGTTGCCCTATCTCGAGCCCGACGTGCTCCGTGAGCCCTGGCAGCTGGCCGCGCGGAGTCACACCGCGGTCCTGACCGAGGCGATGCGCCGGGTCCGGTCCGACCTGGACGACCGACCGCGCGGCACCCGCTCGGTGGTGATGGCGCACGCGTTCGTCGCGGGAGGTCAGCCCAGTGACAGCGAGCGTGACATCTCGGTCGGCGGGGTCTCGGTGGCGCCGGTCGGTGTGTTCGCCGGCGTCGACTACGTCGCCCTGGGTCACCTGCATGGCCGGCGCATCCTGACCGAGACGACCCGTTACAGCGGTTCGCCGCTGGCCTACTCCTTCTCCGAGGCCGATCATCGCAAGGGCTCCTGGCTCGTCGAGCTCGGGCGGCGTGGGGTCGAACGCTCGGACTTCGTCGATGCCCCGGTGCCTCGCCGCCTCGCCAGGCTTCGCGGAGACATCGACCGCCTGCTCGGCGACCCGCGCCACCGAGAGCACGAAGGTGCGTGGGTGCAGGCTGTGCTGACCGACCCTGTGCGCCCCGCCCAGGCGATGGAACGCCTGCGCGGCCGTTTCCCGCACACCTTGGTGCTGTCCTTCGAGCCGACCGGCGTCGACCCCGCAGCCGCACCGCCCACCGCCCCACTCGCGGGACGCTCCGACCACGAGATCAGCCTCGACTTCGTCGCTCACGTGCGCGGCGCCGGCCCGACGGAGGCGGAGTCCGCGCTGCTGCTCGCGGCGTGTGACGGATGCCGGCACGGCTCGGACGCGGACCAGCTGGTGAGCCCCTGATGCGCCTGCACGAGCTCCAGATGACCGCGTTCGGTCCATTCCCGGGAACGGAGACGGTCGACTTCGACTCGCTCAGCGACTGCGGGCTCTTCCTCCTGAGCGGACCGATGGGGGCGGGCAAGACCAGCGTCCTGGACGCCGTCTGCTTCGGCCTGTACGGCGACGTGCCCGGTGACCGGAACACCGCCAAGCACCTGCGAAGCGACCATGCAGCCGCCGGTGTTGCCCCGTCGGTGCGCCTGGAGGTGACGATGAGCGGGCGGCGGTTCCGACTGCACCGCTCGCCGGCGTGGACCCGAGCGAAGCGGCGCGGCAGCGGGACCACCACCGAGCAGGCCCGGGTCAACCTCGAGGAGCGCGCCGACGGGCGCTGGGTGCACCTGTCGAACCGGCTCGACGAGACCGGTCACCTGGTCACCGGCCTTGTCGGGATGACCCTTGCCCAGTTCTGTCAGGTCGCGCTGTTGCCTCAGGGGCGATTCGAAGCATTCCTGCGGGCCAGGTCCGACGAACGGCACCGGGTACTCCAGCAGCTGTTCCAGACGAGCCGGTTCGAGGACATCGAGAAGTGGCTGGTCCGTCGTCGACAGCGGTTGCTCAAGGCCAACGGGCGGCAGGCGGTGACCGTGGCAGGTGCGCTGAACCGGTTCGCCGAGGCGGCAGACGTCGAACCACCCCCTCACTGGGACCCGCACGACCTCAGTGGCCCTGCCGACGACGGCACGCTGACCGCCTGGGTGGCCGACGTCCGTGCATCCGCCGCCAGCGCTCTCGACGAGGCTGAGGCGTTGCGGCAAGAGAGCTCTGCCCGGGCCGAGGCGAGTCGTGGTGAGCTGCGTCGGGGCCTGCGTCTGCTCGAGCTGAGGGCGCAGCACGCACGTGCCAGGCGCGAGCTCCGGACGCTCGACGAGACCGCCGACGAGGCTCGTCGCGACGAGGAGACGCTGGACGCGGCACGGCGTGCCGAAGCGGTGGCACCGCTGCTGCGGATGGCCGCGGAAGCCACTTCGGACGCCGAGTCGGCCCGCGGCGCCCTCGGCGGCGTCCTGCAGGAGGCTGCCGTCGAGCTCGGGTCCGAGGCCGCTGCTGTCGGGTCGGCGGAGCTGGCAACCGCCGAGCACGCCGCCCGCGAGAGCGCCGCCTTCGCTCGAGCCTTCCTGCCGCACGAGTCCTCGCTGCGGGAGGCGCGGGCCACTGTGAGGTCGGTGAACGGGGAGCTGAGCGAGCTGAGGCAGGAGATGGAGTCCTGCACCGACAAGGAGGCGTTCCTTCCCCCGGAGATCGTCGCGTTGCGCGCCGAGATCGCCGAGCTGGCGACCCGGTCGGCCGCCCTGCCCGCGCTCGAGGCGCAGGAAGCCGCCCTCGGCTCGCAGATGATCGCCGCGCAGAAGCTGGTGGACCTGGAGCAGGAACGCGTGGCAGTGCGCGAAAGGCTGGAGGCAAGTGTCCATAACGCGCACGCGCTTCGCGATCGGATGCAGGACGTCCGGGAGGCCCGCATCAACGGGATCGCCGCCGAGCTGGCCTCCGCACTGGCAAGCGGCGACTCGTGCCCGGTGTGTGGCTCGCTCGAGCACCCCACTGTCGCCCGCTCCGTCGAAGGCGCCCCCACGCGTGGCGACGAAGCCGCGGCACGCACTGCCTTCGAGGACGCGGACTTCATCCGGCAGACCAACGCCGCAGCGCTCACCGACCTGGAGCAGAACTGTGCGCTCACCCGCCAGGCGGCCGGAGGCCAGTCGGTGGAGGCCCTGCGCGCCGAGCTGAGCAGCCTTGCCGGGAGGCGACGCGCGGTCGAGGGCGGCCTCGCCATGCAGACGCGGCAGCAGAGTCGACTGGCCGCGCTCGAGGAAGGCCTGGCGGCCGCGCAGCGGCGCTCTGCTGAGGTCGGAGTCGCCATCGCCCGGCTGACCGAGCAGCGAGAGCAGGCCCACAGAGTCGCCTCGCGGGTGTCCGACGAGCTCGCCATCCTGCTCGGGCAGCACGAGGCAGCCGACAGCGTCGAGCACCTGATCGAGTCGCAGACCCGCGCCGGAGCCGCCTTCGCGAGAGCCCGGGAGCTCCTCGACGCCTGCGAAGCGGCCGACGCGCGGGCCGACGACGCGCTCCAGGTGGCGCTCGAGTCCGCTCGTGCACATGGATTCGACGGTCGGCAGCAGGCAAGTGCGGCGCAGCGGAGCCCGATGGAGATCCGGCGCCTCGAGGAGCGCGGCAGAGCTCGTGAAGCCGCCCGGATCCGGCTGACCACGGTGCTGGGCGACCCGGACGTGCAAGCCGCCGTCGCGGGCGAGGACCTCGACCGAGCCTGCCTGGAGAGAGCCGCCCAGGAGGCAGAGGATGCGCTGGCGGGCGCGCTGGCGGGGCTGCGCGAGGCGGAGCGCCGCTCCGAACGGCTCGGGTTCCTGCAGGTGCAGCTGGATGCCGGACTCGCAGCATGGGCCCCGACCCGAAGCGCGTACCTGGTGACACAGCGGATCGCCACGCTCGTCGAGGGCAAAGGAGGGGACAACGCCCTGCAGATGCGACTGTCCGCCTACGTCCTGGCCGAGCGACTGAGGCAGGTCGTCGCAGCCGCCAACGAACGGCTCAGTGCAATGAGCGGCCAGCGCTACCTGCTCGAGCACTCCGCGGTCCGTGGGGTCGGTGAGCTGCGCGGCGGCCTGAGCCTGCGCATCCGTGACGAGTGGACCGGGGAGGCACGCGACCCCGCGACGCTGTCCGGCGGTGAGACGTTCGTGACCTCCCTCGCCCTCGCCCTGGGTCTGGCCGACGTGGTCAGCCAAGAAGTGGGCGGTGCCAACATCGACACGTTGTTCGTCGACGAGGGCTTCGGCTCGCTCGACCCTGAGACCCTGGATGACGTGATGGACACCCTGGACGGTCTTCGAGACGGTGGGCGGGTGATCGGAGTGGTGAGCCACGTGCCGGAGATGCGCACCCGCATCCCGGCGCAGCTGCAGATCCGCAAGACCCGGTCCGGGTCGCGCTTGGTCGCCCAGCGAGAGGTCCCATGAGCGCCGAAGTCCTGGTGGGTGGCCGACGTCCGCTCGCCGTCATCGACATCGACGGCGTGCTGGCCGATGTCCGACACCGGCTGCATCACGTCGTTGCTCGGCCGAAGGACTGGGACGCCTTCTTCGCCGCCGCCCCCGACGACCCGGTCCTCGAGACCGGTCTGGAGACGGCGCGGAGGCTGGCCGAGGTCTGCGACCTCGTCTACCTGTCCGGGCGACCGGAACGCTGCCGACGCGACACCCTGGAATGGTTCACCCGCCACCACCTCCCGGCCGGTGAGCTGCTGCTGCGTCGACCCGATGACCGGCGACCTTCCCGGATCATGAAGGTCGAGGTACTGGACCGGCTCTCGCAGGACGCCTCGGTCACCGTCCTCGTCGACGACGACCCGCTGGTCTGCCAGGCGGCACGAGAGGCCGGCTACGACGTGCTCCCGGCCCACTGGATGGGTGAGTCCGCAGAGCAGGAGACGCTGATCTCGGCGCAGGAGGTCGACGGCCGGACCTGAGCCGCCGTGGCTGAGATCAGTCGCCGGTGACTCCGTCGATGCGCTCGCGCAGCAGGTCCGCGTGTCCGTTGTGGCGTGCGTACTCCTCGATCATGTGCACGTAGATCCAGCGAAGCGACACGTCGTTGTCGTGCCTCCTGTGCTGCCCAAGCGCGTCGAGGCCCTGCCGCGCGGCGACGTCCCGGCACGTCTCCAGCTCCTGGCGGAACCTCACGAAGTCGGCGGAGACGTCGGCGGTGTCGACGTCGTCGAAGTCGCCGTCCACGTTGTCCTCGCTGTAGTACAGCGGACCGGCATCCTCTCCTGCGAACGTGCGGCGGAACCAGCTTCGTTCCACCTCGGTCATGTGGCGCACCAGGCCGAGCAGGCTCAGCGAGGAGGGCGGCACGGACCTGGTGCGCAGCTGGTCGTCGTCCAACCCTTCGCACTTGGCCAGCAAGGTGGCCCGGTGGAAGTCGAGCCAGGCATCCAGCATCGCCCGCTCGTCGGCGACGAACGGCGGGTCATGACGGCCGGTGGCGGGTGGGAACTCGGGTTCGGACATGCGCCGATCGTAGGGCGCGCGGGGGTAGCCTCGCAGGATGCTCTCCGGCGGCGCCTCGATCGATGCCTCGTTCACCGCACTCCCCTACCGTCGGCTCGCCGAGGCGGCGTTGGCGCGGGCACAGGACTTCAAGGTCACGCATGCCGACTTCCGGTTCGAGCGGGTCCGGCACCAGGGAATCCGCGTGCGTGACGGCAGCCTGCAAGGGGCCGGTGACTCCGAGGATCTCGGCTTCGCGGTGCGAGTGATCCTCAACGGGGCCTGGGGTTTCGCGGCCGGCATGGTGCTCACCAGGGAGTCCGCGGTCCAGGTCACCGAGACCGCGGTCCGGGTCGCGCAGGTCGCCGCCAGGATGACCACCGAGCCGGTCGCCCTGGCCGACGAGCCGGTCTACGCGGACGCCGAGTGGGTCTCCGGCTACCAGGTCGACCCGTTCGCGGTCCCGCTGTCGGAGAAGGTGGAGCTACTCGCCGGGTGGAGTGGTGACCTGCTCGGCGAGCCCGCAGTGGCGCACTCGTCGGTCTTCGTCCAGCAAGTGATCGAGAACAAGTTCTACACCGACCTCGCCGGCACGACGACCACCCAGCAGCGCGTGCGCGTCGAGCCAGTGGTCGAGGTGTACGGCGCCGACGCCGCCTCCGGCCGCTTCGACTCCATGAGGACCATCGCCCCTCCAGTCGCGCGCGGCTGGGAGTACCTCACCGGAGGCGCGCACGACTGGGGCAGCGAGCTCGCGGCCCTGCCCACGCTGCTCGCCGAGAAGCTGGCCGCCCCCTCGGTCGAGCCCGGTTCCTACGACCTCGTGATCCACCCCTCCAATCTGTGGCTGACGATCCACGAGTCGATCGGCCACGCGACCGAGCTGGACCGGGCGCTCGGCTACGAGGCCAACTACGCGGGCACCTCGTTCGCCACCTACGACCAGCTGGGCACCCTCGAGTACGGCTCACCGATCATGCACGTCACCGGCGACCGGACCGTGGACCATGGCCTGGCCACCGTCGGGTACGACGACGAGGGGGTCTCCGCGCAGAGCTGGGACATCATCCGCGACGGCGTCCTCGTCGGCTACCAGCTCGACCGGGCGATGGCGCACACCTGGGGCGCTGACCTCAACGGCGGGCGTTCCAACGGTTGTGCCTTCGCCGACTCCCCCGGGCACATCCCCATCCAGCGGATGGCCAACGTCTCCCTGCAGCCGGCGCGTGAGGCGGACCCGAGCACCGAGGACCTCATCTCGCAGGTGGAGCACGGGATCTACATCGTCGGGGACAAGTCGTGGAGCATCGACATGCAGCGCTACAACTTCCAGTTCACCGGTCAGCGCTTCTACCGGATCCAGAACGGACGGCTGGTCCAGCCGCTGCGAGACGTCGCCTACCAGGCGACGACGACCGACTTCTGGGGCTCCATGGAGATGGTGGGTGGCGCGCAGACCTGGGAGCTGGGCGGCGCCTTCAACTGTGGCAAGGCCCAGCCAGGCCAGGTGGCCTCGGTCAGCCACGGCTGTCCGAGCGCCCTGTTCCGAGACGTCCGAGTGTTGAACACGGCCGCCGAGGCCGGTCACTGAAGGAGGACGATGTCTGCGCCCAGCCCTCAGGACCTGGTCGAGCACGCACTGTCGAGCTCGCCGGCGGACGCCTGCGTCGCAATCGTCCGAGACTCCACCAGCGCCAACCTGCGCTGGGCGACCAACACCCTGACGACGAACGGGTCTATGCACGCGATCACGGTGACCGTGATCTGCTTCGTCGGGGCCGGCCAGGGCACCGCCTCCGGCTCCACGACCGGGAGCGCCGCCTCCTTCGAGCGGGTGAGCGCGCTCGTGGAGCAGGCACACGCAGCCGCGCGCCAGAGCAGCCCGGCCGAGGACGCCGCGGAGCTCGTCGCCGGAGGTGAGAGTGCGGACTGGTCGCGGCCGTCCGAACAGACCAGCATCGAGGTGTTCGACAGGTTCGCCCCCGAGCTCGGGGAGGCATTCGCTGCGGCCTCCGCCGACAAGCGGCTCCTCTACGGGTTCGTCGACCACGACGTCACCACGACGTACCTGGGCTCCAGCACCGGGTTGCGCCTTCGCCACGTGCAGCCGACCGGCCACTACGGCTGCACCGGCAAGACGGTGGACCTCGGCAGCAGCGCCTGGGTCGGTGGTGCGACCCGCGACTTCACCGACGTGAACGCGCTTCAGCTGGACACCGAGCTGGCCCGGCGCCTTTCCTGGGAGCAGCGAAAGGTGGAGCTCCCGGCCGGCCGCTACGACACCGTACTTCCTCCTACCGCGGTCGCGGACCTGTTGATCTACCTCTACTGGAGCTCCTCGGCGCGAGTGGCCCACGACGGGCAGTCGGTGTTCTCCAAGCCCGGAAGGGGCACCCGGATCGGGGAGCAGCTGACCGACCACCCCGTGCAGCTGTTCTCCGACCCGTCGTACCAACCCCTTCAGGCGGCGCCTTTCGTGATGGCTCCGATCAGCAGCAACGAGAGCAGCGTCTTCGACAACGGCCTCCCACTCGGTCGCACCGACTGGGTGGCCGACGGCAGGCTGTCCGCGTTGACGCAGACCCGGCACTCCGCCCAGCTGACCGGACAGCCGGTGACACCGGGCATCGACAACCTGGTGCTCAGCGTGGACGGTGCGCAGGCGCCGCCGGAGAGCCTCATCGGGGACGTCGAGCACGGTTTGCTGCTCACCTGCTTGTGGTACATCCGCGAGGTGGACCCGCAGACCCTGCTGCTCACCGGTCTCACCCGCGACGGCGTGTACCTCGTGGAGGGCGGTGAGATCACCGGGGCGGTGAACAACTTCCGGTTCAACGAGAGCCCGGTCGACCTCCTGGCCCGCTTCACGCAGGCCTCCGCGACGGTGCCCAGCTTCTCTCGCGAGTGGGGCGACGAGTTCTCGCGCACCGCGACACCAGCGGTGCGGGTGCCGGACTTCAACATGTCGAGCGTCAGCCGCGCCAGTTGACGGCCTACCCCCACCGGTGGAAGGCCCTTTCGGTCACCCTCGCCGCGGGCTTCATGACCCTGCTCGACATCACCATCGTGAACGTTGCACTTCCCTCCATCCAGCAGAGCCTCGACGCCTCCGCGGCAAGCATCCAGTGGGTGGTCTCCGGTTACGCGCTCACCTTCGGGGTGACCCTGGTCGCCGCCGGCCGGCTCGGTGACCTGCTCGGCCGCAGGCGGATGTTCCTGGTGGCACTGACCGCGTTCATCCTCACCAGCGCCAGCGTCGGCGCCGCACCCAACGCCGAGCTCCTGGTCGCCGCCCGCCTGCTGCAAGGCGTGGCCGCGGGCATGCTCAACCCGCAGAACAGCGCACTGATCCAGCAGCTGTTCACCGGCGAGGAGCGGGCTCGGGCGTTCGGTGTGTTCGGCGCGACGGTCGGGGTCTCGACCGCCGTCGGCCCGGTCGCCGGCGGGCTGATCCTCGCGCTCCTGGGTCCCGACCTGGGGTGGCGGTTCGTCTTCTTGGTCAACGTCCCCATCGGCCTCGTCGCCCTGGTCCTCGCCGCTCGGCTCATCCCGCGGGCCCGGCCTCCCTCGCGGCCGCTGCGCTCCGAGCTCGACCTTGCCGGCGCGCTGCTGCTCGGGCTGAGCGTGGTCTGCGTGCTGCTGCCGATGATCCAGGGCGAGGGCCGGCTCGCCACCGCGTGGTGGTTGGTGCTGCCGCTGGCACCGGTGTTCGGCGTGCTCTTCGTGCGATGGGAGGCCCAGGTCCGCGCGCGAGGCGGTGCCCCCGTGCTGGACGTCTCGCTGCTTCGCCAGGTCGACGGATACCGCTCCGGGGTGCTGCTCGGCACCGTCTACTTCTGCGGCTTCGGCGGCCTGTGGCTGGTGTTCTCGCTGTTCTTCCAGAACGGGCTGGGATACACGCCCCTGCAGACGGGGCTGATCAGCACCCCGTTCGCCCTCGGCTCCGCGCTCAGCGCGGTCTTCGCCGGGCGCCTCGTCGAGAGGTACGGGCGTCGACTCACCGTGGGCGGCCTGCTGATGCTCGTCTCCGGACTGATCACCCTTGCGATCGTCGTGGTGGCCGGCCCGCGCGAACAGATCGGGCTCGTCGCCCTGCTGCCGTTGTTGTGGGCTGGAGTCGGCGCCGGCGCCGTCGTGTCGCCCAACATCACGATGACCCTGGCGCACGTGCCGCCCGAGATGGGCGGGGCCGCGGCCGGGGCGCTGCAGACCGGCCAGCGGATCGGGACCGCGTTCGGCGCGGCGGCTCTGGCAGCGGCGCTCCAGGCCGGACTCTCGGTCACCGGCGGGAACCACGTGCAGGCCTTCGCGGTGTCGATGGCATGCGCTGTGGTGCTGATGACAGCTGCGTTGGCGGTCGCAGTGTTCGAGCTTCGGCAGGGAGCAACGGGGCCGCCTCGGGACCAGGACCAGGCTCAGCGAGACCTGGCCGCCAGCTGCGACACGCAGCGCAGCTGAGCTGTCTCAGACCGCGCCCGGGATCGGCGACCGAGGATCGTAGGGCACCCGGGTGTAGATGAACGTCGCGCACTCCAGGTGGTTGACGCTGCCGTCCCGGTTGCGCACGACATGGAGTGTCTCGCCGAGGTGGTACCCCTCGGTGCCGACGAAGTCGCCGTCCTCCCGCAACCGGAACTTGTAGGCCAGCACGCCGTTGCGCAGTCCCGTCACGACCACCTCACCGCCGGTGTAGCTGAAGGTGAAGCCGGTGTTGCCCCAGTGCCAGACACCGAGCACCTCGGTCACCGGCTCGGGAACCGTGGCGGCGGGCCGCCACCTGCGCGGGAACGCGGGCTCGTGCTCCTCGAGGATGTCCAGCAGGGCGACCGGCAGCATCCGCATGCCTGAGGTGCCGTTCGCCAGCACGGCTGCACCGGTCTCTCGTCGCCGGTCGACGTACAGACCGGCCAGGAACCCCGGCATCGAGCCGCCGTGCCCCACCAGCGTGCCGGACCCTCCGGCGACCAGCTGCAGTCCGAGCCCGTAGCCGCCGGCCAGACCGGTCGCTTCGGACCCCGACTGTGGGATCGCCATCTCCGCCAAGGTCGAGCCGGAGAGCACGCCGTCGCGCCCGTGGAGGAGGAACTCCACGTAGGTGGCCAGGTCCTCGAGGGTGCTCCACACCTGGCCGGCAGGCGCCATCGCTCCGGTGTCCATCGCGGGTTCTTCGGCAAGTGTGTCGGCGAAGGGGTGCACGCTGTAACCGGTGGCGGCCGGCTCCTGGCGAAGGTACGACGTGCGGCGCATGCCGAGTGGCCCCAGGATCCGGGCCTCGACCTGCTCCCACCAAGCGCCTCCACGGTGCCGGGCGACCACCTCTCCCAGCAGCGCCCACGCCAGGTTGCTGTAGTGGAACTGCTGGTCCGGTGGCAGCGGTGCCTTGGTGTCCTCGAGAGCGGCGGCCAGCTCGGCGAAGGCGACCCCGGGGCTGCGCTCCCACCACGTCCCGGGCGGTTCGGACGGCAAACCGCCCGCGTGCGACATCAGTGACCGGATGCTGCGCTCGCCGTAGGCGGTGCCGGGCAGGTGCTCGGCGAGCCGGTCGGCCAGGTCCAGCGCACCCTAGTCGAGCAGCTGCATCAACAGCACGGCCGTCATCGTCTTGGTGACCGAGCCGATCCGATACTGCAGGTCGACCGACGGCGCTGGCCCTCCGGTGTGCTCGCCGATCGCGCCGCTCCAGGCCAGGGCTCCGTCGCGGACCACGCCCGCCACCAGCGACGGCATCCGCGCTGCCGCCTGCTCCTGCGCGAGGCGATGGTCGAGCCGGTAGCCAGTGAGGTCACTGACCGGTCTCATGAGTCGGGCTGTGCGAACGCCTCCGGCGCCGGGCAGGAGCACACCAGGTTGCGGTCGCCGTAGGCCTGGTCGACGCGGCCGACCGGCGGCCAGTACTTGTCGGGGTCGAAACCGGCCGGGAAGACCGCGAGCTCCCGCTCGTACCCGCGCTCCCAGGCGCCGGACAAGACCTTTGCCGGGTGGGGTGCGCCGCGCAGCGGCGAGTCCTCGGCGCTCCACTCACCCGACGCCACGCGCTCGATCTCGCGCCGGATCGCGATCATCGCCTCGCAGAAGCGGTCGAGCTCGGCGAGGTCCTCGCTCTCGGTGGGCTCGACCATCAGCGTTCCGGACACGGGGAAGCTCATCGTCGGCGCGTGGAACCCGTAGTCGACCAACCGCTTCGCGACATCCTCGACGGTGATGCCGGTTGCCCTGGTGATCGGGCGCAGGTCGAGGATGCACTCATGGGCGACCAGGTCACCGTGTCCCTTGTAGAGGACCGGGAAGTGCTCGGCCAGCCGCTTCGCGACATAGTTGGCAGAGAGCACCGCGACCGCCGTGGCACGCGTAAGCCCCTCGTCCCCCATCATCGCGACGTAGGCCCAGGAGATCGGCAAGATGCCGGCCGAGCCGTAGGGTGCCGCGCTGATCGGGCCGATTCCCTGGCGCCGCTTCGCGTCAGGGTGCATCGGGTGAGTCGGGAGGTACGGCGCCAGGTGCTCACGCACGGCCACCGGTCCGACACCCGGACCACCTCCTCCATGCGGGATGCAGAAGGTCTTGTGCAGGTTGAGGTGGGACACGTCACCACCGAACTCACCAGGCTTGGCGTGACCGAGCAGCGCGTTCAGGTTCGCCCCGTCGACGTACACTTGGCCTCCGTGCTCGTGCACGATGCGGCACAGCTCACCGATGCCGTCCTCGTAGGCGCCGTGGGTGGATGGGTAGGTCACCATGATCGCCGCGAGGTCCGTGCTGTGCTTCTCGCACTGGGCGCGCAGGTCGTCCAGGTCCACCGAACCGTCCGTGGAGGCCTTGACCACCACCACCCGCATCCCGGCCATCACCGCCGAAGCCGCGTTGGTGCCGTGGGCGGAGGACGGGATCAGGCAGACGTCCCGAGTCGCCTGCCCGGCCTCCTCACCGGCCCGGTGGTAGGCCCGGATCGCGAGCAGTCCGGCCAGCTCGCCCTGTGACCCGGCGTTCGGCTGGATCGACACCCGGTCGTAGCCGGTCACCTCGGCCAGCCAGCCCTCGATCTCCTCGACGAGCTCGGCGTAGCCGGCCGCGTCGTCTCGGGGGACGAAGGGGTGCAGGTCGGCGAAGCCGGGCAGGCTGATCGGCTCCATCTCGGTGGTCGCGTTGAGCTTCATGGTGCAGGAGCCGAGCGGGATCATCCCGCGGTCCAGCGCGTAGTCCCGCGCCGAGAGGCGGCGAAGGTAGCGCAGCATCGAGGTCTCGGAGCGGTGGGTGTTGAACACTTCGTGGACCAGGAACTCACTGTCGCGCCGCAGGCCGGTCGGCAGCGCGTCCGCCGTTCGTGCCTGCAGCGACTCGAGGTCGAACCCGCCGCTCGCGCCGGGGGTGAACGCCGCCAGCACTGCCTCGACGTGCTCGCGCCGAGTGGTCTCCGACGTGCTGACGCCGACCATGTCCTCGTCGACCAGACGCAGGTGCACACCGGCCTCACGGGCGGCGGAGACCACGTCAGCGGCTCGCCCAGGCACCCGAGCCGTGACCGTGTCGAAGAACTCGGTGTGCACCAGCTCGATGTCCGCCTCCTCCAGCGCGGCGGCCAGCACGGCGGCGTACCGATGCGTCCGGCGGGCGATCGAGCGCAGCCCCTGCGGCCCGTGGTAGACCGCGTACATGGACGCGGCCACCGCGAGCAGCACCTGCGCGGTGCAGATGTTCGAGGTCGCCTTGTCCCGGCGGATGTGCTGCTCCCGCGTCTGCAGGGCGAGCCGGTATGCCGGGCGCCCGTCAGCGTCGACGGAGACACCTACGAGCCGACCGGGCAGATGCCGCTCGACACCGGACCGGACGGCCATGAAGCCGGCGTGCGGGCCACCGTAGAAGAGCGGCACGCCGAAGCGCTGCGAGGAACCGACCACGACGTCGGCGCCCATCGACCCCGGCGACTCCAGGAGGGTGAGCGACAGCAGGTCCGCTGCGACCACGGCGAGAGCACCGCGCTCGTGGGCCTGGTCGACGAGGCTGCGCAGGTCGAGCACCCGGCCGCTGGCCCCTGGGTACTGCACGAGGATTCCGGACAGCTCGCCCTCGGGCACCCCCTCGGACAGGTCGGCCACCTCCACCTCGATGCCCAAGGCCGCGGCCCGCGTCTCGACGACCGCGATGGTCTGCGGGAGCGCGTCGGAGTCGACGACGAAACGGCCCTTGCCTCCGCGGTTGGCGCGCCGCACCAAAGTCATCGCCTCCGCCGCGGCGGTGCCCTCGTCGAGCAGCGATGCGTTCGCGGTAGGAAGCCCGGTGAGGTCGCCGATCATCGTCTGGAAGTTGAGCAGCGCCTCGAGCCGGCCCTGCGAGATCTCCGGCTGGTACGGCGTGTAGGCGGTGTACCAGCTCGGATCCTCGAGGACGTTGCGTCGGATGACAGGCGGAGTGATCGTCGCGTGGTAGCCCAGGCCGATCATCGGCTCCAACGGGCGGTTACGGGCCGCGATGTCGACCAGCCTGCGAGCGGCCTCGGGCTCGGTCGCCGGCCGCGGAAGACGCAGCGAGCCCGAAGAGCGGATGCTGCCCGGGACCGCGGCATCCATCAGCTCCGCGAGCGAGGCGAACCCGAGGGTGGAGAGCATCCTCGCCTGCTGCCCCGCGTCGGGGCCGATGTGCCGGTCGGCGAATGCCTGGGCGGTGTCGAGCTGGGACAGAGTCGGCTGGTCGGACACGGGAGGCTCCCTGCGGACTACTCGGCGAAGTGCGGCGGGCTCGCCTCCCCTTCTGTCGTTCCCGCGTAGGGCCTTTCAGAAGTGCCTCGTCCACGCGGTCCTTGGGCCTGAGAGGTTCCGGGGAGGATTTGCCCCTTCGGCGCCCCGTGCCGGGCTCCGGTCACCGGACTGGGTTGTCCGCCGTGCTCGGTTCGAGGACTCTCCCGCATGGGTTCGTCAGCACCCCCAACCTACCAGGGGGCCGGTCCGTCAACCCGTCAGCCGCTGCCTGCGGCGCACGGCCAGCTCGTCGTCGGAGAGCTCTGCTGCCTGACCCTGCTCGACGGCCTTCTCGCTGGGCAGCTCGGCCAGGGAGCCCTCGATCTCGCGCCAGACACCGCCGATGGCGATGCCGAAGACACCCTGCCCGCCCTGGAGCAGGTCGATGACCTCGTCGTTGCTGGTGCACTCGTAGACGCTGGCGCCGTCGCTCATCAAGGTGACCCGGGTGAGGTCGTCGGTCCCTCGCTCGCGCAGGTGATGCACCGCCGTGCGGATCTGCTGCAGCGAGATCCCGGCGTCGAGCAGCCGCTTGATGACCTTGAGCAGCAAGATGTCACGGAAGGAGTAGAGGCGCTGGGTGCCGGAACCGGTGGCCCCGCGCACCGTCGGCTCGACCAGGCCGGTGCGTGCCCAGTAGTCGAGCTGACGGTAGGTGATCCCAGCGGCGTTGCAGGCGGTCGGCCCGCGGTAGCCGGCGTCGTTCGGCAGCGGTGACAGCTCGTCGTCGAAGAGGAGCCCCTGCTCGTCGTGGGGCAGATGTGCCGGCTCGGCGTCGAGCGACCTGTCGCCATTGCCTGAAACCATCAGACTCACCTTCGCAGAGGGAACACACCCGTGGAGTTACAGCCGAGACACTCGCTGCCATCCCCAAGGTACGGCGCTGGCGCGGCGCCGGTCAACGAACACCGGCCGAGCCGCGGCGCGTGTCGCAACCCTCAACTAGAGGTTGAGGTTGAGGTGCTACCGGCTCTCGAAGTCCTCCGGGGTCACGTGGTCGAGGAACTCGCGGAACTTCTCCACCTCGTCCTCCTGCTCGTCGGGGACGGCCAGACCCGCCTCGGCGAGGACGTCGTCGGCGCAGACGATCCGGGTGCCCGTGCGCAGAGCCAGCGCGATGCTGTCGGACGGCCGTGCGCTGACCTCGACGCCCGAGTCGAAGACCAGCAGGGCGTAGAAGACGCCGTCCTTCATCTCGGTGATCCGCACCTCGGACAGGTCGTTTCCGGTGGCGGCGAGCAGGTCCTTGATCAGGTCGTGGGTCAGCGGGCGCGGTGGCACCACACCTTGCTGGGCGAAGGCGATCGCAGTGGCTTCGACCGCACCGATCCAGATCGGCAGGTACCTGTCCCCCGAGACCTCGCGGAGCAAGACGATGGGCTGGTTCGAAGGCATCTCGACACGGACACCGATGACATCTACTTCGCGCACGCCGCTCAGCCTACTCCGCGAAGTCAGGTCATCGAACTGTGCCGAGCGCGGTCTTTATCAAACTCGCGTGCAGGCGGACCGACAATGCAGCCATCTGCTTGATCGCGTCCTCGGCGCGCGCCTTGGCGGCCGCGTCGCGGCTTCGTCGCATGGGTGCCACCACCTGCTCGACCAGGCCGACCTCACGATCTGCGGCGGTCTTGAACGCGCGCAGATGTCGCGGCTCGAGGCCGAACTCAGCCAGCTCACCGGCAGTCTTGGCGATCATCAGCGCATCGCCGTCGAAGTGGCTGGACCCGGCTCTCGTCCGGACCAGCCCGTAGGCCTCCAGCTGTTCGAGCAGCTGCTCCTCGATCTCCGCTGCGGAGATCAGCTCGGCCCGGGTGAGCCGCAGCTCGGAGTCCTCCGGCCCGAACGCGTCGGCGGTGGGATAGCCGTCTGCGGCCAGTACCACCCGGGGCACCGTCGGGCCGGCACCGGTTGCCTCAGGGGGTTCCATCCCCCGGTCGAAGGCGTCCAGATGCTCCTTGATCACCTTCAGCGGCAGGTAGCGCTCGCGCTGGCTGGTCAGCACATAGCGCAACCGGTCGACGTCGCGCTGAGAGAACTTCCGGTAGCCCGACGGCGTGCGTTCTGGCTCGATGAGCCCCTCGGCCTCGAGGAACCGGATCTTGGAGATGCTGACCTCGGGGAAGTCCGGCTTGAGCTGCGCGAGGACCTCCCCGATGCTCAGCCGAGCGCGGGAGGCGGCCGCTGCCTTCACCGCTGGCTGCCAACTCCTGAGTGGCTGGCGAAGTACACGAGCCGGTACTTGCCGATCTGCACCTCGTCCCCGCCCTGGAGGTCCACCTCGTCGATCCGATCGCGGTTCACGTAGGTGCCGTTGAGACTGCCTACATCGGCGACCCGGAACCCGTTCGGGCCTCGGCGGAACTCGGCGTGCCGGCGGGAGACGGTCACGTCGTCGAGGAAGATCTCACTGTCCGGATGCCGGCCCGCGGAGACCAGGTCGGTGTCCAGCAGGAATCGGCTGCCGGCGCTCGGACCCCGCTGCACCACCAGCAGCGCACTCCCTGCGGGCAGGGCATCGACGGCGGCGGCGTCGGCGTCGTTCAGCGAGCGCTCCTCCGACGGCTGGTCTGTGCCCTTGGACGGACCGCCGAACGTGATCGTCGAAGTGGTCTCCCCGGGCGTCTCCTGCCCGGCCTCGGGCCGATCGGACGAGTCGCCGTTGGGTTCCTCGGTGACCAGGCGGTGACCGCACCGTGAGCAGAATCGGGCGTCGTCCGGATTCTGTTTCCCGCAAGCGGTGCAGAACGGCATCCTCGGCCTCCCCTGGGTTCGACCGCGCCCTCACCCGGCCGGGTGAAGCCTCAAGCAGCAGTCGAGGTTGATGGTTGGACGGAAACCTATCAGGACTCGAGCGAGGCCTCGTAGGTCTTCGCGTCCATCAGTGCCTCGATCGCGGACGCGTCCGCCGGCTCGATCTCGTACAGCCACCCCTCACCGTAAGGGTCCGAGTTGACCAGCTCCGGGGTGGAGTCCAGCGACTCGTTGCGCGCGACGACCGTGCCGTTGACCGGTGCGTACACGTCGCTGACCGACTTCGTGGACTCCAGCTCGCCGACTGCCGAGCCGCTTTCGACCTCCACGTCGACCTCGGGCAGCGAGACGTAGACGATGTCACCGAGCGCGTCCTGGGCGAAGTGGGTGATCCCGACCCGCACCGAGCCCTCGACCTCGCCAGGCGATCTGATCCACTCGTGCTCGCTGGTGTACTTGAGGTCGTCGGGATACACGGTGCTCCTCCACGGAGGTCGGGCGGACGAGTTCGGGTGCAGGCTACTCCTGCTCGGTTGGCTCGGCGTACTCCGGCTCGTTCGGCTCCCGGACAGTCGAGATCTCGACCGCCTCGCGCTGCTCGACGCGCACCTGCCCCCCGATGGCCTCGCCCTCCACCTCGTCGATGAATCCGCCGGTGAAGTCGAGAGCCTGCGCGAGCGTGTTCGGTTCGCCGACCGCCTCGATGGTGTACGGCGGTGAGAGCTGTTGCCCGTCGACGACCACGCCGGCCTCACCGTCGGTGAGGGAGGTCTGCGCGACCACGCGGACCGTGTTGTTGATCTCGATCGCTTCGGCGCCGGCGTCGCGCAGCTCCTCCAGGCCGTTCAGCAGCTGGTCGATGCCGACGCGGCCGGCCGGGGCGCGTACCTCGGCCACGATGCCGGGCCCCACCGCTGGCACCGTGCCGGCAAGGATGCTGAGAGCGGCGGCCTGCTCACGCGCCTCCTGCAGGGCCGCGTTGGAGCTGTCCGCGTCGTTGCGCAGCGAGCTCCGGGCCTCCTCGAGGTCGGCGATCTCGTTCTCGGCGCGCTCGGAGGCGAGGTTCAGCGAGTCGAGGAGCTGGATGAGGTCCTGCTGCCGCGCGCCGGCGAAGTTCGCGTCGCGGTCTTGGGACTGCACCTGCACGACGCTGGCGAAACCGACGATCGCGAGCAGGACGGCAGCGGTGACCTGTCCCCGCGAGACCGGTCTGGTCAGGGCCTGCCGGAGCCGCTCGCGTCCGGTCTGCTGCTCAGGCATGGAACAGGTGGCGCCGGATCGCCGCGACGTTGGAGAAGATCCGGATACCGAGCACGACGATCACGCCGGTCGCCAGCTGTCCCCCGACGCCGAGCTTGTCGCCGAGGTAGACGATCAGTGCTGCGATCAGGACGTTGCTGATGAACGAGACCACGAAGACCTTGTCGTCGAAGATGCCGTCGAGGAAGGCGCGCAGTGCACCGAAGACCGCGTCGAGCGCGGCAACGACGGCAATGGGAAGGTACGGCTCGAGGCCCAGCGGCACGTCCGGCTGGAGCAGGAGGCCGACGACGATGCCGAGCAGCAGTCCGAGCGCGGCGATCATCGGGCAGCCTTGGGCTGGGTCGCGTAGCGCAGGTCGAGCCGGGTGGCCGCTGGCAAGGTGAGGTTCTCCTCGGAGGTCATGTCGAACCGCAGACCGAAGGTTGCCTGTAGATCCAACCACTCGGCTCCGTGGTCGGACTCGACGAAACGCGCGGGAATCGAGTTCGGGTCACCGATGGCCGAGACGACGTACGGCCTGGCCAACGAGCGGTAGTTCACGGTGATCGCGGAGCCGGCATGGCGGATCGCGCTCAGGTTCGTCAGCCGCTGGCCGTTGATGGAGATCGCCTCGGCACCGGAGGCCCACAGGCCGTTCACCAGCTTCTGCAAGTCCTTGTCGAGCACCTCCTGCTGCGCGCTCGAGGCGTTGGGAGCATCGTCCACGACCACACGCACCCCGGGCCCCGCCACCGGCAGCGAGCCGGTGTTCGTGCCGAGGCGAGCCAGCCTGTTCGAGACGGCCTGGCCCTCGCTGGTCGCGGCGAAGTACCGGGCCTCCAGCTGCTCGACCTCTCGACGCACGGACTGGATCCGCTCCCGGGTCGACTCCACGTCGGCGCTGCGCGCCTGGATCTGGGTGATCAGCTCGTCCCGGTCCTGCGCCGCGGACACGGCGTTGCGAGATGTCTGCACCGCGGCGGTGACGATCAGCACCCCGAACAGCGCCAAGACCACCAGTGCGGTCGCGTGGGAACGTCGCGACCGCGGTCCGGCGTGGGCGCCCACGTCGTCTCGCCGGGAGGCGTGCGCATAGTCCTCGTCCAAGGAGAACGCCGTGACCCGGTCGAGCAGATCCGGATGCGTCGGCGCCGGCCGCGAGCCCGTGGTACCGCTGTGCGACCCCCTGTCCGACCGCCTGTCCGACTCAGCCGACATCGGGTGCGACCGCCCTCCGTTCGTGGTCGGCCATCAGCTTGCGGACCTGCCAGGCGTAGAGGAGCCCGGCCCACCAGTACAGGCCGGTCCCCCAGATCGCGAATGCCCAGCCGAAGACCTCGGCAAGTGTTGCCACGACGCCGTCGCCGTCACCGAGCAGCAGCAGGGGGAAGGCGTAGAGCAGGTTCGCCGTCGCCGCCTTGCCGAGGAAATGGACCGGGAGCGCGCTGTACCCGCGGGTCCGCAGCAGGGGCACCAGGCCCCACAGGAACAGATCACGTGCCGGCAGCAGGAATGCCAACCACCAGGGGATGATGTCACGCCAGGCGAGACCGAAGACCACGGCGAGGATGTAGAGGCGGTCGGCGACCGGGTCGAGGATCTCGCCGACCTTCGAGGTCTGGTTGAGGCGGCGGGCAAGGTAGCCGTCGACCCAGTCGGTGAAGCCGGAGAGCATCAACAGCCCGAAGGCCCAGCCGTCGGCCTCCGGACCCAGCACCAGCCACAAGAACAGCGGCACGCCCGCCAGCCGGATGATGCTGATGATGTTGGGAATCGTCAGGACCCGGTTGGTTTCCACCAACTCCGCGTCCCGCCTGCTCACCGTCGTCTCCTCGGCCGAACCTCATGTGTCCTGGGCAACAGCCTAGTGGGTTTGGCCGCGCAGTCTCGGCACCCGCCGAGCGCCCTCGAGCAGACTGGTGGCATGCGCATCCACCTCGACACGGACTTCGCCGGCGACCCCGATGACGCATGTGCGCTGGCCATGGTGCTGGGCTGGCCAGGAGCCCAGCTGGTGGGTGTGACCACCACAGCCGACCCCGACGGCAGGCGAGCTGGCTACGTCGATCTCGTGCTCCGCCTGCTGGGTGCCTCTGGAGTGCCGGTCGCTGTGGGCAGCGGCAGGTCACTGTCCGGCCGGCCGATGGGCCGGCTTCCGGCGCATGCACGGTTCTGGGGCGATGCGGATGAGCCGCCGCCGATGCGCGGCTCCGCCGACACCGGGGCAGCGCTCGACCTGTTGGCGGACAGCGTGCAGGCAGGCGCCACGATCGTGGCCATTGGTCCGTACACGAACCTGGGACGGCTGCACCGAGCGCGGCCCGACGTACTGTCCGAGGCGCGGGTGGTGACGATGGGTGGTTGGGCGCTGCCGTTCCCGGCCGGCTACCCGAGGTGGGGTCCGGAGCGGGACTGGAACGTCCGCTGTGACGTCGATGCCGCCCTCGCCGTCTTCGGCAGCCAGGCTGATCTCACCTTCGTCCCGTGCGCCGCGGCAGCGGCTGCCTGGCTGCGTACGTCGGACCTTCCGCGCCTGCGGGCGAGCGGACCGGTCGGGAGGCTCCTTGGCGAGCAGGCGCTCGCCCGCTCGGAGAGGGCCGACCATGCCAGGCTCGGCCGCGAGCACAGCGCGCTTCCCGACGACCTGGCCAACTTCCACTGGGACCCCGTCGCGTGCGCGGTCGCACTCGGCTGGACGGGTGCGCAACAAGAGGTGATGGAGCTGCGGTCATCCGCCGTGAACGGCTCGTTGCGTTTCGACCGGCATCCCGGCGGGCGCCGGACCTCGGTCGTCACGGCCGTGGACGGGACTGCGTTCGCCGAGACCTGGCTGGCCTGCGTGGAGAGGGCCCAGCTGGCGTGAGCCGGCCTGCATGGACCGGGACTGATCCGGGTACCCGCCGCCCATGAGCCAGACACCAAGTGGTGAGCGGATCGAGAAGGTCGATGACGTCTCCGCGGCCGACGTCGCGGACCGGGTGGACAAGGATCCTGACGAGCAGGAGAACCGCGAGGAGACCTCGGCTTCCGAGGGTCAGCCGCTGACCGACAAGTAGCGGGCGGCTACGCGCGGCGGGTCACACCTGTGCGCCGGCACCGCCGTGGCAGTCCGGGTTGGGGCAGTGGCTGACTGCCACCATCTCCCCTGGGTTGAACTCCGAGCGCTGCTCATCACGCTCCTGGGTCACATCAGGAGTCTCTGCCAAGTCGACGGTGCCGGAGACCATCTCGCTCCCGCAGTGCGGACACGTTGCGGTCTGGAGGTTCCGGTCGCCCGGTTGCTCGCTCATGCGCACCGGTTACCCCATGCCCGGGTGCCTAACCTGCTGGCCGCTGCTGCGATGCACTGGCGGTGCACAGCGAGCATCGCGACGACCTCGAGCCGAGGAGTAGGTTGAGGCACCGGAGGGGCGGATGAGCATTCTGGGTGACCACCTGCGCGAAGCGCGCCGAGAGCAGTGGGACCAGGCGCGGGAGCGCTTCGACGGCTCGGCCGCCGCGCGGGCCGCCCACGAGCGGGAGCGCCAAGAGCGCGGTGTGCGGATCACCGACACCGTCGAGGAGCTCCGTCCCCGGGTCGAGCGGTTGCTGCAGCACAACGAGGCGCCTCCGCGGGTCGTGGTCGAGACCGCCCTGCGGGAGACTGCCGACGAGCGAGCTGCGCTCGAGCGCATCGTCGGCGCGACCAACGACATGCAGCCCTGGAACTTCCTCCCTCGTGGCGCTCGCGCCGCCACGTCCGTTGCCCGGATCTCCGCCGTGGAAGGCGGCCGGGAACTCCCCCTTGGCACCGGCTTCCTGGTCTCCGCCCGCCTGCTGATGACCAACAACCACGTGCTGCCCGACGAGGGGTCGGCCGGCGACGCGATCGTGGAGTTCGCCGTCGAGCTGGACGTCGACCAGACACCCTGTACACCGGTCCGCTACAAGCTGGAGCCGGAGGCGTTCTTCGTCACCGACCAGCATCTCGACATGACGCTGGTGCTCGTGCGACCCGCTGCCGACGGGCGTAACGCCGGGGACCGGTTCGGCTACAACCAGCTCATCCGTGAGCAGGGCAAGATCGTCAACGGCGAGAACGTCAACGTCGTGGGGCACCCGATGGGTCGCCAGAAGGAGATCTCCATCCGGGACAACGGCCTGCAGCTGCAGATCACCGAGTTCCTCCAGTACCTCGCGGACACCGAGCCAGGGAACTCCGGGTCGCCGGTGTACAACGACCAGTGGGAGGTCGTGGCGCTGCACCACTCCGGGGTCCCCAGAAAGGACCGCGAGGGCCGCACCTTGCGCAAGGACGGCGCCGTCTGGCGAAGCGGTGACGGGGACGACGCGATCGACTGGGTTGCCAACGAGGGTGCCAGGGTCAGTGTGATCCTCAAGCACCTGTCCGGCCTGGACCTCCCGGCGGCACAGGCACAGGTGCTCCGCGAGCTGGGCCCCGAGGCCGGTTGGCCGTCGACGACGTCGGTCGCCACGACTGTGTCTGGTCCAGCCAGGCGGAGGCCACGGGCGAGCGCATCGACCCCAAGGGCCGGTCGTGAGTCCGTGGGCGTCCAGGGCGCTGACCCTGGTGACACGCACCTGGTGTTCCTGCACGGACGCAGCCAGCCGGGCATGCACCCGACGATGCTCCGGAACTCGTGGGTCGCCGGGCTGAACGCCGGGCTCACGTTGGGCGACCTGCCACCGCTCGCCCCGCGCGACGTGTGGTTCCCCTACTACGGCGACCGGCTGGTCGAGTCGGCGGCCTCGCTCGAGCTGCCAGGCCCACCCAGGTCCCGGTCCTACGAGACCGCCCACGCCCTGGCGCCCCCCGACGATGCGGCCCGTGCGGCCTACGAGCAGATGATCGACCAGGCCGCGAGCCGTGCCGGGATGCCCGACGTGCTGGGCGACCCCGATGGTGGCGGTCCGGGTGGGGCTGAGGAGAGCCTCGATGGTCTGGCCGGGCTCACCAGCAGCCTCCTCCAGCGCCGGCTGAGTTGGCTGGCAGGACGCAGTGGGCTCGACGAAGCGGTGGTCGCACAGGTGTTCAGCGACGTCGCGGTCTACCTGGCTCGTGAGGGTGTCCGCGACGCAGTGCTCGACACGGTGGCAGAGACGGTGCCGACCTCCGGAAGCATCGTGCTGGTGAGCCACAGTCTCGGCACCGTGGTCGGGATGGACATGCTGAGCCGGTTGTCACCCGGTGTGGACGTCGCCCTCCTCGTCACCGTCGGCAGTCCCCTGGGAATGGGGGCGGTACACAACCGGCTGCTGGCCGACGGCCCACAGCACCCGGAGCGGGTGCAGCACTGGGTCAACGCGTGGAGCGCTGCCGACGCCGTGTCCATCGGATGCCCGCTGAGGGGGACGTGGGGCGGCAGCGTCCAGGAGATCTTGACCGGCAACCGGCGTGAGCGCGCCCACGACATCAAGGAGTACCTGTCGGACGTCGATGTGGCCCGACACATCGGGACCGCTCTCGGCCACGATGCCACTGGTCACCCGGGCTGAGCCCTGCGCGGTGAGGTACAGAAGCCCGCCGTTCGTCACCAGCCGATGGAGGAGAAGATCGCGTTGGTGATCGGTCCGGGCGTGCGGATCGTCTCGCCGCGGTTGATCACCGGGGTCATCAGCGCGTTCGGGCTGCCCGGCTTGTACGTCGCCTCGTTCAGGTGGCTGTAGCTGCTTCCCGGCTGCCACCGTGACGGCGCGAAGAGCCGAGCGCGGTTGCCGCTGTTGCTGTTGCGCACCGCGCGAGTGTCGAAGTACACCCCGTTGCTCCTCAGCTGGTTGCCGAGCTGGGTGGAGCGGTTGGGGAAGGCGAGCAGCGCTGTGCCGGCGGTGTTCTCGGTGAACCGGTCGTAGGAGATCGGGAACCCCCCTGTGCGCACGCTGCCGCGGCCGTCCCGCACCTCACCCGCGCCCAGGAAGCCCAGCCCGTGGCCCAGCTCGTGGAGCACCACAGCGGTGAAGTCGATCTTGCGACCGGGAGCGGCTCCCGCGCCGAACCACCAGCCGTCGAAGGAGCTGCTGAACTGCGCTACGACGTCCGCATCGGCACTCAGCTGTCGGCCGGCACGCTTGTTCGCGATCGCCTCGGGATACCAGGTGCTCGGCGCGGGAGCGCCGGCGAAGTCACGCCACAGGCTGCCCGGTCCGGCCGAGCCCAGGGCTCCGGGCGGCAGCGGTCCGAAGCTGGCATCGACAGTGATCGGGACACTCGAGGTGACCTGGGTGGCCCAGATGTCGGCCGCGCGTTGGAACGCCGTCCGCGCCTCGGCGGAGAAGCCGCTGTAGCGGATGTTGAAGGTGGCTGTGGCGACCTGCCTGGCAGATGGTCGCGCCCGCAACGAGCCCACCACGCCCTGCTCGGTCGCGTTGCCGAGGCGGACTTCGCTGCGAACGGCTGCCCGCGAGGCCGCGGCACCGAATCCGTCCTCCGCGGTGGCACCGGCGGCCGTCGGCGTGGCGGCCAAGGTCGCGAGCAGGACCAGCGGAGCGGCCGTGAGGACGGCGACCTTCCGGCGAGTGCTCGTGGGGGTGGGACGCATCCTCGGGCTCATCGCTCTCCCATCTCGGCCGGGCCAAGGCCGGCCCGTCGCGGTGACCCTAGTGCGCGCGAGGCGCAGGCGCGGCCGAACCGGGCATCATTTACCCAGTGCGTCGGCACGGATCATGACCGCGTCGAACTCGATGACCCGCAGGGTGGGCCGGTCGACGATCACCGGGAACATGCCGGTCAGTGCGAAGCCCGCGGACTCGTAGGTCGCGATCTGCTCGGTCAACCTCGGCATTCCTTCGTACATCTGCACCGACGACACCTCCGACTGCATACCGATGACGTCCTGGATGCAGTCACCTGCGCCGGCGAAAGCCTGCAGGTCGTAGCCCTGGGTGTCGAGCTTGAGATAGACCCGAGGCTCGGTGATGCCGGCGATGGCCTCGGCGAACAGCTCGTCGAGCCGCCGGATCGAGACCGGCGCCGTCTCGCTGTCCCCGCGCAGCTTCGCGGCCCACGACTTGCCGAAGTCGCTCGGCGGGAGCAGTGAGCTCATCCGAGCCTGCCCGCCGGCGATGCTCATCTCTGTCTCCCCGCGCTCCTGACCGAGGGCACAGCGGAACACGCGCCACTCAGGATCTCGGGCAGCCGCCTTCTTGAGCCTCGCCGCCACCCCTGGCAGTGGCTCGAAGGAGACGATGCGCCCGGTGTAGCCGGCTCTGCGCAGCCGCTTGGCGTACTGCCCTCGGTTGGCGCCGACGTCGAGGACGCAGTTGATCTTCAGCCGGCGCAGCACCCAGGCGATGTGCTCCTCAGCGACATGCTTGAGCAGGCTGAGCTGCTCGGCGTACGTGCGGTCGACGAGCACGTCCCCCGACCGGGACTGCTGACGCACCAGCCAGCTGTCCTTGGCGAGCTGCTGCACCCGATGCCGCTGGCGACCGACGGACAACAGGACGGTTCGCGGCGTCAGCCGCGTGATCTCGAGCCGGGACAGGCGACGCAAGTGCTCAGCTCGGCTCCGGGCGCCTTGCACCGCCCCAGCGTATTCCTAGTGCCCGACCGAAGTCATCCTCCGACTGCAGGGCGGTGGCTCCGGTTCAGCGGGGCCGGTCAGACAACGGTCTCCGGTTTCGCCCGGACGGGGGCAGTACGAGCACGGCGGCGACCATGGCGAGTACGACGCCGGCCGCGAAGATCGTGGCCAGGTGAACCTCGAGCGGCCCGCCGTTGTACATCGTCACGCCGACGGCTGTCAGCACGAGGCTGATCGCGGCTGGGCCGGACCAGTGCAGCCGCCGGAGCCCGGCGAGCACCAGCAACGCGGGCACGACGTACCAGACGATGCTCGCGGTGCCGAGCGCGTTGATCGCATCGGCTGCGGCCTGTGCGCCCGGTATTGCCGTCACCAGGCCGGGGAAGAACATCGCGCCGCAGTGGAAGGCCAGCCCGAGGAGACCGACGCCGGTCATCACGGCGTCGGGCACCGACAGCCGCTTGGCGAGACTGCTCAGTGGCAGCCCACCGAGCAGTAGCCGGGCGCCGATGACGAGGGCAACCAAGGCGATCAGGCTCAGCACGAAGCTGGTGGACACGTCCGCACCCTTCGTTCTCAGCTGGCTGGAAGTCTGTCCTCACCGTACGCCGAGCCAGGGGCCCCAGCGCGGTCCTCGCGACGCTGGCGCCACGGTGTACGGCGTCTCGAGGCTCGTCCCACTCGGTCGCGCGCACGAACACTCGCTGTCCTAGATTGCACTTCATGAGTGTCGCCACCGCGGTCCGTGGCCGGCTGCAGTGGCCGGTCGTCGTACCGGTGCTCGGCGTGCTGGTGCTGGCTGTTGCGTGGTTTCGTCACGACCACTGGGCGGTCCTCGTCGCCGTGGCGGTCGCGCTCAGCGGTGGGATCGTGGCCGCCGTCCACCATGCAGAGGTCGTGGCACACAAGGTCGGGGAACCGTTCGGGTCGCTGATCCTGGCAGTCGCCGTCACCGTCATCGAGGTCGGTTTGATCGTCATGCTGATGACCAGCGGCGGACAGGGTGCCAGCACCTATGCGCGCGACACCGTCTTCGCGGCCGTGATGATCACGCTCAACGGCATCGTGGGAATATCCCTGTTCGTTGGCGCGCGCAAGCACAAGCTGGTCAGTTTCAACGCCTCCGGCACCGGCTCGGCCGTCGCCAGCGTGATCACGCTGGCCGGAGTGACCATGGTGCTGCCGAGCTTCACCACCTCGGCCGATGGCCGGGAGTACTCGCCCTCGCAGCTGGCCTTCGCCGCGGTGGCGTCCCTGGCGCTCTATGCCGCCTTCGTCTTCACCCAGACCATCCGTCATCGGGACTTCTTCCTGCCGGTCGCTAGCGACGAACGGGGCCGGGTCACCGGCTTGCTGGACCTCGACGGCGACGATCACGCCGACCCGCCAGAGGCCCGGGAGGCGTGGGTCAGTCTCGGGCTGCTCGTCGCCGCGCTGGTGTCCGTTGTGGGGCTGGCCAAGCTGCTCGCGCCCACGATCGAGCAGACAGTCCAAGACCTCGGGCTCCCATACGCCGTGGTCGGTGTCGTGGTGGCCCTCTTCGTGCTCGCCCCCGAGTCCATCGCAGCGGTCCGCAACGCCGCGCGGGACCGCGTGCAGTTCAGCCTGAACCTGGCGTACGGCTCGGCGATGGCTTCGATCGGACTGACCATCCCGACCGTCGCTGTGGCGATGATCTGGCTCACCGGCCCACTCGAGCTCGGTCTTGAGCCCCTGCACTTGGTGCTGTTGGCGATCACCGTCGTGGTCACCGCGTTCACGGTGGTCCAGGGCAGGGCCTATGCGCTACAGGGCGTGGTTCACTTGGTGCTGTTCGCTGCGTTCCTGTTCCTCTCGGTCCAGCCCTGATTCGGCAGGCTAACCGCGGGGTGTGCCCGGCTGACGTCACGAGAAACGTCATGGTCACTCACGCCCCAGTATGCTGCCGGGCGAAGTGTGCTCAGCCGGCTCTGGCCCCGTGTCCCAGCCAGTCGATCGCCTTGTCCTTGATCTCCGGCGAATTCTTGTGCCCGCCTGCGAACTCCTCGAAGGTGACGACGTACCCGTTTTGCCGCAACCGCGCAACGATCTGCCGGCTGCACTGATCGATCGGCAGCACCTCGTCCTCGGTCCCGTGGGAGACGAAGAACCGGGGCCGCCCGGTGCGGATCTCCGCCGCGCTGAAGCACGGGGAGAAGGCCATCACCGAGTCGAACACGTCCCCGTTGCCGATGCCGAGCGACAGCGCGTAGGACCCGCCGTCGGAGAACCCGGCAACGGTGTAGCTGCGCACCGGGTAGGCAGCTGCGGCTTTCGCAAGGAGCCGGTCGATGTTCTCCACGTCGGCTCCGAATTCGCCGCCGATCGCGTCCCACGTCGTCCCAGTGGACTGCGGGGCGAGGAGCAGGAGCCGTTCCTCGTCAGCGAAGGACCGGAGGGCGTTGACCGATCGGCTCGCGTCTCCCCCGGCACCGTGCAGGAACAGCACCAGGCGCACCGGACCATCCTCGACGGCCGGCGGCACGTAGCCGTACGCCTGCGGCGCTTCGGGCCGGGGACGCAGGGTGATCTCCCCCGTACGACCGGTCGTGCCGCTCGGGGCGTCGGGACGGAACCGAAGGCGTCCTTGGGAGAGGCCGCCTTCTTTCCCGGAGTCCCGTCCGCCGAGTGGGGCGTCCGCTGTCAGTTCCTCCCCGCCTTCCTGGCATCCACCGACCACCCAGGTGAGCCCGAAGGCCAGGCCACCTGTCAGGACCGCACGTCGCGAGCAGATGTCGACGTCGCGGGATGAGGAGACTGCGGCGGGACATCGGCGCTCGTTTGAACCTCGCGCCGTCCGCGCTCCTTCCATGGAGCGAGCGTAGTCACAGGGGTTGAACGTCGCCTCGACCTTCTGGCATGGAGCTGAACTTCGCCAGAGGGAGGTTTCGGGTTGGAGATTGTGGGCACAATTGTTCGGCTAGAAGCTTTCGGTCAAGCCCCGGCCACGAGTACGTGCCGGGGCTTTTTCATGTCCGAGAGCCCCTTTGAAATGAATGGAGACACATCGTGTCCAGCCATGCACCGGCCTCGACGGACGGTTCTGCCGCGGTGGCCTACAACAACTCGACTCGGCGCATCAGCACCGAGACCAAGTCGGCCTACAAGACCACCGAGCTCATCGTGTTCGCTTTGGCGGTGCTCGGAGTCCTGATCGCTTCCG